>CAYVDY010000089.1:0-16070 GCA_964450255.1 uncultured Candidatus Solibacter sp. | reverse complement strand
CGCCAATCGGAGGTAGATGTCGGCGGACTTGGCAATGTTGGTGAAGACACCTTCCACCAGGAACATTAAGCCCGACAATGCCACGAGGTACACGAAGAACCCGCGAAGCGCGGCGGAAGTGTAGAGTGCCCGGAGATTCGCGATTGGTTCGCTACCGTTGAGTTGCGCTTCAACGTGCCGCGCACCTGCTCCGGCCAACGAGGCGAGGCCGCTCAGCATCGCCAGGTTGGTAAATGTGTAGCTCATGAACGAGATGAACCCGGCGATGAGGTAATCCACGGGGCTTGACTTCCCCTGTGCCAGTGCGTCGCGGTAGGGCTGGCTGGTTACGAACATCCCGATGGCGAAAAGCGCAGTCCAAGCCACCAGCACAGTGAACAGGAACACGACTTCCGAAATGTCGGGCTTTTCCGAGGACATCTGCCGCGTGCCGATGACTGCCTGAGGAGATTCGGTTGGCGGCGCAGCCTCAATTACACCAATTTCCGGCATAGGGCCTCCTCCATTGGCCTCAGTATACGCCTGGAATTGATGAACGCAAAGCGGGAAACGGCCTGTGTGCCTCAGGCCCGGAAGAGCGGTTCCACGCCGGCGGTTGTGGCAAGCAGAGCTTTCGATTCCCTTGCTGAGAGGGGCTTAAACTCCGCCGCAGCTCTCATGGCCATCTCGAACAGGCTATCGTGGCCCGGGGGGACGGCGGCGGTGATGTCCTGCGACAGCGTGAAGCGCACGGCTTCCCGCGCCTTAGCCGGATCGTCCACGGGTCTGTACCAGCAGTATTTGTAGTTCTTCCGATCGGCGCCTGCTTCCCACTTCGTCTGGGCCATCGCTTTCAATGCCAGACGCGCCATTCCCTTGGACTTTGCTTTCTCCAGAATCTGCGGTCCGAACTTGCCCTGTTCCCAGCAGACGAAGTTGACCGGGAAGAGGATCGAATCCAGCGGGAAGCGGTCCATCAGCGCCAGGGCCGCCTCGGCCGAGTGGGCCGACACGCCGAGGTACTTCACTTTGCCCTGTTCGCGGGCCTTGAGGAACAGTTCGCCGGCGCCGCCGGGCGCGGTGATCTGGTCCACGTCCTTCATGGAGGTGATGCCGTGGAACTGGTAGAGGTCGAAGTGGTCCGTCTTGAGGCGGACGAGAGAGCGCTCCAGTTCGAGTCGCGCTCCTTTGGCATCGCGCTTGCCCGTCTTGCAGGCCAGAAAGACGTTCTTGCGGTGGGGCGCGAGCGCCGGCCCCAGCTTGATCTCCGCCTCGCCGTCCCCGTAGGAGGGAGCGACGTCGAAGTAGTTCACGCTGCGATCCACCACGCTGGCCACAATGCGGTCTGCCTCGGCCTGCTCATGGCCCATGACGACGATGCCGCCGAAACCGATGACCGAGAGCTTCACCCCATCCTTGTAGACACGGCGGGGCAGCGTGGTCTTCGCATCCAGACCCGCAGCGACGGCGGTGCCGGCGATTGTGGATTTCAGAAAAGAGCGTCGTTCCATTTCAGGCCTCCATAGGACGAGCTTACTAGATTGTGGCCGTGATCGTCAGGTGCCGGTGCGGGGGCGGTAGCCGGGGCGCGCGCTGACACGATACTTCTTACCAACGTCGGTTTTGACTTCCACGCCGATCTTGCGGAAGCCTTCATTGGGGTTGGGCGCCGGGTAGTAGGTCACGGTGTAGGAGTTCCCCAAATCCTCGCGGATTGATTCGAACGCTTCCACCTGCTTCTGCCAGGTTTTGGCAAAGAAGCTCTTGCCGCCGGTGCGCGAGGCGAGGCGGCGGAAGACGCCGGTGGAGATGGGGTCGCGGCTCACGTCGCTGGTGGAGATCACGTAGATGGGGATGCCTTCGTCTTCGGCGACGGCGCGCACATCGTCTGGGGCGACCATCGAGGCGGAGTCCGGGCCGTTGGAAAAGACAATGACTACTTTGCGGCCGGGCACTTTTGCCGCGTCGCGCAGCGTCAGGAGGAGCCCGTTATAGAGCGCAGCCTCGTCGCCCGCGACGGCCTTGCGCAGGCCCTGCAACACCTCGCCGCGGTCTCGGGAGAGCTGCGAGGCGCGAGTCAAGTTGCGGGAGAAGGTGTAGACCGCGACGGAGTCTGCACGGTCCATGCCTCGCACGAAATCGGCGATGGCGTCCGAGGCGTAGACGAAGCCCCGGTACATGTAGTTCGAGGTATCGAAGAGAACGAAGACGTTTGTGCCGACGAAGGCATCTGTCGCGATGCCGCCCTTTTCGGGGTCCGCCTGTGCGGTGAGCATGGGCCGCGTCGAGCCGTCATCGAGGATCTGCAGAGGCGCCTTGTTGCCCTCGGCGAAGGTGTTCAGTTTTTGCTGAATGCCATCCTCCAGGATGCGGAAGTCGGCTGGCTTCAGGCCGTTGACGTAGCGGCCCTTGGAGTCCGTGATGGTGAAGCTCAGCACCACCATGTCGACTTTGACGCGGAATGTGGGCCGGCCGGCATCCTGAGCGAAAACGACTGGCGGAGCAAACGCCGCCGGAACCAGTCCGGTCGCCGTGGCGAAGAAGTGACGTCGTGTGAAATTGGGCATCGATCTCTACTCCTGCAGCGACGCTTTCTGCTCGAGCGCCTGTAGTTTTCTGGTCTGTATCCGCACTCCGTCGGCGATTGTACGCATGGAGCGCAGCAGGGCTGGCCAATCCTCCAGGTGGGTGGTAAAGATTTGCTCCACCGTTTTCTGCGTCCACTCCGGCACCAGAACGTTCAGCTGCGATGGCCGCAGATAGAGTTCGTCGGCCACGGAGGCGAAGAACAGATTGTTGCTCTCCCAGCTTTCGGCGAGAATGCGGCTGGAGTAGCCCATCAAAGTTGGGAACGTCCTCAGGTTCAGCAATTCCGGGTGTTGGGAATTCGTGAGTGTGGGCTTGGGGGTGCCGAACAGTTCCGACATCGCCGCCTGACTGCAGCGGTCGGGCGCTTCGGCGGCCAGCCGGCGAATCTCGTCGGCCGCGGGCGCGCCGACGTCGAACTTCTGGGACACGGCCTGCACGCCCAACTGGTAGATCTCCGCCGGCGTCACCTGTTCCAGAGCCTCGGTGACTTCGCCCGCGGCCAGCAGATCGCCTACCCGACGTACGCGGGCGGGCGGGGCGACGCGGTCCAGCACTTCGAGTGTTCTGGTACGCGTCTCTGCCGACAAGGCCGATTCCGCCAGTGCCGCCTCGCCCACCCGAATGTGGAGGCCGACGTAGTGGAGCTGCACCGGTTGTACACGCCAGAAGCGCGGCACCTTTGCCGATACCAGCATTTGCGGCACCAGGTCGCCCCAGATGAGCGCCTGTTCACGGGTGGGGATAAGGAAGTTCTGTTCAGCTTCCGCCAGCGCGTAGGGTAGTCCAGAGAGCGAGCCGACGAGGCGTCCGCCAGCGCTCGACGGCCAGCCTGTGCCGAGCACCTCAGTGCCGCGCCAAGTCTGGTTGTTGCTTTGGATTCCGATGAAGTCGTGGCTTCTAGCAAACAGCGGGTTGGTGTAGAGGATCTGCGCTCCCGGCGGCGCATAGTGCGCGTAGAGCAGGCCGACGAGCGTATCGCGGAGGAGCGGGGCCAGCAGACCGCGAGCCTCACGCAGCTTCTCCGGTTGACCCGCGGCTTTCTCGACCACGGCGCGGAAGTTCAGCTTGCGCTGGGCGTCGATGTGTTTCTCGGTCCAGTATCCGAAAGCGAACGAGTTGCGCTCCTGGGCGGACATGGATGCCTTGGGCAAGCTCAAATCCGAAACCCGCGCCGCGAGGCGGTTGAGGAGTGCGGAGTTCAGCTTCTCGCCCTTGGAGAGTGACTCCAGATGATCGGCGAGATCGAACGTTACCTTCACGGAAACCAACTTCTGCGCCTCGATGACCCTCATCATCTCGGTCAGCATGAGCTGGTGTGTCTCGTCGTCAGCGGGCGCCACTGCGCCAGCGAGCAGGTCCAGCAGGCGGTCCTGCGGGTTTACGCCGTCAGCGGCGCCGGTGGCTTTCAAGAGCAGTTGAACGCCGCCGCGGCCGGCGTCGAACAGGTCGCGCTGGTTCTTGACAGTGGCGAAAGGAGCGATCAATGCGGACAATGTCGCATCGGTCTGCTCCGCCGGAATCAGCCGCTGGCGGACAAAAATCTGCCACATCGCCGCGAGCGACTGCATGGTGCCGGCGACATCCGCACGGAACAGATTGTCTCTGCTGTCACTAATGCCAGCGGCGACGTCCAGGTATTGCAGGATGGTCTTATCGGTGACGTCGATGGATTCGTTCAGGAGCGGATACTGGGAGCCGTACTGGCGGTACTTGAACATGAGCCGTTCGACGGTGGCGGGGGCAAGAGGTTGCCTCCGGTTTCTGTCCATGTCGCTGACGGCGAGGAATATCTTCAGGGGCTCGTTCTCCACTGCCTTGCGGGAGAGGCCGAAGAGGGCCTCCAACAGGTCCTCGGGGGTCTTCCAGTTGACGGCGGATTTGGTCAACTTACCGTCGTACTTGCCGTTGGGGTGCTCGACGAAGAGCTTCTTCCAGACGTCGATGCCGCCGGGGATCTGGGGCTGGCTGCCGACCACGCGGAGGCGAGCCGTCAGCAGCATGAGATCCGTGTTGGCGCGGAAGACGGGGCGGGCGGGGCCTGGGCTGGTGACTCTGCCGCGAAGGGCAGTGTAGTAGCGCTTGAGGCGAGCGATGTCGGTGAGGTACTCCTGCGTGGGGCCGTGAATGCGAAGGAGAGAGTCAAAGTAGGCTGCGAGCCAGCCGTCGTCCTTGGTGACGAGTTTTTCGATGAACTGGACACCCTGGTTGGGGGAGACGCCGGCGAGTTCGGTCCATGCCGCAACGGCGCGCTCGCCGCCGGGGACGTTCACCTTGCCGTCACGGATTCGGAACATGCCGCCGAAGAAGTCGAAGACGTGGGCAAAGGCCCGAATGCGAGTGACGGGCAGCTTCTGGCGTACCTCCTCAGCGGTTTCGGGGTCGAGTTTGGCGAGGCCGAGATAGAGGCGGCAGATGGAGGGATCGCCGAGGAACGCGTCGATGAACTCGCCGGACTGTTTCTCCCTGGCGGAGAGCCAGTACTCGGGTTTGTAGAGCACCGGAACGCGGGTGGGGTGGTAGTCGTAGGTGAACGGCCGGTTGGTGCGCAAGGCCTGTTCGAGGTCGGCGAGCGGGAAGCCAGAATCCATGGAGAGGAAGGCTCGGGTGGCATTCACAGTTTCCAGGACGACGTCGCTGCCGCAGCCGCCGCGCATCCGGAAGCCCAGGATCTTGAGCAACTCACCAGTCTGGCTGGAGTCGCAGGATTCGATATTGATGACCTTGCTGTCGCCGGCGAACTTATCGAGTTCGCGCGCCTGGCCGATATAGCGAATGACGAGCTTGAGGTACTCTGTGGGCTCCAGGGAGTCCGATCCACTGACGGCCTGGTAGCCGGTGGTGACGACGTTTCGGGCGAGGGCCAGGAGAATGTCGTTCGGGGGGAGATCCGGCGACAGGGCTGCCATGCGGGCGAAGCTGCGGATAGGGCCGGTGATTTCGATGATGCCTTGCGGCAGCGAAGCGATGGTCTGACCGGACGGGGCGAGAGTGAACCGCGAATCGCCCGCCTGGCGAAGTGCGCCGAGCCGCTGTTCCGCTGAACTGCGATTGCCGCTAAGGAGGTCGAGCGAGGTCAGGCGGCGCAGCGCCAGTTTTCCCGCCGGTGAGGTTGGTCCGGCGACTGCGAGCAGTTTCTCGTAGGCGGCACGCGTTTCGGGATCGCGGCGGCCGTCCAGGAACTCGGCGTGGGCGGTTAACGCGGCGACGTCGCGAGGTGCGGCCTTCACCGCACTTTCCAGCGACTGCTTCGCTTCGCGCGATTGTCCCTGTAACTCCAACTGCCGGGCGCGCGTCGAAAGTTCATCGGCCCCAAACACGATCGCGGCTGAGCCCATCAGCGCGACTGCCAAACGACGGGAACTGTAGTTCATCGTCACTGTGCCCTCCCCAGAGCGCCATGTGGTGAATGAATGTACCACACTCCGGCCCCTGAATGGAGCCACGAGCGCAGCGAAGCTTCAACCTCCATGGATGCGCACCGCAGCGATTGGATGCAGTCCAATTGGAGCGTCTTCCAGATCTGATCCTGGTAGATGGAGGCCCGGTTCATTCCCATGCGGATTTGCGCGCTATTTCTAATTTCCTTTATGACCGTTTCGGTGGCGGTGGCGGAACACAAATTGCGCTGGCAGGCCTGGTGCATACCCATGGCCAGGGGCGCCTGGGCAAAATGGTTGAAGGCAAGCCGGCAAGGCCTGCCGGTGTTGCCGAGACGGAGGCGCAGAAGCGCGGCGGCGCGCTGGTGGACCTTGGCTGTTAGACCGCCGCGTAGAGCCTGATGTGCCCGGGGCGTCCGCCGACCGTGTTTGCGCGGACGAATCAACCGCTGCCGGAGGAGTTTCCCGAGGTGGAGGGCAGCGCGACGATCGTTTTGGAGTATGTGGGTGGGGCTGCGAACTTGGGGGCTGCCGCGAAGGAGTATGGAAAGACGGGGAAGGCGGTCCGGCTGAGGTAGAGCCGGACCGCGGTTGGTTACTGTGCGATGCGCAGGATTTCGCTGGCGATCTTCACAAAGGCGGCATTGAGGTCGGTGGGCGTAGCTGCGTAAGCATAGAGGCCGGCGGCCTTGGTGTCGTCGTAGATGGGACTGGTCAGGTCGTTCGAGAGGCGGCGCATGAACTCGTGGTCCACGCCGCCGTTGCTGCCCAAGCCGATGGAGTAGATGACGGGCTTCAATGAGTTGTCGTTACGAATCCGGTAGGCTGCGTTGTCGCTGGCGTTCATGCCGGCTCCGGTGACCCATTTGGGCATGTCGATGCGTTTCCGTCCCGAGTATGGACCGCTGGTATAGTTGTCGACGGCTTTGTAGCCGCCGGTGAGGTTGCCGTAGTAGTCCTGGTCCGGCATGTACGCGATGTCGCGGCGGATGCTGCTGTTGGCCGGGTTGATCGGGTTGGCGGCGGTGTTGGCCACGAAAGCGCATCCTGGGGCATTGGCTGAAGTTACCAAGGCGAGACCGGAGTCATTCACGGCGGTGCCGATCGGATTGTAGAGGCCCACGGTGGAGCCGGTGAGGATACTGTAGGTATCGCCGGCCGCCTGGGTGAGGACGCCATCGAGAGTGCGCGCGTTTGTGCCGTTGGGCGTGAAGGAGGGATTCCAGGGAGCGGCGTTATACCTTCGCTTGGAGTCGCCGACTCTGCGATCGTAGACGTTGCCGGCACTGTCCTGGCAGGGGCTCGGCTCCATCGTGCAGGTGGAGTTGTCGCTGGTGCAGGCTTTGGTGGTGCTTGATTTGAAGAATCCGGGCGATGCCGTATCGGCGACGAAAGTGTAGTAACCGTTGTTGTAGCCGTAGCGCGTGTCGGACTGGTCGCGGATGGGGTAGCGGGCCCGGATTGCGTTGGGATAGCCGTCGGTGAAGATCACGATCATATTCAGAACGCCGGGCTCGTTGATAGTCTGGATTCTAGCGTAGGCCTCGGAGAGAGCGACTGAGGTGGCGGTGCCGCCGACGCACGTGATCTGGCTGATTCTGGTGGGGAGGCTGTTGGCGCCGGACTTGAAAGTCATGGATGGGCTGAAGCCAAGGAACCAGCCAGAGCTGTAAGTGATGAGTCCGAGACGGTCGCGGCCTTCGGCGAACATATTGACAAACGTGGTGGCGGAGTTCCGCATGGTGGTGCAGGGTTGGCCATTGGTGCCAGTGTCGGCCATCGAGCCCGAGCGGTCGAGAATGAGCATCAGGTTCACGTCGCGGCGGGAGGCCTTACCCTCCCCGCGGACGCGAGTGTAATTGAAGCCGAGCATTCGCATGAAGTACTGAGGGGCGTCGAAGAAGGCGTTAACGGTGACGGTTCTGGTGCGGTAGGAAGACTCAGCGATGGTGACGTTGACCGTCTGATTGATCGTGGTCCAACTGCCGGGAGGGAAGTTGGCATTGAAAAAGGCCTGAGCGCGCGTGCGGGCGGCCACTTCCTGATCCGCGATGGTGAGGCCGACGTTGAGGGAGCGGGCGGCGGCGATGGCGGCGGCGTCCGACGCACTGGAGAGCCTGGCCTTGAGGACATAGAGGACGGAGGCGTCGATGGCGAGACCGACGACGGGGATCAGGAGGATCAGGAAGACGCCTGTCAAAGGCAGAACGATGCCTTTGCGTGCCGGCTTGTTCTGGTTGGGGTCAAGTCGTTGAGGATTCATAGCCTGCACCTCTAGAAGATCGATCGTGCGTTCATCTGGTTACCCACGTTATAGCCGGGAAGTCCCCAGCTGATTCCGTTGAAGAATCCTTCGGCGACGAAGGCGAACTGTCCGGATTGAAGGACCAGGATGTTCCCGAAGTTGGCAGCGCGCGCGGAGGTATCGCGGTAGATATCGATGATGTCGCCGTTGGCTTGCATACCGCCGGAGCTTGGTGTGCCAAGGGGGCTGGAGCGGAAGGCGGAATTTCCGATGACGATGCGATTCATGATGACGTACTGGCCGCGGTTGGTGCACTGCGCGAGGGTGAGGCCGGCGCCGGTGCAATCTGCATCGCCGATGTAAGTGACTTTGGAGAGGATGACGACGCCGGTGCCTCCGGTTTGAGTCATGCCGAGGCCCTGGGCGATGCGGACGAGGAGTTGCTGATTGCCGGTGAGGCTGAAGTCCACATAGCGGGCATACATGTGGCCGGCGTCGCGCACTACCTGAGTGACCTGGATGGTGCGTGAGAGGTTGAGGCCCAACGAGACAGTGCCAAGAAGGACGGGGGTGAGGAAGACGCTGACGAGGGCGAACTCTATCATGGCGTTACCTGCCTGCCGCCGGCGTTTCAAATGGGGAAGGATTCTCATGCTCCAAACTCCTTTCACCGGCATGGGGCGTTGACGCCGCCGGGCAAGCCTTCCATGCGATCCAACGATCGGGCGACTATGGTCATTGGCGTGGCGGAGCGCCACAGGGGCGCGATCCACCTCCACTGGTAGTTTTCGACGGAGATCTCGACGAGGTTGCCGGGCTGGTTTGCGGTGGTGGCGGCGAGGGTGTCCGGGCGGTAGTACCGGACAAAGACCTTGCTGGTGACGTCGGCTGGTTTCAGGAAGCCCATGGCGTTGCGGCGGACGATTTCCTTGATGGAGGCGTCCTGGCACATCGTGGGCAGGGTCTGGAACGTGACGGCGTAGCGAACGCCTTCGCGGACGGCATGCTGCATGGTGGTCCGGACGAACAGGGCGAGGGAGTACTCGGTGATGCCGAGCACGAGGGCCATGAAGGGGAGCATGATCAGCCCCGCTTCGACGAAGGCGTTGCCGCGACGGCGCCGATCCGGTTTTTGGGCACGATTGAGCATGGAGGGAAGTATCCTCTTATTGGGATTATCGGCGGTGCAGGCAATAATCTCGATTGGGGAAAGTGCTTAGGTATGGCTAGGGTTTTCGTGCGAGAATGGCGGCGCCGGCCGCGGCGAGGGCAAGGGCGATCCACTGAGTCCAGGTTAAGGGGAGGGCTGCGAGCGGGAAGGCCTGTTCGTGGGTGCGGAGGAATTCAATGGCGAAGCGGGCAGAGGAATAGAGAAGCAGGTACTGGCCGAGGATGAGTCCGGGGCGGTGGGGTTTCAGGCTGCGCCGGTAGAGCCAGGCGGCGACGAGCGCAGTGGCGGCGGATTCATAGAGCTGAGCCGGGTGGAGGGGGATGCCGAGGGGAACACCTGTGAGCTCGTGGGCGCTGGGGTTGGTAAAAGTGACGGCCCAGGGCCGCTCACAGAGGGAGCCCCAGCAGCAGCCGGCGGCGAAACAACCGAGGCGGCCGATGGCATGGCCGAGGGCGACGCCTGGGGCGAAGATGTCGACGGTTTTCAGCCAAGGCAGAGCTTGCCGCCTGACATAGAGCCAGGCAAAGCCGAGTGCGCCGAGAAAGCCGCCGTAGTATACGCCTGCGGACAGGAGGGTATCGAAGGAAAAGACACTGCCTGGATTTCGCCAGTAGTAGTCGAAATCCATGACGAACATCAGGGCCTTGGCCCCGGCGAGGCCGGCTAAGGCGCAATAGACGGCGAGGTTAGTAACTTTCTCGACATCAAGTCCTTCGCGGCGGGCCAGGCGGGTGACGATCGCGATGCCTGCGAGGAAGCCGAGCGCGACGAGTAGCCCGTAAGTGGGGAGGAAGAAATCGCCGAAGCTGATGACTTTAGGAAACATGTTTTATGCCGGGCGGGTCGCGGTGGCCAGCAGGAGGCCGGGCTCGCTGATCAGACGCGCGGCCTCAAACCCGGCGGCTTGGAGCATGCTTTCGAACGCCGCTGCCGAGGGCAGACCGGATTCCATCATAGCGAGGGCGGGCGTGACGCCGCCGAGGGTGAGCGCTATGCGGCCTCCTGGGCGAAGCCAGGCGTAGAGGAGACGGGTGGTTTCGGGGTAGCGGCCGATCCAATGCAGGGTGGCGTGGGAGAAGACGGCGTCGTAGGCGGGGGTTGGCTCGGCGAGCAGGAAATCGGCGCAGAGCCATGTGATCTGCGGGTAGCGGAGGCGGGCCTGTTCGAGGAGGACGGCAGATTGGTCGAGTCCGGTGACGTGCGCGCCGGAGGCGGCGATTTCGGCGGTGAGGCCGCCGAGGCAGCAGCCGACATCGAGGATCTTCTCGCCGGGTTGGGGCGCGAGGAGGGCGATGAGGCGCTGGCCGGAGGTCACAGCTGGTAGAGCATCCAATAGACGACGACGCCGGTGACGCTGACGTATAGCCAGATGGGGAGTGTGATGCGGGCGAGCTTGCGGTGGCGCTGGAGCTGATTGGTCCAGGCCCGGTAGAGCGTCATGGCGGCCATGGGGGCGACGGCGGCGGCGAGGATGGTGTGAGTGAGGAGGATGGCGAAGTAGACGGTGCGGATGGGGCCGGTCTTCTGGAACTTCACGGAGCCGACGTTGTAGTGGTAGACGAGATAGCTGACGAGGAAGAGGATAGATGTGGCGAAGGCGGCGAGCATCACCTTCTTATGGGCTTCGAAGTTGCGGCGGCGGATGAGGGAGTAGCCCCAGAGGAGGAGCAGGGTGGCGGTGGTATTGAGGGCGGCGTTGAGGGCGGGCAGGTCGCGCATTTCCATTTGGGCTGTTTAGAGAACCTCTTTCCTCAGTTTGGCGATATCCGCGGTTAACTGCTGGATGGTGGTGGCGTCGGTGGTGTCGTAGTAGCCGCGGAGGCGGCCCTTCCGGTCGATGAGCAGGAAGCGGGTGCTGTGGTCGAGCTTGACGCCGATATCGCCGAGTTGGAAGACATCCTTGCTGAGGGTTTGGAGAGCGGCGGGCGGGCCGGTGAGGAAATGCCAGCGGGCGGGATTGGCGCGGAAGCGTTTGGCGTAGGCGGCCAGGACTTCGGGGGTGTCGTGGGCGGGATCGACGGTGAAGGAGACGAGTTGGACGTCGGGGGTGGCTTGGGTGGCGTCCTGGAGCGCCTTCATCTGGCCGGACATGCGGGGGCAGGGTCCGTTGCAGGTGGTGAAGAAGAAATCGGCGACCCAGACCTTGTCCTTCAGCGCTTCGGCGCTACGGAACTCGCGGCCGTCCTGGGCGGTGAGGGTGAAGGGCGGAACGTCGGCGAAGCTGGGCAATCCTGAACTCAGGCAGCCCGACAGCGCCAGGCTGAGGACGGCCAGCGGGAGTGCACGGGGTTTCATGACCAGAGGCTGCGGCTATCGAGAATGAGCGCCAGGTAGAGCAGCGGCAGATACATCACGCTGGCTTTGAGGACTCCGCGGGCGTTGAGGGCTGTGCGGTTGCGGCTGAGGGTGGCGGCGGATTTGAGGAAGAGGCCGCCGAGGATGAGGGCAGCGGCGAGGTACCAGTTGCCGGTCATCTGGAAGAAACTGGGGGCGAGGCTGATGGGGATCAGCAGGATGGCGAAGGCCATGATGTGGCGCGAGGTGGAGGCGCCGTCGGGTTCGACGACGGGCAGCATCTGGATGCCGGCCTTGGCGTAGTCCTCCTTGTACATCCAGGCGATGGCGTAGAAGTGGGGAAACTGCCAGAGGAAGATGATGGCGAAGAGGATCCAGGCTTCGGCGGTAAGGACGCCGCGGGCGGCGGCGAAGCCGAGCAGAGGAGGCATGGCTCCGGGGAAGGCGCCGACGGTGGTGGACCACCAGGTGCGCTGCTTCATGGGGGTGTAGAGCAGAAGATAGGACGCGATGGTGAAGAGACCGAGCCAGGCGGTGAGCGGATTGACGGCGAGGCCGAGTTCGAGTTCACCGACGACGAGCAAGGCGATGCCGAAGAGCAGGGCATTGCGGGCAGGGACGCGGCCGGAGGGGATGGGCCGCTGGTTGGTGCGGTTCATGCGCGAATCGGCGTCGCGCTCGTACCACTGATTGAGGGTGGCGGTGCCGGAGGCGATGAGCGCGGTGCCGAGCAGGCAATGGAAGAGCAGGACGAAATCGACCGAGCCCTGATGGCCGAAGAAGTAGCCGATGCCTGTGCTCATGAGGATGAGCCAGGTGATGCGGGGCTTGGTGAGTTCCAGATAGTGGTTCATGAAGGACGACCTGACGATATCAGTTCCGGGCTTGCGTTGGAGCGGGCGGGTGAGAGGTTGCGGAGGATGTGCGCGGAGAGGATCGTGGTGCAGCCGAGCACGAGCGAACCGGTGGCCACGTGGGAGACGGTGGTGAGGATCATCCAGAGATCGGAGGGGCCGGTACTGTTCAGGCGCATGACGAAGGCGGCGATGCCAAGCAGGATCTGGATGGCGATGAGCGCGAGCAGCCAAATGGAGGTCTGGCGCATGGGCCGGCTGACTTGGGAGAGCGTGATGACGAAGGTGGCGAGCATCATGATGATGATCGCGGCGGCGAAGGCCCAGACAATGTGCGGGATGACGCCGGAGAGCTTGTGCCGGTAGGCAGCGCCGAGGGCGACTTGAAGAAGGACGACGGCAGGGGTGATCCAGGCGAGCGAGCGGAGAGAGGGCCAGCCGCCGTCAGGGAGTGCCAGGGGGCTGGATTGCCAGGACTTGGAGGTGAAGAGGGCCAGAAGGAATGTCAACGCCAGGAAGGACTGGGCGGCGCAGGCGTGGAGGATTCTGATTGCGGGGGAGGTGGAGACGCCGAGCGCGGCGAGGGACGCGATGGCGAGCACGGCGATGAGGCCGAGGCGCTTCATCCAGGGGCGGGTGTCGTTGAGATAGAGGCCCCAGGCGGTAATCAGAGTGAGGATTGCGGTGAGAGCGCTGAGGATAAAGTGGTCGGCAGACAATGCGGATTGTATTTGTTTGCTGACAGTTACGCCGCCGGCAACGATCAGTGAGAACGTGCAGGCAGCCAGCAGAACCGTGATTCGGTGCAGCCAGACAGGCGTCATAGTGGTTCGATCTTGAAAAGCCCAGAGGGAGACCGGAGAGGGCTTCCCTTAGCCATATTCTACCCCTACAAGAATTTCTACGCACTTGTCAGATGCAGGGGAGGTGGGCAAGGACGCTGGAATTTTGCCTGGAGCGAAGATTTTCATTGACGTCAACTGTACTACGTGTAATAGTACAGTCGTGATCCCGATACGGCTAACATTTCAGCCCGGCATACCGTTGTTTGAACAGGTTGTGTATGCCGCGCGCAAGGCTGTCGTCTCCGGTCAGATGAGGCCAGGAGATCCTTTTCCTTCGGTGCGGGTGTTGAGCCGCGAACTGAAGATTAATCCCAACACAGCGCACAAGGTGGTGACGCACCTGATCAACGAGGGCCTGCTGGAGGTGCGTCCGGGGATTGGCGCGTTTGTGGCGCCGCCTCGGGCGGGGTCGAGGGCGGAACGGCGGCAGTTGCTGGGGACGGAGTTGGAGCAACTGGTGGTGTCGGCGCGGCGGCTGGGCCTGGAGTTGGAGGACTTGACGGAAGGGATTGCCGAGCATTGGCGAAAGCTCGGGGGAGGAAGTTAGGGCTATGACGGCTGTGATACGGACCGAGAATCTGGTGAAGCGGTATGGGCGGACGCCGGTGCTGGACGGGCTATGCATGGAGGTGCCGCAGGGGGCGATCTATGCGTTGGTGGGGCCG
This sequence comes from uncultured Candidatus Solibacter sp., assembly GCA_964450255.1. GTDB lineage: Bacteria > Acidobacteriota > Terriglobia > Bryobacterales > Bryobacteraceae > Paludibaculum. Next base: position 2,050 of record CAYVDY010000089.1, on the reverse strand, counting down.
AACGGGGCCGGGAAGACGACGACGATTCACACGCTGCTGAACCTGATCGCGCCGACGGCGGGGCGGTGCGAAGTGCTGGGGGTCGACTCGCGGCGATTGGGAGCGCAGGATTTCGCGCGGATCGGGTATGTTTCCGAGAACCAGAAGCTGCCGGGGTGGATGCGGGTTTCCGAGTTTCTGGCTTACTTGCGGCCGATGTATCCAACTTGGGATGACGCTTTGGCGGCGGAGTTGTTGCGGCAGTTCGACCTGCCGGCGGAGCGAAAGTTGAAAGAGTTGTCGCGCGGGATGCAAATGAAGGCGGCGCTGGCGAGCGCGCTGGCGTTTCACCCGAAGGCGTTGGTGCTGGACGAGCCGTTCAGCGGGTTGGACGCTCTGGTGCGAGACGACTTTATTCAAGGGATTCTGGAACGGGCGGAGGAGACGACGATCTTCATCTCGTCGCACGATCTGGCGGAGATTGAGTCGTTTGCGAGCCATGTGGGGTATCTGGAGGGAGGGCGGCTGCGGTTCTCGGAGGAGATGGGGGCGCTGGCGGGACGGTTCCGGGAGGTGGAGGTGACGTTGGAGACGGAGGCGGCGTTGCCCGCGCCGTGGCCGGAAGGCTGGATGGCGCCGGAGCGGTCGGGCTTGGTGGTGCGGTTTGTGGAGACAGCGTACGCAGGCGCGGGGACGGAGGCTCGGGTGCGGGCTGTGTTCGGGGCGGTGCGGAGTGTAGAGGTGAGGCCGATGGCGCTGCGGGCGATCTTCGTGGCGCTGGCGAGGCAGGGGCGGCGATGAGGGGCGTGCTGCACATTCTGGCGAAGGACTGGCGGGGGCTGCGGTGGGAGGCGTGTGTCACGGTGGCGGTGACGCTGGGGATGGCGGTGGCGCAGTTTTTGCGGACGCCGGATTGGCAGAGTCTGCTGCGCGGGCTGAGCCCGGTACTGGCGGTGATGGCCTGGGTTTTGCTGGTGATCCAAGTGATGCAGGCGGACGCGCTGGTGGGGACGGAGCATGATTGGCGGACGAGGCCGATCCGGCGGCGGGACATGGTGCTTGCGAAGGCGCTGTTTGTGGCGGCGTTTGTGGGGCTGCCGATCGTGTTGGCGGACGTGATCATCCTGGCAGGCGAGGGGTTCGCGCCTCTGCGTTACGTTCCGGGCCTGCTCTGCAAGCTGGTCTGGATCTGCGCGGTGATTCTGTTGCCGGTAGCCGCCCTGAGCGCGATCACGCGCACGTTGGCGCAGGCGCTGCTGGCTTCGATGGGGACGGCGATTGTCCTGATGATGGGGTTGGGCCTGATGTACTCGGTGGACCCAGGGTGGGGAGGCGCGGAGTGGGTGCGGGTGGCATGGGGGAGCATGGCTGGCGCGGCGGTTGCGCTGGGCGTGTTGTGGCTGCAATTCGGGTGGCACCGAACGCGGGCGGCGGTGGCGTTGGCAGTTGGGGGAGTTGGATTGGTGATTCTGACGACAGGCTTTCTGCCGTGGAGGACGGGTTTTGGCGTGCAGAAGATGTTTGCCACCGAGGCTGTGAGTAAGATCAGGGTGGTTGCGCGGCTGGGTGGGCCGATAGCGCCTTCCGCGCCGGATGCGCTCGGGTTCTATGTGGAGGATGTGCCCGAGGGATATCGCACGGTGGGCATGCGAGGCGAAGTGACGGTGGAGACTGATGGTCAACGGTTTGTGACGCATTCCATGGGGCGCTGGGCGTTGCGGGTGGAGGCGCCGGGCCATGAGAACTCACCTGGGCGGATTCACGGGAGGGTTTGGCTGGCGGTACTCTCACGGCAGGCGCAGCATGAGTTTGCGGCCAATTCGCAGGAAGTGATGTTGCCGGGATTTGGCAAGTGCGCGCTCGGCTTTGGCGAGCTTGCTGGCCGGCGTCCGTGGGCCAACGTCTCCTGCTCCACTCCGTTTCGTGCGGCGGCTGGCGGGTCCTTGGTTGCGAGGAACCGCAGCGGGGCGGAAAAGGGGGAGCTGTTCGCACCCGCGGAGAGCTACTCGCCGTTGCCATCGGAACTGACGATTCTGCCGCTGGTATTTAGTTGGGCGAATGTGCCGGAACT
>CAYVDY010000088.1:0-16133 GCA_964450255.1 uncultured Candidatus Solibacter sp. | reverse complement strand
TGAGACCTTTCGCACCAAGCCCACCGATTTCGCCGTTACGGAACGTTGCGCCGCGCCCCCGACGAGCATGTGGCTACGCACAAGGCGGTGACTACGACATCATGGTCGTCGTGCCAAACCATGCGCCGCCGGAACTTCGCCGCAGCCGGGTCGCTTATACGGCGCTGTGGGGGACTGGGGTTGCATCCGACGTCTTGGTTTGGACCGCAAGCCAGTTCGATAGCCGGACCCACCTCGCGGCCTCTCTGCCCGCCGCTGTCCTTCGGGAAGGCAAGTTGCTCCATGCCGCCTGATCCAGCCCTCATCGCCGAGGTGCGCGCAAGGCTTTCGAAGGCAGGAAAGGATCTGGCCGCCGCCGACTAGGAATTGCAGGCCGATCCGCCGTTCTCTGAGGACATTCAATTTCACTCCCAGCAGGCCGTCGAGAAAACTCTGAAAGCGTTTCTGTCGTGGCATCGTACTCCGTTTCGCAAGACCCACAATCTGGTCGAGTTGGGTGATGCGTGCTGCCAGATTGAGGCCAGCCTGGAGTTGCTTCTCCGTGGCGCAGCACCGCTTACTGAGTATGCGTGGAAGTTTCGCTATCGGCTGGCGCGTCATTTGAAGCATAACCGCAGCCACCGCCCCTACCAATTGCCGGAAGGCGAGACTTATTATCAGCACTTCCAACGGTTGGGTTTACAGTTCCTCAGGCTTCAACCTCGCGACAGCCGCTGACTAAGGTTTTCAGGAGAGCCGGATGCGGGAAATCTGCCTGTCCGGTTCGACGAGGGGAGGGGCGCCTTCGGATCCCCTCCTACTCTACCGTTCTCAAGGCGCCCGCGACGGCACCTGACTTGTACGGTGCGATGACCGAGTCTACTTCAGAGGCCGGACGAAGTACATCTGCATGACGAGCATATGGCGCTCTGGGCCGAGTCTGGAGCTGCGATCGTCGTACAGGTAACCGGCCTCCACCCAACTCCAGGAACGCCAATTCCAGCGGACACCACCACCGTGGCGTGCACTCAAGTAACCCTTGGCATCAAAGAACCACTCACTAGTCACGTAGGGGCCGACCCTGCCGTCGACAGAGAGTCGTAATCGCTGCCGGTATCGATTGAAGTCCTCGCCCGGCGCAGCAATAAACCGTTCAACCACAGTACGGCTAGTTAGCCGCATTCGCTCGCCGCCGTAAACGAGGGCTTCGCCGCCGCCAAATACGCGATGGAAGTTGGTCAATTCGTCGAGGCTGTCCTCCTGCTTTCCGAAGTAATACCCACCGATCGCGGTCAATCGCCGGTGTGCGTTCCAGCGCAGGACGGCGCCAGATCGGCCCTGTTGGAAATTGGTCATATGCTGATTCGTTCGGAACCTGGTGTGTAGGTCTACCTCGATGCGCCTCGACCTGATCAGCCCATAGTCAAAGCCATGGAGTGTCCAGACCTCCTCCGCGTGCAGACTGCCGGCGGCGAGAAGCAACAATGCGGCTCCACAAACACATCTTGGAAGTATTCCCACAATTCGTTTTACCTGGCGTTCTTTCGAAGTCACCAAGGACTGCTACTTAGCCATCGTTCGTACGAACGCGATGACGTCCTTCATTTCCTTCTCGGGTAGTGGCTTGATCGGCTTCTTCTGCCCCGTACCACCCACAATATCCTTCGCTAATTGCACGTCGGTTCTGCCCTGCACCTCCTTGGAGGAGAGATCCTGCAGTGCGCCCTTGGACGATTTCACCATCGCCGGATTGCCCTGGCCGGTCGCACCATGACAGGCCTTGCAGCTCTTCTGATAGACTGCCCGACCTGTTTCGGGATCGCCGCCGGACGCTGCAATCATTTGCGCGGGTAGCGAGATTAACATGCACGCCAAGATGGGAATACAATAAGGCTTCATTCCGGCTTCCTTTCAGTTCTGGAGTTCTAGCCAGCACGTAGACCGCCAACCGAACGAGTGCTGACGGCGGCCTCTCGGGCTTACCGCGGATATGCCCGTCTCTATCGACGCTGTCCATCGGGAGGACCATTTCGGGCCCTGCTGCCTGATATAAGCCATTGGCCCCTCCGAGTCGCAGTCACTGGATTGGCTACGTCGGGCAGGGAGACGAGAACAGGGTGAGATCGCCCCAGCAACCAGTTTCCATTCGGAGTGCGGAGGCTTCGGAGTACCTTTGGTATGGCCGAATGCATAGTGATTGCGGGGGCGTGTTGGGTGCCGCCACCGCCAAGCCTGCGGCGAGATGAAGAACCGTAGTCGGTCCATCGATCGTGAATTGGCCGAGGTTTCCGCAGCCGACTCACTCGAGCGGCCGTGAGTGCGGCACGCGGCCCGTTGGGACTTCAGGCTTCGGGGTGGCGAAGGGGATCACTGCGGTCGTGGTTGGCGAACGCTACTCGTGAGCGACGACGGGTGCGTCGGGCCGTCGCAGATCGCGCTCAGCGAAGAACCAGTCTTCTTCCGGACTTCCCTCTGGACACCCCCGCTCCAGCCAGTGACAATATGCCAGTTCAGCGAGTTAGTTCTCGCTGGTGGTCTCACGCGAATCCGTAGGGTGCTCGTTCCGCGTCCCGTTAATGGGGGAGCGGTTCCTGCATAGCCTGTTCTGTGTTGAGCATTGCGCTTTGTTTCAGCATTTGTCGCTCCTCAAAGTCCGCTGGCCTCCGGGCGACGGGGACTCGCGCACCATTCCAAGAATCTTGCGCGGGAATTGGCCGCACTTCGCAGCCTTGGCTCTGCGCAGCATTATTGCGCAGCCTCTATCCTCCGAATCAATCGATGGGCCATTGGAGTGGAATCTTGGAAGGCACTCGAATTGGGGTAAAAGCCAACTAAGCGCTTGCAGATTGTCGGGCTGATCGCGCTCCGTTTCAAGCGCATCATCATGGCCTGGGTGTTGTGGATGCCATGTGGCAATGGTCGTCTGATGGCGCTTGGATTGCTAAACGTAAGGAGAGAAGGCTGGTGGCGCTCCGCCAAGAGACCGCACGCCTCCCAGAGACTACCAAGTGTTTGTCGAGGATTGAACATGCGCTTTACCAAGAAGACAGTTTGGACTGCGATCGCGACCTCTCTTGTTTTGGGCCTGGTTGTTGTCCTGGGCGTTGGGGTTGGGATCGTCAAGTTCTGGCCTGCCGCTCGAACGTGGACCCAGAACGCATTGGGATCGAACGACCTCGCCACGGCGCGACGCGTAGTCGCTCAGGTCGGCACCCAGCTTGGCGACGACCGCATCGTCCAGTTGAGCCGCGCAGGCGAACACATTGTGGGATTGGCCGCACTAGCTGGGAGGCCAGGAATGGCGGAGGTCCTCAAGCTGACTGCAGCGATGCCCGCGCTCGGACCATTAGTCCAAAATGGAGCCTACCGACAGGCGTTGGAAGAGGCCCTTCGACAGAACGTCGCCAATATCGCGCAGATCAAGCTTGATCAGGTTGCGTCTCCTGAAGTTCGTGCCCAGCTCTCGGAAGTTCAGCGGGTGGTTGCAGGCAAGCCGCACGGCGTCGAAGCCGCTACTGCGGTGAACGAAGATGTGCTCGCGTTACTCAAGAGCGAGGCTTTCGCGCGTCTCCGCCAGAGTCCCGGCTTCTCCCGGCTCTTGTCCGGTGCCGCGCCCGCCAATGAAGCTGAGTAGTCATGCCATCGCCGCTCAATCTGAATCTCACTCGGCCGTTTTGCTTTTGTGCCGCAAGCTCAGCGCCCGAATGCGCTGGCAGCGGCCGGGCGGAGGTGACTCGTTTGAAGCACTGGTGCCTGATATAGGGCACCGGTCTCGGCCTGTGATTGCCCGTGAGACTTGACTCTATGGATCAGTATTCCATCCGGCGATACAATCGGGCAGGTGGCACGCGGCTCTGGACAATTCAGGCGGAGATGAGACGAACTAACTTCACCCAACTGGCGGTACCGGTTTCAGCGATCGCGTTGATCAGCGTGATGTACTACGCGACGCAACACCACCTGGTGTGGTTGCACAACATCCTGCAGCATCTGTACTTCGCACCCATCGCCGCTGCGGCCATCTCTTTCGGTTGGAAGGGAGGGATCGGAGCGGCAATCCTAGCGGCGCTATGCTACGCGCCGCACGTCGTGCTGGGTCTCAGCGAGGGAAGCGAGCCGCTTCGCTATCTTGGCAGTGAAGCGACCGAAATTCTGGACTTCTTCCTTGTCGGGCTCATTGCCGGCATTCTGGCCGACCGGGAACACAAGCAGAAAGACTCGCTCCAGCGCACGACAACCCAACTGAACGCCGTTTATCAGGAACTGCAGCAGAACTTTGAGCGGATGAAGCGCTCCGAGCGGCTCTACGCCATCGGGCAGCTATCCGCCGGCCTCGCCCACGAGGTTCGCAACCCTCTGGCGAGCATCGGTGGGGCGGCGGCCATCCTAAGAAAGAAACCTGGCTCCGAAGAGCGGCGGGAGGAGTTTTTGGAGATCATCGAAAAGGAGTGCGTCCGCCTGAATCGCCTGCTCACGAATTTCCTGGAGTTCGCGCGTCCCCGCCCACCCCAATATCAATTGGCAGAGGTCGGCCCCATTCTGGAATCAGTTGTAGGCCTGGCGGCCCATGCGGTTGGCCATCAGGCAATTCAACTGAGTATCGACTCCGCGCCCGCCGTACCTGTCATCGCGTGTGATCCGGAGCAGATCAAACAGGTGCTTTTGAATCTGACGATCAATTCTGTTCAGGCCATGCCGGACGGTGGGGAGATCGTGCTTTCAACGCGAGTGGATGGTACCAGGGTTGTTTTGGAAGTCAAGGACCAGGGGCCCGGAATCAGTCCCGAACACCTCGACAAGATTTTCGATCCTTTCTTCACCACGAAGGACACCGGCACGGGTCTCGGACTCTCAGTCGCCCATCAGATCGTAAGTCAGCATGGAGGTATCTTGAGCGCAACGAATAACTCCGACTGCGGCGCCACATTCAGCCTGTCCCTGCCGATCCAGCACGGGAGGGTCTTATGAGTCGCGGACGCATTCTAGTGGTCGACGACGACGAAAGCCTGCGTCGTGTCATGCAAGTCCAACTGGAGGACCTCGGCTATGACGTCGCAACCGCCGCCGACGGCGATTCGGCTCTGGGATCGCTGCAACTATCCAGTCGGGAGCTAGTGATCTCGGATATGAAGATGCCCGGCATGTCCGGCATGGAATTGCTAGAAAAGGTCCGCGCCGGCTATCCGGAGACTATCGTCATCGTCGTGACCGCCTTCGGCACAGTGGAAACCGCGGTGGAGGCCATGAAGCTGGGAGCCTATGACTACATCACGAAGCCAGTTCATCCGGATTCGCTGGAACTCTGTGTAGGCAAGGCGCTACAACACCTTCATCTGCTGGAGGAGGTTCGCACCCTCCGCGCTACGCTGGACCAGAAGTACGGTTTCGAGAATATCCTGGGCCGTTCTGACGCCTTGCTGTATGTTCTGGAACAGACGGCACGCGCCGCTCAAACCGAAGCCACGGTGCTGATTCACGGGGAGACGGGAACGGGCAAGGAACTCCTCGCTAAAGCCATCCACTTCAACAGTACCCGCAAGGACCGTCCGTTCGTGACGATCAATTGTGGAGCCATCCCGAGAGAATTGCTTGAATCCGAGCTCTTCGGCCATGTCAGAGGGGCCTTTACCGGCGCAGTTGCGGACAAGAAGGGAAAGGTAGAGACCGCCGATCGCGGGACCGTGTTTCTCGACGAAATCGGAGAGATGCCACTTGAACTGCAAGTGAAGCTCCTGCGGCTGATTCAACAGGGAGAGATCGCCAAGGTCGGCGCCACCGGGGGGATCAACGTCGATGTCAGAATCGTGGCAGCGACGCATCGCGACCTGAAGGCCATGATCGAGGACGGCACATTCCGCGAGGATCTCTACTATCGGCTCTCCGTGATCCCTCTCGATCTGCCACCGCTGCGGGAACGGGCGGAAGATATCACACAGCTTACGCTGCATTTTCTTCAGAAGATCAAGCTGAAGCATGGCAGGCCCGATCTGATTCTGCCTCCCTCGCTCCTCCCCTACTTCTCCAGCTATCGATGGCCCGGCAATGTGCGCGAATTGGAAAACGTGATCGAGCGGATCGTTGTGATGGCTCGCGCTGACGAGATCACGCTCGCCGATCTACCTGAGCCGCTCGGACGGCAGCAACCGGCGCTCGATTTCCTACCGATGGAACTGCCCCACTCAGGTATCAGCATCGAGGCGATCGAAAAGGAGTTGATACTCCGGGCTCTCAGAAAATTCGATTGGAACCAGACGCACGCTGCCCGTTTCCTGGATCTGAGCCGCAAGACGCTAATCTATCGCATCGAGAAATTCGGGCTGCGGAAGGAGCAGTAGAATGAACAGCACGATCGCCAAACCACCTCTTCTGCGATCTCGCAGTCCTGCAGCGACAGCGGCTCTCGCAATCAAGTGCTCCGGATCCGAAGTTTGCCGTTCTCTGTCGCCCTCCGGGGCGCCTCGGGTTGGCCGGCGATTCTGGGGTCATTCTCCCGGCACATCAAACCCGTCGGCAGTCCCTGGCGCACTAGTTCGTCGTTGAACCCTGACTCCAACTCCGCTGCCAGATCTGCCAGTTCGTCCGCGACCTCCCCCAGTTGGCGCACCGCACTCTGGGGCACCACCTGGCTCTGATACCGCGCCTCCGCAAGCACCTGCTGGATCTCCGCGAGATGGCTTCTAGCGACGCCGGTGCGTCGAGTGACTCGCTGCCCGATCAACGCCATCGCCGCCAGTTTCGAGGCAGCGGCGTACTGGTGGGCTGCGTAGATCAGCCTCGGGCCCAGCAGATTAAACTCCCCCACCAGGCTACTGATCTCATCTTGCTGCTCCACCGGCATCGGCTGCGTCCACGTGCCCCGGCTCATCGAGTTCATCCTCTCCCGGAGCACGTCGATAGGCCGCGAAATGAGACGGGTCCATAGTAGATGCACAGCGACCCAGAGCGTCACGACCACCCCCAATCCGCCCAGCAATCGCAGAGCCGCCGATTGCCACAAAAGAGACTGCTCGTCCTGCCTCAAAGCGGCTAACATCGCTTCCCTCTCACCTCCCTGTTGAAGGCGCATCTCGTGCCGTGTGAAGAAGTCCGCCACCTGCCGGTAGCTCAACACCTCTGATACACCCAAGCAGAGAACGATCGTTGCTGCCGCAGCCAGCAGTATTTGGGTTCTAAGTTTCATTCCATCCTCATCCGCACTTTCCGACAGATCCTCACCGATCTGCTCTCTGGGGGCTGATTCCCCGCCTCGAGACCTTGAGCAATTCGAACCACATCAGACAGGCCACGCCGGCTCCGACTCCGATCGCCGCATCCCCAGCGCGAAGTGCGGCGAAGTGAAATAGATTCTGAGCTACCGGCAGGAGAAGTACCAGCGACAGAAAGACGGTAGTCCCGCCAACCACCCACCAAAGCGCGGTGTTGGGCACGCGCATCATACTGACGATTGAGCGCGTCCACGACCGGTTGGCGAGGATGATCATCGGCAACGAAACCACCAGGGTGAGGAATGTCAGGGCGCGGGCTGCATCTGGCTGTTGGGTCGAGCGGGAGTACAGGAACACGCCCAAGCACGCCGCCAACACGCTCAGTCCCTGGAGCACCGCCAATCCGACGGTGGCTAGCGAGAACAACCTTTCGTTGGCGCTTCGCGGAGGACGTTGCATCACGTCTGATTCCGCCTCCTCCGCTTCGAAGATGAGTGAGCAGGAGGGATCGATAATCAGTTCCAGAAATACGATATGCACCGGGAACAACAGCATCGGCCAGTCGGAGAAGAAGACTGGCAGCATGGAGAGGCCGGCAATCGGGACGTGGGCCGCGAAGATGAATGCGATAGCTTTCTTGATGTTGTCGAAAATGCGCCGCCCCAGCTTCACCGCCGCGACGATGGACGAGAAGTCGTCGTCGAGCAGGACCAGAGATGCCGCCTCGCGTGCGACGTCCGTCCCCCGGCCGCCCATTGCAATACCGATGTGCGCCGCCTTGAGTGCCGGAGCGTCATTCACGCCATCGCCGGTCATGGCGACGATCTCCTGATTCGCCTTCAGTGCCATGACGATGCGCAGCTTCTGCTCGGGTACGACGCGGGCGAAGACTTGCACATCTTTGGTCTGCTTTGCCAACTCCGCATCCGACATACACTCGAGCTCGGGCCCGGTGATGATCCGGTCAGGATTCGCCAGGCCCGCCTGGCGGGCAATGCTCTGTGCTGTGGCCGGATAGTCGCCCGTGATCATCACAATCCGGATGCCTGCCGTCCGGCACTCCGCCACCGCCGCCGGCACCGAAGCGCGCAGCGGATCCTCTAGACCCACCAGCCCCACAAATTCAAGCGCCAGCTGGCTGTGTTCACCCGGCAATTCGCCCGTCGGCATCCTTGCACTCGCCACTCCAAGCACCCGCAACCCCTCTGCCGCAAGCGCCGCCGCCCCACCTGCCACGGACGCCCGCCTCTCCGGCGACAAGCGGCACAACTCGGCGACCGCCTCCGGCGCCCCCTTGCACGCGACGACAACGTCCTCGCTTTCGCCTAGCTTCCAAGCCTGGCTGACCGCCAGCAACTGCGGCGTCAACGGGTACTCGCGCACGAGCGACCATTCGGGATGAAGGTGCTCGGTCTGCATCAGCAGACGGTCGCCGGCCGACTGCAGCGCCAGTTCCATGGGATCGAACGGGTCCCGCTTGCTGGCCAGGATCGCGTTCTCCAGTAACCCATGGAACTCTTCCGAGAGGTCGGCGAGGTGCACCCCGAGCATGGTCGTGCGGCCGTCGATCGCCAGTTTCTTCAGCGTCATCTGATTCTGAGTCAGCGTGCCGGTCTTGTCCACGCACAACACCGTCGCAGCTCCCAGCATCTCAATGGCGGGCATCCGCCGCGTCAGCACCCGGCTCCGCGAAATCCGCCATGCCCCCAACGCCAGGAATATCGTGAGCACTACCGGAAACTCCTCCGGCAGTATAGCCATCGCCATCGCGATGCCAGCCAGCAGACCCTCTTTCCAAACCTGCGCCGAACCACCTCGCGTCAGGGCATAGACGACGACCACAATGCCACAGGCCGCAAGTCCCACCATTGCGAGCGTACGAACCAGGCGCCCCGTCTCCTTCTGCAGCGAAGTCGCCTCGGGCTGAATCTGCTGCAATGCCTTCCCGATCTTGCCCAGCTCGGTACGCCCGCCAGTACTCACAACTTCCGCTATACCTTGCCCCGCCGTAACTAGAGTCCCGGAGAATACAGATGGCAGATCGTCGCCGCCAGGTCGTTCGAGCTCCTTCGCATCTGTCGAAGGTGTCTTCCTCACCGGGACCGATTCCCCGGTGAGGAGTGATTCGTCCACGCTCAAATTGATGGCACGTCGCAGAATGGCGTCGGCCGGCACCCGGTCACCCTCTGACAGTACGAGGATGTCGCCGCGCGCGACCTCGCGCCCCGCCACGCGACGTCGAGCTCCGCCGCGGATCACCAGGGCGCGCGGGCTGGACAAGTCGCGCAGTGCGTCCAGCGCCCGCTCCGTGCGACGCTCCTGCACAATCGTGATCGCCATCACCACGAACACGAATCCGAGCAGCATCAGTGCGTCGCCTGGCGCGCCCATCACCAAATAGAGTGAGCCCGCCGCCACCAGCATCAGGAACATCGGCTCGCGGACGACCTCAATCATGATCGCGAACAACCCTCGCTTCTCTTGCGAAGCAATTTCGTTCGGCCCGTCCTGTTCGATATTCCGTAGCGCGTCGTCCTCGGTGAGGCCCGCGAAGCCGCTGAGATCGAGGCTCGTGTCGCCCGCCTTAGGACCTCCTGTTAATCCGTTTGTGCTCGGCATCCCTGGTTGCCTACCTCCTAAGAAATGGCGGCTGGGCTTCCCGCGCTACCGCGCCCGAACCCTACGCTGGTAAGGCTATGTCAGCAAGGCAATGGCCAGACTGACGCCGAACGTCCACATAGATGGCGGTCGGACACCATGTGTCATTCACCCTTTCTCCATGACTCCTGTCCATGCCCGATACGCGGCGTCGCTGCCCGATTTGAGGCAGCGCCGACTTGCCCGCCATCTCCCACTCACCCAATCATTGCCATTCTGCGCCATCTTGAGCTCGCTGGCCCGTCTGCCACGAAGGGCCAGTGAAATGCTCACAAAACTAGTGAAAGGCAGGAGGCAACCCGATGACCGGCGATCAGGCAATCACCACCCTCATCATTCAACAACCACTCAACGAAGCTCTTAAGCTCATTCGCCGCGCACTGGCCGTCGGCGGATTGGAGATTGCCGGGGATCTCGACATGGCCGGTCGCATCAGGAAGTCATTTCGGCTGGAGATCCAGCCGTGCAGGGTCCTCAGTGTGGACTGCCCCGTGGCGCTGCTGGAGGCTCTTGCCCTCGATCGCTCGGCCGCTGTCCTGCTTCCGCTGCACCTGGTGGTTGCCGGCCAGGACGATGTCACGCTGATCTATCTGTTGAATCCTGCCTTTGGGCTGTCCGGTGGACTGCCCCTCACCGCTCGGGCTTCCATGAGCAAACTACAGGCTAGAGTCGCGCAAGCGATGGAGACCATATCAATACGTCAGAATCCACTGGAGCTAACCGCTTGAAGGAGACCCAATGTTTAGCAGCCTTGATGACCAAATCCAGGAAACCAACGGCGAGCCGATCAGCCGGACACGGCAACTGCTTCGTGTTTTGAGTGTGCTCGGTGTGACGTCCATTGTTTTCGGAACCCTCTACCTCGGGGTTCTGCTCCTCGAGTAGGAATCTCAGCCAGAGGGTGAATAGCGGATTGAGAAAGGAACCGTTTCAGTGAATATTCAAACCCTGCAAAAGCATGTCCTGACTCTGGCGACTCTTGAGGAGACTGACGATCCCGTGATCAGCTGCTATCTGAATCTCGAGACCGGTCTGGCCCCGGCTAGGAGGGTTCTGGATGAACGTGTGCGTTTGTTGCGGAAGTCCCTGCCTGCGCCACAACGTGAACCGTTCGAGCATGCGCTGCTCCGAATCAACTCTCGCCTCGCGGCGGGTTTCCATTCAGAGAGCCTGGGTGCTGCGATCTTCTCTCGGAGTGGCGTCCAGGAGATCTTCCTCGACCTGGAGTTCCGCGTGCCTCTCCCGACCTGGATCGCCGTCAACTCGACCCCGAATATCTACCATCTGGTCGAACTGAAGGACACGTATCATCGATTTGTCGTGGTTCTGCTGAATGAGCACACCACCCGGGTTTTGGAGGTTCATCTGGGGTCAATCACGGAGGCCGCATGGGCACAACGCCCCGAACTGCGGGAGCGGGTCGGCAGAGGTTGGAGTCGTGAACACTACCAGAGCCACCGCCGAGAACGAAACCACCAGTTTGCGAACGAGGTTGTGCGGTTCGTGGACCAAGTGATGCTAGAGGGGGGGTATGGGCACCTGATTCTGGCTGGTGCCCCAAAGATGACGGCCCTGCTTAGGCAGGCTCTGCCCAAACGCCTGGCCTCCAAGCTGATCGACGTCGTACCGGCCTCCGCAACTGACCGGACCGTTGACGTGGTGGCGGCGACTCTCGCGAGTTTCATCGAAGAAGAGCAGCAGGAGTCCTTGGCCGCCGTCGAGAAACTGCAGAGGGAAATCTGCAGGCACGGCCTCGCCGTGGCGGGGTCGAGCGCGAGCTTACAGGCACTTAAAAGCCGGCAAGTGGACTTGTTGGTGATGGCCACAGAATATGCGCCGGAACCGGCGTGGATATGCACGGGCTGCGGCACCGCCGAGGTTCAACAATCTCGGCCAGCGGTGTGCCCAAGGTGCGGGCGCCCGAAAACTCGCGAGTTGGATGTTAAGGAGGAACTGGTCAGACTCGCTGAACTGGCAGGATGCGGCGTGGAGATCGTTCATGACAGCGAGATCCTGCTGCGTTTGGGTGGCGTCGGCTGCTTGCTACGGTTTCTAGCGCCGGACGCCTACTGCCGAGTGGCCGCTTGACAGTTTCAGTCTGGGGACGGCGAAAGTGTGGACTTGCCGGAGTGCCGGATTTGCGGCGTAGCCAAGGAGTCCAGAATCATGCGCCAGGTTGTCGAGAGTCAGGCTGTTGAAGAACAGGCTTCAGGTGGGCAGGCGCGAGGCCTTCAGTTACGGTTTCGCTTGCTGTACTACCTCACCGTCATCCTTGTCGCCACCGTGATGGCCGGACTTCTGCGATTCGCCAGTCTGCTGGAATGATGGCGCATCATGGTCGCGGATCTTTCCGCAGTCGAAGCATTCAGCGCTGAACAGGAAGGCTTGTGATGCAACGGTTCAAGAACATCTTGATGCTTACCGATGGAGGGCGACGCAGTACTGCGGCTCTGGAACGTGCAGCCGCTCTCGCGGAGAGAAATAGGGCGAAGCTGACTGTGCTCAGCGTTCTCGAATCACTGCCTCGCGAGTTGCAGCGAATGATGGCGGCAGTCCATCCAGCGGACCTGTGGGAACTAGCGGTGGAGGAACGCCGACGACAACTGAAACGTCTGGTTGCGCGAGCGGGGAGAGAGAATGCCGGGTTTACGACCAAAGTCGTCGGAGGTTCGGCGTTCATCGAGGTAATCCGGGAAGTACTCCGAGTGGAGCACGACCTGGTCATGATGGCGGCAGAGGGGGAAGGTGGAGTCACGGACGCCCTGTTTGGCAGTACGTCAACACATTTGATGCGCAAATGTCCTTGCCCAGTCTGGGTAACGAAATCCGGCAGGCCAAGACGATATGCGAGGGTCCTCGCGGCCGTTGATCCCGCTCCATCCGACCAGGTCCATGACACGCTCAACCTGAAAATTCTGGAGCTAGCTACCTCGCTTTCCCGTCTGGAGCGGAGCCAGCTTCATGTGATCCACGCATGGGCTCCTGTCTCTAGATGGCTCAGCGTCAGGGGGAGCCGGTTGACGGAGACTGAGCTGGCGCAGATCAATCGGTCCAACAAAGAGGCTCACTCGAGTCGGTTTGACGAGCTCCTCGGTAGTGTCTCTCTGGACGATCTGGAAGTTCAGCGACACTTGCTCAAGGGCGAGGCCAGCAATCTCATCGAGCGCTTGACACGCACGAAGGGCATCGATGTAGTCGTCATGGGAACCGTGTGCCGGACGGGATTGCCAGGCCTGTTCATAGGCAACACCGCAGAAAAGGACCTCCGCCACGTGAGTTGTTCGATGCTGACGGTCAAGCCCGAGGGTTTCGTGTCGCCGGTCACGGTATGAACTTTGGGTTAGCCCGCGGGGCACAAACCGAACCAAAGGGGAGAACGAGTATCACGGCCGGAATTTAGTGCAGACGGCGGTCAGCTCGATGATCCTCGCGAACGTTGATCAGCCGCGAAAGAGGTTCTGATATGGGTCTGGAAAGTGTCGGCACGCCGGTGCTGTGGATTGGTTTCACGCTGTTAGTCCTGGCAATGCTTGGGCTCGATCTCGGCGTATTCCACCGCCGCGTGCACGAGGTCCGTGTGAGAGAGGCGTTGCTGTGGACCATGGTGTGGATCTCGCTGGCCCTTGTGTTCAACGTCGCGGTGTATTTCTGGTTTGGGTCAGAACGAGCGATGGAGTTCCTCACTGGGTATCTCATTGAAAAAGCGCTGTCGGTAGACAACATCTTTGTGTTCCTCGTGCTGTTTTCTTACTTCGCCGTTCCGCCGGCGCTTCAGCACCGTGTGCTCTTTTGGGGTATTGTTGGCGCTCTTGTCATGCGAGCGGTTTTCATCTTGCTGGGCGCGGCACTGCTTCAGAACTTCCATTGGGTAATCTACATCTTTGGAGGATTTCTCGTTCTCACGGGTGTGAAGCTCCTTCTGCAGCGGGGCAGTGATGTGCATCCGGAGCGTAATCCGCTCTTTCGTCAATTCAAACGATTAATCCCGGCTGTCGCAGAGTATAGAGGTTCGCGATTCACGGTCGTCGAAAACGGTAAGCGGTACGCGACGCCGCTTCTTCTGGTGCTGATTGCAATCGAGGCAACAGATATTGTCTTCGCCGTCGATTCCATCCCGGCCGTCTTCGCGGTCACACGCGATCCATTCATCGTTTACACCTCGAACATCTTCGCAATCCTTGGCTTGCGGGCGCTGTACTTCGTACTTGCGGGAGTAATGGGCAAGTTCCATTACCTGAAAGTGGGCTTGGCGCTAGTGCTGGTCTTTGTCGGCGTCAAGATGACGATAACGGACATCTACAGGGTGCCGATCGCAGTCTCATTGTTCGTCATCGCGCTATTGCTTGCGGGCTCCGTTCTGCTGTCGCTTCTTCGCCCACATGCTCCAGCGCCTGTCCTGGCCCGTTTGGTGCCAGAATCGCAGCCAGCGTCGCCCATTGAAGAATCGACCGTGACGAAACCGTGACCTCACTATTGAATGACGTGTCGGACGACGCGCATCAGATCCTAAGAGCGCGCCGTCCATGGCTCCTGTTTATTGCTGCGTCCGCCGTCGCCGTCGGTTTAGCTCTCATCCTTTTGCACAGGTCCACCGATCTCGCACTCCTCACGGTTCTCCTCCTGATTCTCGGGGCCGAGTTCGTCAATGGATGGACAGATGCTCCCAACGCCATAGCCACAGTGGTTGGCACGCGTTCGCTCTCTCCGCGTACCGCGCTGGTGATGGCGGCTGTGTTCAATCTCATCGGCGTCATGTCCGGAACCGCCGTCGCAATGACCATCGGCACCGGGATCATCGATCCTAGCGCGGTAAACCTGACCACTGTCGGCGGAGCCATGGTCGGAATCATCATCTGGTCCAGCCTGGCAGCGCGCTGGGGAATCCCTACCAGCGAGAGCCATGCCTTGGTCGCGGGGCTGGCCGGTGCCGGAATGGCTTCGGCCGGCACCTCTGTCTTGGTATGGGCCGGCTGGAAGAAAGTCCTGCTAGGACTTGCCCTCTCCTCTTTCCTCGGCTTTGGCGCTGGCCTGTGCGTCATGGTCGCGGTCTACTGGTTGTTCCGCCGGGCGGTTCCCGGAAAGGTCCGCGGTTTACTTCGCTGGCTTCAGATCGGCTCCTCGGCATTCATGGCTTTCAGTCATGGATCCAACGACGGGCAGAAGTTCATTGGAGCTTTCGTGCTGGCCCTACTTCTCGGCGGCGTGGTGCCGACGTTTCAGGTTCCGGTTTGGGTAGTCCTGCTTTGCGCACTGGTCATGGCACTGGGCACGTCGATCGGGGGATGGAAGATCATCAAAACGCTGGGATCAAAGGTGACAAATCTGAAGACTCACCAAGGATTCGCCGCTGAGCTGGCGGCTGCGGGCACGATCACCGTGGCCTCAGCGTTTGGCATCCCTCTCAGCACGACCCATACGATCTCGACGTCGATCATCGGCGTGGGATCAGTAAACAGATCTCGGGCGGTGCGCTGGGGGCTCACCCGCGAACTGTTTGTCGCTTGGTTGCTGACATTTCCGATCTGTGCAGCGATCAGCTGGTTGTCCGTAAAGTTCATCCTGATGTTTCAGTGAGAGGTCGCTGTGCAGCAATCTCACCACCGCGTCACATCATGGCTCACCGATTCACTTGGCCATTCACATGCTTGCGCTTTCAATTGGAAATGCGATGCTGGCGATCTTCTCGTGGTGGCGACTAAGAGCGACCAGGCCAGGCAAGGAGTAATCTCTGGCGAGTACTGTACAGCGAGACAACTTGAGGCTCGGACGACGAGTGGCGCTCCTGAGCATCGTGGCCAGCGCCGTCTTGGCGTCGGCAAACGTGATAGTAGGTCTGCTCGCGGGGTCGACATCCGTCGTCGCGGCGGGTCTTGAATTCGTCGGGGACGTCCTGGCGTCAACTTTCGTGCTTGTGGGGATGCACCTTGCATCCAAGCCCGCTGACTCGGATCACCCATACGGGCACGGCCGATTCGAAACCCTCGCCGGCCTCGTCGTTGGCATCATCCTGGCAGCGGGAGGCGTCGGCATCTGTTGGCGGTCAATTCAGAAGATTAGCGAGGTTCATGACGCGCCCGGCGCCTATGCCGTATGGCCGCTATTGGGTTCGATCCCCACGCGAAGCATCATGTCCACGAACAAGTTCAGGGCCGGCCGCCGAATTCAGAGCTCTTCTCTGGTGGATGACGCGTGGAACGACCCGGTGGATTTCCGCTCAGCACCCGCGGCTTTGGTGACGCCCAGCCTCACTCCTTACCAACATTCGCCGTTCCTCGGGGCCGCTCACCCCGG
>CAYVDY010000087.1:0-16145 GCA_964450255.1 uncultured Candidatus Solibacter sp. | reverse complement strand
TGGTCGCGGTAGGGATGCCAGTTGCCCGGCACCCCCCGCACAGATCCCCACGTGCGAATTGCCCGCATGGGGCTCCTACCTTGGATGAATGGCGTCGAAACGCTCGCGTGGAAAAGGATGGAGTACGCGCTGAACCGGAATCCAGCGCTGGGCAAGAGGTCGGAACCGATCCCAGGTCATGCGGCTCTTTTGACTGCGACGCCGAAGCGCCAGCCGCCAGTACCGCGCAATCTGTTCACGAAACTTTCCCATGCTGCGTCCGTTACCAGGAACCGCATGGTAGTTGAAGTATCCCTGAACGACCGATCGGAGCCACTCACCAGTCTGCTGAACTGGATCGTGCTTGCGGGCGAGGAGTTGCTGCTTGATCTGCCGCAACTTTGCCCGCATCCGCTTGCCCGCCGTCTTCCGCAGGACCATAAAGCGCCCTTGCTTACTCGTCTTCCCGCACAAGTGCGTGAAACCGAGAAAGTCGAACGACTCAGGTTTCTTCTCTCCACGCTGTTTCCGATTTCGTTCGGCATGTCGCCCGAACTCAATCAGGCGCGTCTTGTCCGGGTGTAGCTCGAGTCCGAACTTCCGCAGACGCTCTCCCAGGTCCCTGAGAAACCGTTCTGCTTCTTCCCGGTGCTCGAAACCCATGACGGTGTCGTCCACGTAGCGGACCACGATTACGTGCCCACTCGCGCACTTCTTCCGCCAGGCTTCCACCCACAGGTCGAAAACATAATGCAGGTAGATGTTGGCCAACAAGGGCGAAGCTACCGCTCCTTGTGGTGTACCCACCTTCGTCTCCGACCAGATGCCGTCCTCCGAAACTCCGGCCTTCAACCATTTCTGGATCAGCCGAAGTATTCGCCGGTCGGCAACCCGATGCTGGAGAAACCGCAGCATCCACTCGTGGTTCACATTATCGAAGAACCCGCGGATGTCGGCATCCAACACCCAATTCACTTGCTTCCGCTCGATCCCGACCACCAACGCATCCAGCGCTTGATGCTGACTGCGCCCAGGCCGAGACCCATACGAGAAGCCCAGAAAGTCCACCTCGTATACCTGATTGAGGATAATGACCACGGCCTGTTGAACAACCTTGTCCTCCAGTGCCGCGATGCCCAATGGCCGCTGTCGACCATCGGCTTTCGGGATGTACACTCTTCTCGATGGTTGCGCTTGGTAAGCGCCCCGGTGAACCCGGCTATGAAGATCCTTAATACGACCTTCAACCCCGGCTTCATACTCCTGCCAAGTCACGCCATCCACTCCCGGAGCAGCCTGACGCTTCAGCGCGTAGAAACTGTCCCGAAGCAACTCGGTCGTGAGATGGTGAAGCAAAGCGGTGAACTTCTCTCCCTTCCTTGCTCGCGCTGCTCGGCGCACACCCGCCAATCCTTGGAACACACGTTCCCCGCTCTGTGTCGGTGGTGTGCTGGACTGAAGAGTGTTCTCCTTGGTCAACGGCCTTCCCTCCACGCCCTCCGCGAACGGTTTCCCATTGTTGTTCGAGCGCTTCACAGGTATTACGCCGCTGTCCGACCCCTCAGAGACGTGCACGTGGGCCTTTCGGTTTGTAGCCTTCGCCCACCGGCCTGCCGCTGCTTTAGCCACAGGCGTCTCCGAGGTCTCCCGGTTCTCGTGCATGAAGTTTCTAGCCGTGCTGGGGTCTACGACTACGCAGGGTCGATGATGGTCTCGCGTTCACGACCACCCTCGTGTTGCCTTCCGCTATAGGGACTACGTCGGCACCCTGATTACGGATTTTCGAAGCTCAATACCCAGCCCGCCTGTGCCCCTGTTTACGCTTCGACCGCCACCTCACGATGACGTCCGCAAAACTCGGGGTCAGGATGGTTCGCTACTCCTTTCCTGTGCCGCTCTTTCATCGGCGACTTCATGCCGGTTTATCCCGGCGCACCCCTATCCTCCTATCAAGCGTCTCCAGTGTACGGCAGCTTCTCGAACTTGAGAAGCCAAAACCATCCATTCTGGAATTAAACAGCGCTAAATCCCGGGGGGCTTGGGGGGCAGAGCCACCCATCATGGTGGCGATCTCTTCCTTGTTGGCCGGTGTGGGTACAGATCCGCCGGCGTGCGATAGCCGAGGGCTTGGTGGGGGCGCCGGTGATTGTAGAAGTGGAAGTAGCGGTCCAGCGCTTGGAACAGATCGGCCCCGTCGGCGAAGTCGCCGGGGTAGATGAGTTCGTACTTCAGACTGCGCCATAGCCGCTCGATGAAAACGTTGTCCAGGGCGCGACCGCGTCCATCCATGCTGATCGAGATGGAGCGTTGTTTCAGCGGTGCCAGGAAGTCGGGCGAGGTGAATTGGGAACCCTGATCGGAGTTCCAGATCTCGGGTTGACCGGACCGGAACGCCGCCTCCAGCGCAGCCAGACAGAAGCCGGTTTCCATCGTATTGGAGAGTTCCCAACTGAGAACGAAGCGGCTGAACCAATCCATCACGGCAACCAGGTAGAGGAAGCCGCCATGCATCGGAATGTACGTAATATCGGTGCTCCAGACTTGATTCGGCCGTTCGATGGAGCCGCCGCGTAGCAGGTAGGGGTAGATCTCGTGACCGGGAGCCGGGCGGCTCAGGTTCGGCTTCGGGTAGAGCGCTTCGATGCCTAGAATGCGCATCAGTCGCTGGATGCGTTTGCGGTTGACCTCCAGCGTGACGGCCATCCGACGGCTGCCGAAAAACGGGCAATCCATGTACAACTCGTCGAGTCGCCGGAGCAGACGCAGGTTCTCCGCGCTCTCCGGCCGCAGCCGGTGATAGTAGGTCGAGCGGGGCACGCCGAGCAGTTCGCACTGCTGCTGAACGCTCAACTGCTGATGGTGTGGATCGATCCATCGCCGTCGGTCTTCAATCGATGAGGCCAGCTCTTTTTTTGAGAAAGTCCAACTCCACTTTCATTTGGCCAATCTGCTTGTAGAGTTCGTCCTTCTCGGTGTCGGCCTGCTGCCGCATCTGTTCCCGGCCGTTGCCGAAGATGTCCGGCAAGCCGGCCAGCGCCTGCTTCTTCCAGCCGCCGACCTGGGTCGGGTGGACACCGAACATCTGCGCAATCTGGGCAGCTGTCTTGTGCGCCTTGATGGCCGCAACGGCGACCTTGGCCTTCAGGCTAGGTGGGTGACTCTTTCGCGTTCGTGGCATTGACTCTCCTTCATTCTCAATGCCGCCGACTATCTAAGAAAAGGCCATTTCTGTGTCCAACTTTTGGGGTCCATTACAAGAGTCGATTCGAAGTTTACCTTCGACGCGCCAATGGTGCTACACTCATCTCGCAGAATGGAACAGCTTGCGAGCATCCCGTTCATCGCGTTGCGGGCACTCCCTCAGCCATACAGGGAGGACATTGGTGAGTCCACCAGTGAAGAGCCGTTACCCTCAAGCGTCGGCACGACCGCTCGCGGAACGTCTCCAGGCACTCGGGTTACGATGGTCGCCGACGAAACCACGGATGACGAATGACTGAACTGCCGTTCATCATCCGTTACGCACAACAACTCGCGGCCAGCATGCCGGAACGAGTAGATACCGCAGAAGAGCACGCTAACAATTTGATCAACACCGGGAGCCGCCCTCGCAGCACCCGTGAAACGCGGGTCAGACAAGAAACCACGGACGATGAATGAGAGGGGCGGAGCGCGACCGAAACCTCTGGATAGACCGCACGCCAGCGCGTTGCACTATTCGGCGTAATCCAGGAAAAATAGAAGGAGGCAGTTCCGTTTCCGCCCATGAGCACAACGCTACCATTCATACACCGCTACGCTTCTGTTCCATGCAGCAGCATTCGTCGTGACGAGATTACGAGTGAGGACACGCTCCCAGCAATCGTCGACATAACAGGCGACGGCACGGTCCGCGAACGCGCGACCAAGCTGACTGACGTCCATCACGAGACCACGGACGACCAGTAGAGAACCTGCCCGCATGTCTAGTAAACACTCTCCCGGTTGCCCGCCGATACCCACAGCCACACCGTTCATTGATCGCTACGCCACAAAACCGTGCAACAGGATGTCCCAGGACGACGACACATACGACGAACCGCTCCCCGAAGCTGTCACGCTCACCAGTGCCGGCCTGACGATCGCGCGGGCAACGCGACTACGAGGTGCGCCAGGAGACCACAGATGATCGATAACAAGGAGCACGTTCCTTTTTTGGCAAGATTCGCTAATGCTCTTCCGGACACGACCGCCGAGCCCATCAGGTATGATGAGACCCGCCAAGTCGCCCAGATCCAGGTCGACGGTAGTTGGGTAGACGCTCGGGAGGCCCCGCGCACGTCCGGCATGACGCGGGTTACTAAAGTCCGGAACGAAACCACGGATGACGAATAACATCCTGATCGTCAGCACCAAAGTCGATCCCGCAACCGACGACGTTGTCAACCGACTCAACCAGCGCGGCGTTCCTCTACACCGCCTGAACACCGAAGATTACCCATTTTCTAAGACCATCACATACGAGCCTGGCCGAGAGCCAGTTCTGTGGATCGACGACCAGCAGCTCCCCTCGCCATCCAGCATTTGGTACCGTCGCGTCCGTACACCGAGCACACCGCCCGGCATGGACGAGGGCATCAGCAATTTCTGCCGCACCGAGGCGCGGGCGGCGGTCACGGGCAGCATTATCGGCGCCAACGCCCGGTGGATGAGCATGCCATCAGCCATCTGGGCATCGGAACTCAAACCGTTCCAGTTGGCCATAGCGGCACAACACGGCCTCACGATTCCGCGCACACTCATCACCAACAACCCAACGAAGATCAGGCAGGCATACCGTGAATTTAATGGGATGATTGTTAAGCCCACGAGAACCGGACACCTCGTTAAGGATGGGGTTGAGCATGCAATCTATACATCACTGGTTTTGGCCGAACACCTAAAAGAGATCGACAGCGCACGATGGAGCCCGAGCATCTACCAAGAACACACGCCTAAGCGGTACGACATCCGGGTCACGATCGTAGGGCGAAAGGTGTTTGCGGCGGCGATCGATTCGCAGGGCGATCCCGCAGCGATAACCGATTGGCGGCAGACGAGCAACCCCAATCTTCCGCACTTTCGCCACACACTGCCAGCCGCTCTTAGTGAGCGACTCCTCGAGTTGATGCGATCAATGCAGTTGACGTTCGGCGCGATCGACCTCATTCAGAAGCCGGATGGAGAGTACGTTTTCCTAGAAGTGAACCCGAACGGCCAATGGCTATGGCTGGACGACGCCCTCCGCCTCGGTATCAGCGACGCGATTGCGGACTGGCTCACATGCAACGAATGATGGATATCGTGTGGGTCTTCGTTGACCTTGTCTTCCCTTGCCCACAGCCACGATCCAAGGATGAGGTTGCGAAGGAAGAGAAGCAGCGCGCAAATCAGGAGATCGCGGACGACCGCCTCGTTGATGGGCTCCCTGAAAAAAAGGACGATCTCACGACGTATCTTGCATCC
The DNA here is from genome assembly GCA_964450255.1 of uncultured Candidatus Solibacter sp. Lineage (GTDB taxonomy): Bacteria > Acidobacteriota > Terriglobia > Bryobacterales > Bryobacteraceae > Paludibaculum. The sequence goes on along the minus strand of CAYVDY010000087.1, from coordinate 10,682 downwards.
GTGCAGGAACTTCTTCATCGCGAACAGGAGCGACGACAGGGTGTTGATGGCCGGCTCACCACAATAGTCGGACTCTCCAGCATCGCTGGAACGATTGTCATTGGGACGATTATCACACCCCGGCCTTTGCGCGGTGCCGTTGGATTGCTCGTGATCCTTGCGTTGTTCTACCTTGTGTTGCAGTTGTGCAGTGCGATCATTGGTGCAGTAATCGGCCTTGGCCGCCGTGGGTATCGTGCGAGCATGGCCGAGGACGTACTCCCCGCGGGAGAGGCCCAGACGGTGCATCTGCGTCGTCAGATTAGGTCCTGTGTTGCGACGCTTGCTGATCACCGTTCGCTGAATAATGGGAAGGTGACCATGATGGCCGTAGCGCATCGCGCCATGCTCAATTTTCTGGGCGGGCTGCTGCTCCTGGCATTGTTTGGTATCGTGCAGGCTGTCACGATCAAGCCAACCGACGAGTTGGTGCACCGGCTCCGCGAAGATCACGAACTCCGCGAATTACTCCGCGGGCCCGTAGGGCATCCTGGACCGCGAGGGGAGGCGGGCCCACCGGGACCTCCTGGGACGCCATGCACAACAAGTCTGCCAAACATGGCCGCGCCGATGCCATAACATGAACGAACGGCTTCCAGTTTCCGTGGGGCGATCCATCTTGCCGAGAGGATTTGGGAATAACTGCCGACGATGTCAAAGACATACTGGCATTGGAACCATGAGGGACAGCCTGAACTGCGCAGGCCTCAGTCGCTGGACAGACTGACCTGCGCCGCATGCATCGCGGGGAGCCTGCGGCCGTCGATTTCTTCCTCGGACGCCCGCCATTCGCAAGAGAACGTGCACGGATCAGGCCGTCGGCGGCGGGATTTCTCGGCATTCCTCGACACCCGTGAACGCTGCATCGTCGTCTGTCGTGAGCGCTACGTGAACCACAGGCCCCCCGCCGTCGCGCAGAGCTACTCGCCCGAAATGCTCGGTGGAGCAGCGCGATTCTGCTTCCACTGATCTGGCAGCCAGCGCGAAAGCTCACTCAGCCGCACACCCGGCAGGTTCAGCAGCAGTTGCGTCAGGTGCAGTTGCGGGTCCAGCTCGTGACGGCGGCAGGTAATCGTCAGGCTCGCCAAGATCGCCGCCGTTCGGCCTCCTCGAGCGTCGCCCACGAACAACGAATTCTTCCGTTTATGCCAAGATTTCCATAAACGGAAGAATTACCTATTTGCTGGCTCCAACTCCGCGGCGAACGGGCCGCGGCGATGTAAACGCTGATCGGCTCGGCGAAACTGAATGGGATCGATCCGGAGGCGTACCTTCGCCATGTTCTGGAGCGAATTGCCGACCACCCGATCAATCGAGTTGCCGAGCTCCTGCCCCGGAAGATCCAACTGAACGACGCGGTGGAAGAGTCGATCGCTGGCTGATCCATCCCGGCCTGCAAGTGTCCACTTAGGAAATAAGTGGACACTTAGCCCTTTCGCACAAACGTACACTTACGGCAAGACGGCCATGGGCGGACGCTTACGTTTCAAGCGTACCAACGATGTCTTGTTGTGTTCTGGTAGATGAAGAGAGGAATTCCCAGGTGACTATAGATCTGGACCGACGCGAAAGCGCCGCTGCAGGGCTTCGTGTCGTTCGCCGCACATTAGCCAGTCGGCTGGTGACGAGTTACCCAGTCTGGCGCCCAGCATCAAGTGCCGTATCGACTCCTGGGCAATGCCCATGAGCTCGCAACAGAGGGCGTCGGCGGCAACCGGATCATCCGCGAAGACAAGACATCCCAGATCTCTTGCGTGGCCGTGCAAGGGTCCATTGCCCTCCATTGCCACAACGCCATCTGCGATCACGTAATGGATCGGAATCGTGGCAGCAAGTTCGACGATCGAATTGTCGATGCCTTGCCAGTGGAGGACGTTTTTCGGCCAGCCATAGACCGAACCAGGGACCACGCCAAAGAGGTTCTTCAAGCTCAGGGTCACTCCGGCCCAATGATGGGTCTTGATCTTGGGCATCGAGATGACGACGTCAGCCGCCAGCAAGCATTTGGGCAGCCAGAGTTCGGAAAGCGTAGTGAGTGACGTCGTGGTCGGCACGGGGTGGACCTCGGCGTTGTTGAGATCCACGAACGTCGCCTTGCCGACAGCACGAAGCGCCGCGCGGAGACCAGATTCGTCCATCAGCAGTTCGGTGTCGCGGACGTGTCCCGGTCCTTCGCCCACGGTCACCTGGGCGGCGCCCAAACGGTAGAGGCCCTCCACGGCCGCCCCGATGACCGTGGGATGGGTGTTGATCGGCGCCGTGGACGAGTACTCAACAAGATTCGGCTTCAGGAGAACGGCCTTCCCGCGGACGGCCGGAGCGAGCAACTTGAGGCCATCCCAGACAACTTCAATAGCCCTGTCGTAAGATTCGCATCGAAGAACCGCCACACGTGACGGTGGTCGTGGCTTCGCCGGGATTCTCCGGCTGAGGCATTGGCGGATCGCCAAGCCGCCTGTTCCGGCCAGCGCGAGTGCTCCGATGGCATTACGGCGATTCGTCATGCGCGGGTTCCGAAGTCGAAGGCTGGCGACTCCAAGGCAAGGGCCGTCAGCGCCAGCGTCGAGTTGTTCAGCGTTGCCGCGTTGTGCGCAGAGATCCGACGCAAGGACTCTACGAGTGTGCACAAGCGCCGACCGGACGACTTCTGCAAAGCCAGGATACCCCAGGCCACCGAATATGCCGACCCGCACTGTTCAAGCCTCCGACCAAGGAACTGCGCAGTCCTTTCGACGAGAAGGGACTCGCCTGCACCATGGGCTTCCAACGCGCTCAGGGCCATGGCAGAGAAGTCGGGGTGTGGATCAAGATCAACGCCAAACGCATGACCGTTGCCGGCATTCCATCCGCCGGCGGGACAGGCCCGATCTTCGAGCATTGCCAGTGCCGAGGGCACCCTCTCGGATGGCCGATTCCAGGCCTTGTATGCCAGCAGGGCGATAGACGTCGGTGCCACCCAACTGACTGTATCCTCCACCCAGGGCCAGCCGAACTTGGTTGGGTCGAAGCGCACCTGGCGGTCGAAAAGGCGGAACTTCCACTTCCATAGCCAATGGCCCTCGCGTCCCCGCGTTCGTTCGAGCCACGAGAACCCACGCTCAACCGCCGATGGAACTTCCGGAGTCCGGACATTGTTCGCGAGTGCGACGAGTGCGAGACCGGTTGCGTAGGTGTTGGGTATGGCAGTGACCGGCCGGTTCGACCAGGCGCCGCAGGGGAGTTGCGCCCCCAGCAGGTCTCCTGTGTTTGGCTCGAATTTCCGAAGGGCCAATCGCTGCAGCGCCATCTCCTCAATGGTTCGCGGCGCGCGCATACGGAGTTCAGTATGGGCCGGCGTGTCCATAGCGTTAGCGGTCGGTTTCCGAGTTCGACTCGCACGACGTAGTACGGGCACGAAGCGCCCATTCCCACCTGCAGTCTGGCCTGTCCAGTTTCGCCCGGCATCCTGTGTTCGTCGCCTGGCTGGGACGAGGAAGGAAGCCGCAACCGCTCAGCCAGATCAAGGCAAAGCCGATGAAAAGGACATAACCTTGGTTGAGCATGATGGCTTCACCGTAATGCAAGGTATCGTTTGGGCAAAGCGAGTTTCGGGAAACTCGCTTGGAGTCTAGAGCACCGCCACCTAGACTGCCATCATGTTCACCTCGTATGAGTTCGTGGCACGCGGGTTGCGGAGCGCGGGGTACGCTGCTGATACCGTCTTGGTCCAAATCATCTGGCTCGCCACGCAGATGCAGAAGCCCGTTCTGATCGAAGGTCCGCCCGGTACGGGCAAGACGTACCTAGCACAGGCCTTCGCGGCGGCGGCACAGACGGAGTTGATTCGCCTCCAATGCTTCGAGGGGATCACGGAGCGCCAGGCGATTGGATCCTTTGACGAAGCCCTTCAGCGGCTCTTCCTCGAGACACAAGTTCAGATAGCCGACCGCCAATGGGAGAGCCTCCGCACCCAACTCCATACCCTTTCTTTCTTCACGCAAGGGCCCTTGCTGCAGGCCGTGCTCCAGCCGAAACCCGTGGTGCTGCTGATCGACGAACTCGACAAGGTCGATCAGAAGTTCGAGGCACTGCTGCTCGAGATCCTCTCTGATTGGCAGATCACCGTGCCAAAGTTGGGGACCGTGAAGGCTCAGTCCATTCCGTTCGTGGTCATGACTTCGAACCAGGAACGCCGACTTGGGGACCCGCTGCGCCGGCGTAGTCTCTACCAGAGGATCGAGCATCCCGATGTGAAGAAGGAGGCCGAGATTCTCGATATCCGGACGGTGGATGCCCCGCTTGAGTTGAAGGCCCAGGCCGTCGGACTTGCGCAGGCTTTGCGGGGCTACAACCTGGTCAAGCCGCCCTCGATTGACGAGATCGTGCAGTTCGTCCGGGCACTGCAGCTACTGGGGCGTTCCGAGATCCGCCCGGAAGACCGAGATGTACTGCTACCCTTCCTGGCGAAGACCGAGGAAGACGTGAAGCGCCTCTTGCTTCGCGACGGATTCAGCAGCCTTGTCGCGACGGCACGTGAGTACCGCGATCAGGCCCTGAGGGCAATGTCGCAAAGGCCAGAGGAGGCGGTCGCGTGACTTGGCGTTTCATCCTGATGGCGATGGTCGTCGGCGATGCCTGGGCCCAGCCGCCGGCGCTGTTGGCTCTCGCAGACCACTGGGCCGAACACTTCGGTGTACCCAGGGAGTTGGTGCGGGCCGCGATCGAAGCGGAGTCGAACTGGAATCCGCGCGCGGTTTCACCGGCCGGGGCTGTTGGCTTGATGCAACTGATGCCAGACACCGCGGCAGCCTTCCGCGTCGGAAACCGGTTCGATCCGGCTGAGAACATCCGAGGCGGTGTGGCTTACCTTGCTTTCCTGATGAAGCAATGCGGCAGTGACCTGCGTCTCGTCGTTGGCGCCTACAACGCCGGCCACGGTCGAGTACTGAAGGCAGGGTTGCGCTACCGGAACCCGGAAACGGTAAACTTCACGCATCGGGTCGCCAACATGTTCCGACGGAATCAATGGGAGTCGATGCTGACCCAGCGAAAGGAGCCTACTGAATGAGATCGATTCTCTTACTCTTCGCGATTCAGACGCTCAACGCCCAGATCGAGCCGGTTGTGAGCAAGCGGAGCCCGACGGATCAAGTGCAGGTGGTGCGTGTAGCGCCACGATTTGCGACGGCGATTCGCGTTCCCGAGCCAGTCAGTTCAGTGGTCATCGGGGACCCCGAGCGGTTCCTTGCGGAGCATTCCGAGAAGGAGCCAACCCTCGTCCTTGTCAAACCCGTCACCGAGCAGCCTGGCGAATCGAACCTTTTGGTTGTGACCACGAGCGGCAGACAACTGAGTTTCCTGTTGCGGATGGATCCGAGCGGCCCGAAGAGGGTGGACTTCGTCCTCGTCTACAAGCCGGCTGGCAGTTTTCTCGTGGGCGAATCGTTTCCAACGTCGGCTGAGGTCGCCAGAACCGCCGTTCTCAGACCCGTCTCTGGTCTCGCGAGTCCGAAGGCTGTTGATGCTGAGAAGGCATTTGAACCACTTCAGGAAATCCTGAACCGGCAGAGGCTCGCCCCACTCCCCACCCTGTACGGAGGCAAGCCTCCAACAGTGACTGGGGAAGGCGATCGAGTTCGAGCCGGTGTCTCCGAAGTCATCGATAACGGGCGCACTGTGGTGGTCCTCTTCTCGGCCGTCAATCCACAACCGAGTGCAATCGAGATCATGTCACCGCAGGTGCAATTGGCCGGGAAGACACGGAAAGGGGCCGTGATCCGCAAGGACCGTTGGACGACCAGCGAGCAACTCCCGGTGCAGGACTTCCAACTGTCCCGGCGCCGGCTCGGCCCTGGGGAGCGGGTGGATGGCGTGGTGGTGTTTTCGCGGCCGGGGTTTAAGCAATCGCACGAGAGCTTGTTTCTACAAGTCGCCGAGAGCGGGGCGGTGGACCGGCCGGCCCTGGCCCCGATTGGTTTTGGTGTTTCAGCAACCCGTGAGGAGGCTTGTCCTGCCCAATGAACTGACACCGCCGCGCGATCACGACAAGGATGTCGCGGCCGATCTATCAAACATGGCGGCCAATCAAGGACCTTCCAAGCAGGAAGGTTCAGAAGTGGAGCCAGCGTGTCAAAATCCGAAGCAGATTTCCCTGCTCGACAGGATTCGCGCCCGCCTTGGGCCGGTTCCGGAGAGCCGCGACCTGAAGTCGGCGGAGCGAACACGCGGGCTCGTCATTCTTGTTGGGGCGAGCGTGGCGTGCCTGTTCTTATTCGTCGGGCTGTTCACTACGGACGCCGACAGCACGAGGAAGCCGCGAGGAACGAGTCCCAATCTGGGCAGACCATTAGCTTCGCCCACGAGTCCGGAGACCACCAATCGATCGGCGGTTCCTCAACTGACCATCAATCAGCAGCCGAATGAGGAGCCGAACGAATTGACCGAACGGGATCTACTCGGAACGATGCGGAATCGTGCGGCAGCGCTACCACCTGACGCGCCGTCGGCCAGTGCCACCAAACCAGTGCCTTCACCCGCCAGGGATCTGGCATCGGCGAACTTCTCCGATCCCGCACTCATGGAGGCGTATCGCCGCCAGAACCTTGCGCCGCCTCGACAGCCCAGCAATGTGGTCAATTGGGAGGAGGCCATCTCGGAACATCAAAGCCCCCAGCAGAAGCCGGCAAATGCTCAGCCTGGTGCGCCACCCGTGAAGGAAGTGCCCCAACTCGGCAAGTCCTCGCTCGTTTTTGTGCGCTCCCAGACGGCCTTTATGGCCGGGGCCCAACAGGTTCGACCAGTAATCCGGCGCGTGGAAGGGCGGCATTTGCCGCAGGGGACGGCGCTGATCGCTCGATTTCAGCACGGAGTCAGTTCCGCGGCGAAAGCTCCCGTGATTGCGGTCGTTGAGTATAACTACGAAGACAATGGTCAAATCCTGGTGCCGGCTGGCACGAAGGCTTACGGTGAACTCACAGGCGCGACACCACAGGGGTGGGTAACGCTCAAGTTCCACTCGCTAGAGCTCCCGAATGGGGAAGTTGAAGAGATTGCGGGAACCGCTCTCGGCATGCAGCGACAGGCTCTGCGAGGAGACGTGTCGGGCCAGAACCACGGCAAACGCTTCCTGACACGGGCGTTGACAGGCGTGGGCACGATTGCTGCCTTTGCGGTTGGAGGGAGAGGGCTTACCGGCGGTGTCGACAACTCGATCCTCCTTCGCGAGCGGATTGCCTCCAACGTAGCGTTGGCGGGCGAGCAAGAGATGGCGCGCCTGGCATACCAGCAGAACATCGTCGTGACGGTGCCGGCCAATACTCGCTTCTATCTCGTGCTCCATCAGCCGGAAGGAGGTCGAACATCACGTTCGCAGGGCTCAGGACCGTCTGGCGATCAGCGCCAAGCACCGACGGCGACCTCCCAAGTCGTGAGTCCGATGGGGATGTCCGACCAAGAGTTGGCGGAGATGATCCAACTTCGGAACGAAATGCGGCAGATGAACCGCCTGATGCAAATGAGCAATCAGAGGCAGAGCCCTCCCTCGCCTCCTGAACCCTAAGAGAAACTCAAACGGATTCAAGATTTCCAGCGAAGCGGTTATTCTGGGAGTGTTCGGAAGGAATACTCCGCATGCCGCGAGCGGTCGGCTCCGAAGCTGGGAATGTGGGGCTGGCGTACTGGGTGGGCCAGTGCTTGCGCCGTGGTGTGGACGCGCTTGAGGACGAGACTGACTTCCTGCGCGCGCGGATCCGAACGTCTACCCCCAGTGAGCGCTCTTCCTGGCTTTGGCGAGCTTCATTCGGCGCAGGGCTCGTTATTGCCGAATACTTCTTCCTTTACCGAGTTCTGGATCGGCGCGATAGCGCGGTTGCTTTGGGCGTGAGTTGGGCCGTTTTGTTTCTGCTGCCTAAGCCGATCCCGAGGCTGGTACTGGTGGCAGCCCGATCCTTAGCCTTTGTGACCTCTATCGCAGTGCTATCGGCCGCTCTAGACACGATTGCGGGCGTGATCCCCGAGATTCGTCCCTGGACTGCTGTTCTCTGGTTCGCCGCAATGGTGACCCTGCTGATGTGGACTCTGTCGTCACTGCGGATACGAAGTCGAGGGGTAGCAACGAGCCAAGTAATCCCTTCCTCGCCGGTTACGGCCAGTGTCGAGATCCCAAATGTCCGCTTTGAGCATGTGGGGGGATCATCGCAAGCCAAACGAGAGATCGACGCCGTGGCGGGGAATCGGTTTTGCCCAGGAGGCCACGGAATTGTTCGAAATGGCGTGTTGCTTTACGGACCTCAAGGAACCGGCAAGAACCTCTTGGCGGAAGCGACAGCCGGGGAGTTCTACGCGAATTTTCACCATGTGCGCTGTCCCGAACTGGTAAGCATGGGGATCGGCTCCACGGCAGGCGAAATCCGCCGGGTCTTCGAGATGGCGGCCCAAAAGAGGCCAGTCGTGCTGTTCCTAGACGAAGTCGATTCCATTGGCAGCAGAAAGCAGCCTCAAGGTGTCGGGACCGACGCCGGCGGTGGAGGGCGAGAACACAACGCGGTCACCACGCAGCTTATGCAGTCGATCGACCGCTACCGATCCCTGGAGGGCCTGCTCATCATGGCGGCGACAAACAGCCTCGATGGACTCGATCCGACGCTGATTCGCGACGGCCGCTTCGACTTGAAGTTGAGACTTGACCTCCCGAATCAGGTAGAACGCGAGGCCATCCTTGCGAGCATGCTGAAGACAGGTGCTCACGCTTCGCCGACGATTGCGGAGATCGCTAAGGGGACCCCAGGGTGGAGTCCTGCCCGATTGCGAGCACTGATTGACCGAGCCATCCTGCAGGCCGGCGGACGTCCGGTCACGGATGAGGACATCATGGCGGCGCTCGAAGAATCCGGAGGCAAGGATCGGCCCCAGATTGAAGTTGTGAACTGGGATGACGTAGTCCTTCCAGCTCCAGTCGTTTCCGACATTAAGTCGATACTTCGGCTGCTCGCGCCTGGAACTGCCAAGCAACTCGGAGTCCCTGTGCCTACCGGTCTGGCGCTTGTCGGGCAACCTGGAACGGGCAAGACCCTTGTGGCGCGCCTGATCGCCTCCCAGGCGAAGCGCAGCTTTTATTCGATTACGCCGAGCGATGTCTTGTCGGGTGCGGTGGGCGGCTCGGTCAAACGACTGACAGAGTTCTTCGCTCGGGCGCGGGAGCACGCGCCGTCAATCCTCTTCTTCGACGAAATAGATGCGCTTTTCCCGGCGGTCACAGGGTACGGGAGCCAGCATGACATCCAGCTGGTGGAGCAAGCCCTCATCGAGATCAGCGCGCTTCGCTCCGAGCATCAGGTCTTCCTGATTGGGACAACCAATGACCTTTCTCGGATCGACCCCAGAATTCTTCGGGGCGGGCGGTTCAGCGAGAAGATCGAGATCGGATTGCCGGACGAAGAGGGGTACCGCCTCCGCTACACCGTTTTGAATCATGGACCTCGGGCTTACAGGCCCGCGCGGCCCGCTGTGATCCAACTCGATCCGGTGAAGTCATCCTTCTCCTTGATCCCGTTGGCTGGCAGTCAACTCGGCGAACGAGCGTTGCGCGAGATTAGGACCAGAACTGCCGGGGAGATCCCAGTGGTCGCGGGGGAGCAGCCAGAGGCAGTCCCCGCCGGAACGCAAGCGGCCGGCTGGATCGCGTTCCGCCAGGGAGCATCCCGGAACGGCGAGCAACTTGTGCGGGTAGCATTCGCACCTGATGCCGAGTCGGCTGTCGACGCGGTCCTGGTGCTTGGAAAGAACCGAGCGGTTCGGGAGGTTGCCCATGGCCGCCCGGCCGGTGAGTGAACGCCGTTCGACTGTGACCCCGGGCGAAGTTCACAGGGATTTCGATCGACTCCTACGCGACCGCAAACACATGGGTCTGCGAAACCTCATCGGGGATCTCGCAATGGAGCCGCGGAATCCGTTCCAACAGGCAAGCCGAAAGCCGAAGAAGTGGGTCGTCGCTTTTGGTGGGTTGTCCCTGCTGGCGGCGTTGATCGTCTACTACTTCCACTTGCGCTGAGGGGACGTGCGGAGATGGACATGCAACCTGCACCCGACTACAAGTACCGGCCCTCGCTCATCGAGGAGAATCCGGCGCTTCTTCTTTGGCTACTCTTGCTTGGCACCTACTTCGTCGCGGCCGTTATCGCCAAGTACGCATGGTTCCTCTACGACCGACAGATCGTGGAGCTGACCCTCTGGATCCTGCTTGGTGGAGTCAGCCTCTTCCTTGCTGTCTTTCAACTGAAGCACGCGAAGAAGGCACGCGAGGACTCCTGGCCGAACCAGTTGCCGACGATCCCGGCCCGCGCCGATCGCCGGATAGTCGAGAGCGCCTGGAAGGAAAACTCCGTTGTTCTCGGGTATGACGTGCAGGGAATGCCCTGGCGGTGGCGCGATGAGACCCGCGTGATGCAGGCTCTGGTTCTCGGCCAGACCGGCAGCGGCAAGACGACGTTGCTCCGCAACATCATCACGCAGGACTTGATGCGGCAGGTAGGTCCGGCGGGCGAGTCGCACCGGATCCCCATGGTCATCTTCGACGGCAAGGGCGATCTCGAATTCTTCCACTCGCTCCTGCCCTACATCCACCGGGCCGGCCGCACGGGCCGCGCCGGGGCCGCGGGCACGGTGAT
>CAYVDY010000086.1:0-16278 GCA_964450255.1 uncultured Candidatus Solibacter sp. | reverse complement strand
AGCGGTACTTTGACCCTCCGCAGCGGCTTCCCGCTGACGATCCAGGGGCCAAATAACTCCGGCACCAACTCGCGCGGCGCGCGCGCTGACCGGATTGCCACGGGCAGCGTGTTGGGCCAGGTGGGATTGGGCACGAAGTGGTACGACACAACGGCGTACGCCATTCCTAAGGCGGGAACCTTCGGCAGCACCGGCATCGGGACTGTCCGGGGTCCGGGCTGGAAGACGTATGACATCTCGATCCAGAAGGAGTTCCCGATCAAGGAACGCTTCCGGTTCCAGTTCCGTGCAGAGCTGTTCAACCTGTTCAATACGCCGCAGTTCGGCACGCCGGCGAGGAACGTGTCGAATGCCAACCAGGGTGAGATCGGCAGCGCGCAGTACGAACGCCAGGGCCAACTGGCGCTTCGCTTTACGTTCTAGCGGAGCAAAGGGCGATCGGAGGAGAGAAGAGGGCGCGCCCCGGCTGGCGCGCCCTCTCTTCTTTTCGGACTGGCCCCAGGCCCAGCTTTCGCTCCCTCTTGGCGGTCTATTCACCACGTGTTTTCTGCGTTTTCATCCATGCAAGCGGCAGCGCTTCGGTTTGTTAGCGAAATGTAAGATCTTCGCCCCCCCGGTTGTCTTCAGTCTAAAGACTTGTTAACCTCAGCCCATAGACGGGAGTTTCTTAATGAAACAAGTTAGCAAGTTCATGCTGGGGTTGGGGTGTGCGCTCGCGTTCGCATCCTATCTCCCCGCCCAGACCATTACTGGAACCGTTACCGGCACGGTTACGGACCCTTCGGGTGCGATAGTTCCAAGAGTCAAGGTTACGGCTACCAACACCGCGACCAATGTCAAAAACTCCATTGAATCCAGTGAATCCGGGGTCTTTAGCATCCCATTCCTGTCTGTCGGTGACTACACGATCGCGGCTGAGGCCACGGGGTTCAAGAAGTCCGTCGTCGGGCCGTTCAAGCTGGAAGTCAACCAGGTGGTCCGCATAGACGTAGCCCTTCAGGTGGGCACGATCAGCGAGTCGGTCGAAGTCAGCGACGTTGCTGCTCCTCTACAGACTGAAACCACTCAAACCGGCGAAACTCTTAACAGCAAACGCCTGGCGGACTTACCGCTGAACGGTCGCAATGTCGTCTCCGCGATGTTGCTGATCCCTGGAGCGGTGCAGACGAACCCCAGCTCAGTAAACACGGCCACGCGCTTCTCCGGACGCGCCTTTGTGAACGGCAACCGAGAGCAGACGAACAACTTCCTGCTCGACGGCGTGGACGTCAACGACTCGATGGATAACCGCATTGGCTACACGCCGAGCGTCGACGCCCTTCAGGAAGTCCAAGTGATGACCGGTAACGGCTCGTCGGAGTTCGGCAACTCCGCTGGCGCCGTGGTCAACATGACCCTCAAGAGCGGCACGAACCAGATGCATGGATCGTTGTTCGAGTTCATCCGCAACGACAATTTCGATGCCAACAGCTTCTTCGCTAACCAAAACACGGCTCTCTCCACGGACAAGCAGCGACGCGCCCTCGCTCAGAACATGTTCGGCGGCACTCTTGGCGGAAAGATCAAGCGAGACAAGCTGTTCTACTTCGTGAACTACGAAGGCACGCAACGCCGCGACAGCGGTCCGTCGCTGGCCAGCGTGGCTCCGGCCGATTGGCGGGCTGGAAATCTCAGCCGCCTGCCCCAGGCGATCAATGACCCCGCGACCTGCACGAGTGTCACCGGCAGCCGAGTCTGCCAGCCCTTCTCCGGGAAGCAGATCCCGTTGTCCCGCATCGTTGGACCGGCCAGCGTCCTGTTCAAGGACAACGCTCTTTACCCGTTGCCGAACTCCACAGGAACGGGCGCGCTTGGCGTGGTGAACAACTACTCGGGTTCCGCGGCTAACTTCCTCAAGAACCACCAGGGCGATGCGAAAGTCGATTGGCGGGCCGGCGACAAGGACAACTTCATGTTCCGGTACTCGCAGGGCTTCTACACGGATGGCGTTCTGAGGCCGGTTCTGCCGACATCTGGCGCCAGCGTCAAGGAAGGTCCGACCGTAGGCGCCGTGGCAGCCTGGACCCGCACGGTCACGTCCGCGATCATCAACGATTTCCGTTACGGATTCACCCGCACCGTGATCATCGATACGTTCAGCGATCCCTTCGGAACCCAGACGGACGGCAATGCAAAGCTTGGCATTCCCGCCAGCCAGTTGTCCCCGGGCTTCAGCTCAATGGGCCCCGGCGAGGGACTCTCTACCATTGGCAATACCGGCATTCTCAGTGATGGCAAGGACAATAAGTACCACCTTTCGGAAACCCTCACCATCTCCAAGAACCGCCACTTCCTGCGCTTCGGCGCCAATGGTGTCCGCTACCAGCAGAATCGCTTTTACTCAGGCAACAACGGCGCACTCGGGAGCTTCGGCTACTCCGCGCTGTTTAGCGGTTCCCCAGTGTCTGACTTCATGCTCGACCAGGTGTCCAGCAAGGGCCGCGGTTTGGGCGACGGACGCCGCTGGGGCCAGCGTCACTGGCGCTTCGGCACGTTCTTCCAGGACGACTACAAGGTCAACAGCAGCCTCACTCTCAACCTTGGCATTCGCTGGGAGTATACACAGCCCCTGTACGAAGTCAACGATCTCCAGTCGAATATCGACGTCAATACGGGCAAGCTGAATCTGGCAGGGAAGGACGGCAATAGCCGGGCCCTGTACGATCCCTACTACAAGCAGTACATGCCCCGCATCGGTTTCGCCTGGACGCCCGGCATGTTCGGCAAGAAGCTCGTCGTTCGCGCCGCCTACGGCATCACCAGCTTCCTCGAAGGTACCGGCGTCAACCTCCGCCTACCACTGAACCCGCCCAACTTCTTTGAATCCAACCAGAGCTACGACCTGACCACTGGCGCCTCCTCGGCGCGCGTTGGGTTCAATGATCTGCCTGGCTTCACAGGGAGGCTCGCCGGCAACATCCGCACTTGGGACCCCGACCTGCGCCCGCAGTTCACCCAGCAGCGGAACCTCAGCCTCGAATACCTGTTCACCAACAACCTGGTAGTCAGCGGAGCATACGTCAGCCAGCGTGCCACCCACACCATCGTGGCGCGGGACCGCAATCAACCGCTCCCTGGACCGTCGGGTGTCGTTCCCAGTTCGTGGGCCAACGCCCAGCTCCGTCGTCCGCTGTACGGGGCGCTTCCTTCGGTCACTACCACTGCCACGACTGAGTCCAGCGGCACGATGAACTATGACTCGCTGCAGGTAACGGCCCGCAAGCGTTACTCGTTTGGTGTGGACTTTAACATGTCCTACACCTATTCGAAGACCCTCAATGACGCGCTCGGCTTCTTCGGCGCCGGCGGCACTGCCGCCGAAGGCGCCTACTGGCAAAACGCCAATGACCGCCAGAGCAATTACGGCGTCGCCGCGTGGGACGCGCGCCACAATCTCACGTTCTCGTCCAACCTCGACATCCCCTTCGGAAAGGGCCGCAAGTTCGGCAGCGGGGTCAATCGTGGAGTCGACCTCGCTCTCGGGGGTTGGAGCATCGGCTACGTGATGCAACTGCGCACTGGCTTCCCAATCACCATCGCCACAGTCGGCCAGAGTCAGCAGTCTCCGCGTGGAACGCAAAGGCCCAACCGGCTTCGGGAGAGCGAGGTTGGCGATCGGACCATTCAGAAGTGGTTCGGCACCGGCAACGTGTACGAATGCGCGCAGGGCACCGACGATGGCAAATGCGCCTATCAGCGTCCCACCCTTGGGACCTTCGGCAACTCCGCCATTGGTACAGAGCGCATGCCGGCGTTTTTCAACGTCGATGCCTCCATCAACAAGCGGTTCGCCATCACCGAACGTCATAGCCTCAACTTCCGCGCAGAGTTTTTCAATCTGCCCAACAACACCATGTTCGGCGCCCCGAATCGCCAAGTCGACTCGCCCAGCACGTTTGGCCTGATCAGTTCTCAGTCCAATAACCCGCGCAATATCCAGTTTGGTCTAAAGTACCTGTTCTAAGGGGAACGGGATCGATTGGTTGAAACGAGGGCGCATCCCAGCGGGTGCGCCCTCGTTGCGTCTACGCGAGGAGATTCGGCTTCACCGGGAGAGCGCACCTGAACGAGTCAGGGGATCCGGGCGGAACAGGAGCCACGCGATGGGTCCCCATGGGAAGAAGAATATGACGGCAAGAGTTACCGTGAGCGGTGACTTGCCTCGCCGCCTGGCGTCTTTCACGCAGGCTCTGATTGTCATGAGCAGGACAACCAGCAGGCAGAAACCGAAAACCACGCCCAACAGAGTCCGAAAGAAGCTATCCATCTTTGCGCCCGCATCGAAGATATCGCACGGGCGCGGCGTTCGTCTACGCGAGGCGCTGGAACTCGGCTTGGTGGGCGGCGCAGATGACGGACCAATCGAATTCGCGGGTGGCGCGGTGGAGGCCGGCGCTCGCGAGTTGGCGGGCGAGGGGTGGATCGTTGCGGAGTTGCGTGATGCGGGCGGTGAGCTGGTCCTGGGCGTCTTCGTCAAAGAGGAGGCCGTTGACGCCGTCTCCGATGATGCTGGGGATGCCGCCGGAGCGGGCGGCGATGGCGGGGAGGCCGGCGGCGTTGGCTTCGCAGAGGACGCGGCCCATGGTTTCGACGTCGCGGAGGCCGGTGCCGGGATCGACGTGCTCGCGGCTGGCGAGGAGGAACTGATCGGCGGCCCAGTAGTATTCGTGGAGGCGGTGGTGGGGGACAGCTCCGGTGAAGGTGACGGCGTGGGCGACGCCGAGGGAGTGGGCGAGGTGCTGGGCAGGGGCGGATTCGCGGCCGTCGCCGACGACGAGGAGATGGGCGTCTGGCATGGAGGGAAGGAGAGAGGCCAGGGCGCGGAGAAGCAGGCCGAGGCCCTTCTTGGGGACCAGGCGGCAGGCGGTCATCAGGAGGTAGCTGGCCGGGGCGAGGTTGAGACGGGCTCGGATTGCCGCTTGGGATTCGCCGGCCGGACGGAAGCGGGCGGCATCAACACCACCGGGTAAGATGCGGACCTGGGCGGAGGGGAGACCGATGTTGTTCAAGAGGCCGGCGGTGTACTGGCTGTTGGCGAGGATGCGCGTGTGGTGCCGGGCGGAGCGGACCATGGTTTGGCGGCGGCGATGGAGCAGGAGAAGCTCCAGGCGCTCGGGCCAATCGAGGCGGCGGAAGCGATCGTAGAGGCGGTCTTCCACGGCAGGGCGGCTGAGGGCGCGGCTGAGGGTCTGGAAGGGCCAGGCGATCCAGGGGCGGAGGATGTCGTTGCCCGGGGAGCGGCAGACGACGGGGAGGCCGGTTAGGGGGCGGAGGGCGCCGTAGAAGACGGTGGAGGCGTAGATGAGATCGGCGCGGGAGTCGCGGGCGAGGGGGGTGAGGAGGCGGAGAATCTAGTGATATGACGCGCGGCTGAGGCAGGGGTGGACGGCGAAGGGGAGGGCCTGGGCGTGGGGGTCGGCGCTGGGGGTGCGGTAGGTGGCGACGGTGATGGAGTAGTCACGTTCGACGAGGTGGCGGCAAAGGCAGACGGCGTGCGTCTGCATGCCGCCGAAGGAGGGCGGGTACTCGGTGAGGATCAATAAGAGGCGGGGTAGGCCCAAGCCGCTATTCTAGTTGGATGGGCAGGGGCATTGGCACCGGGCCGTTCTGGTGGATCATCGCAACTACATTGACGGGCATGCTGGGCTTCGGCGCGGTGATCCCGGTGCTGCCGCCGTATCTGCACGACCGGTTGTTCGCCTCGACGTTCACCACGGGATTTGTGGTGGGGGTGGCGTCGGCGACGGCGCTGCTGGGGCGGTTGTTCGCGGGGCCGCTGGCCGACCGGCGGGGGCGGCGGCTGACTCTGATGCTGGGGCTGACATTGTGCGGGCTGGCGGGGCTGCTGTATCTGCCGTTGTTCGGGGTGTGGAGCCTGACGGCGGCGCGGGTGATGCATGGTTTGGGCGAGGGGTTCTTTCTGACGGCGGCTGTGGCGTGGGTGGTGGACCTGGCGGCGGCGCATCAGCGGGGACAGGCGCTGGGGTTTCTGGCGTCGGGTGTGTGGGGCGGGCTGTCGCTGGGGCCGCTGGTGGGGCAGGCGCTCGGCGGGCTGCCGCAGGGGGCGTGGTTCGTGGCGGTGGCGTCGTGTCTGGCGTTGGGGGCGGCGTGGCGATTCGCGGCCGAGGAGCCGCGGGTACGGGCGGCGGGGAAGCCGGCGCTGTTTCCGCGGGCCGTCGTGGTGCCGGGGTTGGTGCTGGGATTGGCGAACGTGCCGTACGCGGCGATGGCCGGGTTCCTGCCGCTGCTGCTGCGCGAGCGGGGGATGGGCGGGGTGCCGGCGTTTGCGGCGTTTGCGGGATGCGTGCTGTGCACACGGACGGCGTTCGGGTCTCTGCCCGACCGTCTGGGACCGAAGCGGACTCTGTTTGGGGGGATTGCGGTGCTGATGGTGGGGCTTGTGCTGGTGGCGATGGCGCAGAACCGGGCGGCGATGCTGCTGGGGGCGGCGCTGGTGGGGATCGGGTACTCGTTCCCGTGGCCGTCGCTGGCGGTGATTGTCGTGAGCCAGGTGGCTGAGGGAGAGCGGGCGTCGGCGCTGGGGGCGTTGACGGCTTGCTTCGACCTTTTCGTGGCGCTGGGGGCGGTGGCGGCCGGGACACTGGCGGGTTGGGCGGGGCTGACGGCGGTGTTCTGGATGGGGCTGTGCTCGGCGGCGCTGGCGGCGGTGGTGGCTCGGGTGGCGAAGGTGGAGTGAGGGATTTCACGATTTGGCGCGGGATTTCGTATACTGGTAGGTGCTGCCATAGAGGCAGAGTGCCGCACTGGCACATTCGCGGGATTCCCGCGCCCTATTTCTGTTTGGAAGTGATTGATTAGAAAAGCCGCGAGGTGACTCGCGCGCCCGAGAATGCGATGTTCGATTCCTTAAGCGACAAGCTACAGCGCGTCTTCAAGAACCTTCGGGGCGAAGGCAAGCTGTCGGCTGAAAACATGGAAGCGGCCCTGAAGGAGATCCGTGTGGCTCTCCTGGAGGCTGACGTCCATTTCAAGGTCGTCAAGGCTTTCATTGATGCCGTGCGGGTGAAGGCGCTGGGCGCCGAGGTGCTGGATTCGTTCTCTCCGGCGCAGCAGGTGATCAAGATCGTCAAGGACGAACTGGTGGCCGTGCTGGGTACGCATGCTTCGCGGCTGCGGACCGCCAGCATGCCGCCGACCGTGGTGATGATCGTCGGCTTGCAGGGTTCGGGCAAGACTACTTCCACGGCCAAGCTGGCGCGGTATCTATCGAAGAACGGGCATCGTCCGATGATGGTGTCGGTGGACGTGTACCGTCCGGCGGCGCGGCAGCAGTTGGCGGTGCTGGCCAAGGATCTGAGCCTGCCGATTTATGACGGCGTGGCGGAAGAGACGAAGCCGCTGCAGTTGGCGCGTTCAGCGCGGCGCGAGGCGGAAAACAACGGCCGCGACATCCTGCTGGTGGATACGGCCGGGCGTCTGCACATTGACGAAGATCTGATGGCGGAGCTCACGGAGCTCAAAGAGAATCTGCATCCGACCGAGATTCTGTTCGTGGCCGACGCCATGACGGGCCAGGATGCGGTGAAGAGCGCGGACGAGTTCCATAAGCGGCTGGGGATCACGGGTGTGATTCTGACCAAGATGGACGGCGACGCGCGCGGCGGCGCGGCGCTTTCGATCCGGCATATTACGGGGCAGCCGCTGAAGTTTGTCGGCACGGGTGAGAAGAGCGACGCGCTGGAGCCGTTCCATCCGGACCGCGCGGCGTCGCGGATCCTGGGCATGGGCGACGTGCTGAGCTTCATCGAGAAGGTGGAGCAGGCGGTTGATTCCAAGCAGGCCGAGACGATGCAGCGGAAGCTGCTGGAAGACGATTTTACGCTTGAGGATTTCAAGGAACAGCTGAAGCAGCTGCGCAAACTTGGTCCGCTGGAAGGTCTGCTGGGCATGATGCCGCAGATCGGTCCGATGAAGGGTTTGAAGGATATGAAGGTCGATGAAAAAGAGATCACCCGCGTGGTGGCGATCATCGACTCGATGACGTTCAAGGAACGCGCGAACCATATGCTGATCAACGGTACGCGGCGGCGCCGCATAGCCAAGGGCAGCGGGACGAGCGTGAATGACGTCAACAATCTTTTGAAGCAATACGGTCAGGCCCGAAAGATGATGAAATCCATGTCGGGGGGCCTGCTCGGCAAGAAGATGGGCAAGTTCAAACTGCCGTTCGCGAACCCGTTCGGTTAGCGGCGGTGGAACCGCAGGGATCTGTTTAGGAGAGTAGAACGCAATGTTGATGATTCGTCTGGCGCGATTCGGCGCCAAAAAGAAGCCGACCTACCGTGTGGTAGTGATCGAAAAGGATCGCGCGCGCGATTCCCGGGCCGTGGAAGTGGTGGGGCATTACAATCCCGTGGCCGATCCGGCCGTGGTGGTTCTCCAGCACGACCGTATTGAGCACTGGGTGAAGAGCGGCGCGCAACTTTCCGACACCGTGGCGCGGCTGGTGAAGGCGAACCCGGCTGTGGTTGCTGAACAGCCCGTAGCCTAGTTGCATTTTTTGCTTCGTGATAGCATCGGAGACAGGACAGGAGGTCCTCGCAATGGCAGGTATTAAAGAGTTGGTAGAAGAAATTGCGAAGGCGCTTGTCGACACCCCGGCCGAAGTGCAGGTCCGCGAAGTGCAGGGCGAGCAGGCAACTGTTCTGGAACTGCGTGTGGCGGCCAGCGACCTTGGTAAGGTGATTGGCAAGCAGGGCCGCACGGCCCGCTCCATCCGCACCCTGTTGGGGGCGGCCGGAATGAAGTTAAACCGCCGCTTTTCTTTGGAAATCCTGGAGTAATGCCGGATTCGGAGCTTCGCTCGGGAGAGTGGGTACCCGTTGCACGCCTGGGCCGCACGCGCGGCTTGAAGGGCGAGATTTACGGGGACTCAGGCATCGAGGCGGAGCGGCTGAGCCGGATGGAACAGGTTTGGTTGAGGACGCCGGAAGGCGCCTGGCTGCGGGACCGCGAACCGCTGGAGATCGCCCGGGTCCGGGCTTACAAGGACCGGCTGATCTTCCAGTTTGTTGGCGTGGACAGCATCGAGGCGGCCGAGGCGCTGGAGCGGTGCGAGGTGCTGATTCCGAAGTCGGAACGGCAACCGCTGGCAGAGGGCGAGTTTTACTTTGCTGATCTGGTTGGCTGTGGGGTTTTCGATCGCGCGTCGGGCCGCAAGCTTGGCGTGGTGACCGGCTGGCAGCAGTATGGCGGGCCGGACGTATTGGAAGTGCAGGTTGAGGGAGCGCCGCCGGAGACGGTGGCCATGGTGCCCTTCGCCCGGTCTATTTGCGTGGAGATCGATCCCGCGGGCCGGCGCATCGTGGTGGATCCGCCCGAAGGCCTGCTGGAGTTGAACGGGTGATTTTTCACTTGCTCACGATCTTCCCGGAGTTTTTCCGGGGACCTTTGGAGCATGGTGTGGTTGCCCGGGGCGTTAAGTCCGGTCTGGTGCAGATCAAGATTCACAATCTGCGGGACTGGACCTCTGACGTGCACAAGACCGTGGACGACCGGCCTTTCGGGGGCGGCGAGGGAATGGTGCTGAAACCGCAGCCCATTTTCGAAGCTGTCGAGACGATCTGGCCGGAGCGTGATCCAGTGAAGCAGCGGATTGCGCTGCTGTCGGCGCAGGGGCCTGTGTTTAATCAGGCGGCGGCGCGACGGCTGGTTGAGTTTGAGGAGCTGATGCTGATCTGCGGGCGCTACGAAGGCGTCGACGAACGGGTCAGCCAGCACCTGGCCGACGAGGAGATCTCGATCGGAGATTTTGTATTGAGCGGAGGCGAGCTGGCCGCCGCGGTAGTTGTGGATGCCGCCGCCCGGTTGATTCCGGGTGTGTTAGGCAACGAGGAGTCCTCGAAGCAGGAGTCGTTTACTGCTCCGGGCGATGACTCCGGATCGAGGGGCATCCTCGATTGTCCGCACTACACGAGGCCGGCGGTATTCCGCGGCTGGAGCGTCCCTGACGTGCTTCTGGGCGGCAATCATGCCGCAATCCGGAAGTGGCGCGGCGAGGCGGCTCTGGAGAAGACGAATCGGCTCCGGCCGGATCTTTTGGATTCGGAACCGGGAAAAAGCCAAAGAGAAAGGTGATAAGGAAGTAGACCCATGATCAGCCCCTACCTGAGCAAAGTCATAAATAAGAACAAGCGGACGGATCTGCCTGAGTTCCGCATCGGCGACACCATCAAAGTCCACGTGAAGATCAAGGAAGGCGATAAAGAGCGTCTCCAGGTTTTCGAAGGCGTCGTCCTGGCGCGGAAGAACAGCGGCATGGGCGAGAACATCACCGTCCGGAAGATGAGCTTCGGCATGGGCGTTGAGCGCATTTTCCCGATTCATGCACCGGTGATCGATCATATCGACATTGTGCGCACCGGCAAGGTTCGGCGTAGCAAGCTGTACTATCTGCGTGCGTTGCGCGGCAAGGCTGCGCGGCTGAAAGAGCGCAGCAAGTAGGTTGGGAGTCACTCGTGCTTAGCGGCGAGGGTTGGCGGCAACCGCGACCGTTTGGGAGTGGGTCTACCTCTACGTACCAGCATGCCCTGCACCAGCCACTTTGAAGAAGAGGTGCGGCGCATGGGGTATCTGCGGATCGCCGGCGTGGACGAAGTGGGACGGGGCTGCCTGTTTGGCCCCGTCTACGCCGCGGCGGTGATTCTGGACCCGGCGCGGCCGGTTCGCGGACTGGCCGATAGCAAGACGCTGGTGGAAGAACGCCGTGAAGAGCTGGCGCGGCAGATCCGGGCCTCCGCCATAGCCTGCGCCGTGGGATTTGCGACGGCGGACGAGATCGACCGGATCAACATCCGTCAGGCCTCGCGCCTGGCGATGCTGCGGGCTGTGGAGGCCATTCAGCCGGCCTGTGATTATCTTCTCGTGGACGCCCTCACCATCGATTTTCCGGTCCCGCAACAAGCCCTGATCAAGGGCGACTCCAGAGTGCGCTCCATCGCCGCAGCCTCGATAGTGGCCAAGGTGGAACGCGACCGCGTGATGGCCGAACTCGACGCGCAGTATCCCGGTTACGGCATGGCCCGCCACAAGGGCTACCCCACCCCTGAACATAAGGAAGCGCTGCGGCGGTTGGGGCCGACGCCGCTGCACCGGCGGAGTTTCGCGCCGGTCCGCGAGGTGCTGCAAGGCGCGCTATGAATCCGGAACAACCGACCTCTCCCGCTGAGCAGCAGCCGGGCGGAGCAACATGGATGCAGAAGCTTTCGGCTATTCTCTTCTGCGTATTCTGTTTGGAACTGGGCCTGTTTCTACTGATCTATCCGTGGATGGGCAATCTCTGGAATCACAACTGGTTTTTCAGCCTGCGTCCGGAGTGGCAGAAGTTTCTGCTTTCCGAGCAGTTTCGAGGCGCCGTCAGCGGGCTGGGCATCCTGAACCTGTTCATCGGGTTCCTGGAAATCGTCCGGCTGCGGCGTTTCGCCCGCCGCTGACTTTCCACGTTTCGGCCCCTCAGCGCGTCACCCTTAGTGGACCAGTGTCTCTGCACCTTCTCTGTCTTCTGACGCTTTGTACCGCGCTGCTCAGCGCGCAGGACAACGCTGCCACGCTCTATAAGCGGGCGCGTCAAGCTCAGGAGAAGGGTGACTATACCAACGCCTATGTCTATGCCAGCCAAGCCGTGGCGCTGGCGCCGGAGAACAATGCGTATTGGGCCTTCTCGCAGGCGGTTCGAACTCGCGGCCTTGACGGCATGAAGATCGAGACCAGGCGGGAGCCCGATGCCGAAGATGTAGAGGGCATGGACGAGATCACGGAGGCGGACGAGCGGGCAGCCCGCGAAGCACTGCCGCCACCGATTCTGCAGGGCGCGCCGGGCACGAAATCGTTCAACCTGCGTGGGGATGCCAAGCAGTTGTTCGAGAAGGTCTGTGAGGCGTACGGGTTGAATGTGGTGTTCGACGCGGACTATCAGGCCGGGCAACCGCAGCAGTTCCGGATGGAAGGCGCCACCTACCGGGAGGCGTTGCGCGCGCTGGAGAGTATGACGAGCTCGTTCCTGGTGGCCGTAAACGAAAAAGTGGCGATGGTCGCCAAGGATACGACCCAGAAGCGCGCGGAGATCGAGCCGGTGATGACGGTGATTGTGCCGTTCTCGGAGCCGCTGACGCCGCAGGACGTGCAGGAGGCGGCGCGAGCGGTGCAATCCACGTTTGACATGACGAAGATGGGCATCGACAACGGGCGGCGGCAGGTGCTGTTCCGCGATCGCGTGTCGCGGCTCAGGCCGGCGATCGATCTGTTCCGTCAGTTGATGGTGCATCGGGCGCAGGTGGTGACGGAGGTGGAGTTGGTGGGAGTGAACAACTCCTCCACGACGAAATATGGCATCCAGTTCCAGACGACGTTCCCTTTCACATGGCTGGGGAATCCTACGCCATTCCGAGTGAATCCCGTTCAGGCGGCGGCTTCGCTGGTGACGTTCGGCGGAGGCGTAACGCTGTTCGGCGTGGCGCTTGCGAACAACGCGTTCTTCGCCAGTGCATCGCAAGGCAACACAACTACGCTACTGCGTGCCGAATTGCGCGGGCTGGACGGGCAGGCGGCGCAATTGCACGTGGGCGACCGGTATCCGGTGATCACGGCGGGTTTCACCGGCGCCGGAAACGCCAGTGGGTCACAATTCACGCCTCCGCCGACCATCAACTTCGAGGACCTGGGCATCGTGATGAAGATCACGCCGCACGTGCATGGCATGGAGAGCGTGACGCTGGAAATCGAGGCGGAGTTCAAGACGCTGACAGGCCAGGCGGAGAATGGAATCCCCGTGATCTCCAACCGCAAGTTCGCGAGCCGCGTGCGCATGCAGTTTGAAGAGGTGGCTGTGATGGCGGGGTTGGTGCGCGACACCATCAGCCAAAGCTGGAGCGGCCTGCCGCTGGTGTCGGCGATACCGGCGCTGCGAGTGAACGACAAGGCGCGGGAGGCCAACCAACTGCTGCTTACCATTAAGCCGCGGCTGGTGAACCTGCCGCCGTCGGAGTCCTACACCTGGGCGGTCCGGAGCGGGTCGGAAACACGGCCGCTGACACCCCTGGATTGACATTGAGGCTGGAACGCCGTATTTCAAGTAGAGTGCGTTGGCTATGATGGCAGTATCCAGAGGAGTCCAGATGAGTGAAACTACGCCGAAGTCGCCGGAAGAATTGTTAGCGGAGAACGAGGCACTGAAGAAGGCTCTGCGGGCGACGATCAGCCTGAAGGTGAGCGAGAAGGGCGCATTGTCCGTGTATGGACTGGGCCGCTTCCCAGTCACACTGTACAAGGGTCAGTGGGAGCGCCTGCTCGCCACGGCGGATCAGATCCGGGCCTTCATCGAAGCGAATCAGGACAGACTCAAAACGAAGGAATAGGCAGTCTACTACATGTCGAAAATGCTCGAAGAGATCCGCGAACAGCCACTGGCGCTGGAGCGGACGCTAAAGGCCGAGTTGCGCGGAATGGAGAAGCTCCGCGCGCGCTTTGAGAAGCAGCGGCCGCGGTTTGTGGTGTTGGCGGCGCGGGGTACGTCAGATAACGCGGCGCAGTTCGGCCGCTACCTGATCGAAATCGCGACCGGCATCCCGGTGTCGCTGGCGGCGCCGTCAGTTTCCACGCTCTACCATGCCGATTTACGGATGGAGGGAGGATTGATGGCGGCGGTATCGCAATCCGGCGAATCCACCGACACCAATGTGGTGCTGGAAGAGGCGAAGAAGCAGGGAGCGTTCACGATCGGCATCACCAATGAGGCCGGCAGCACGCTGGCCAAGATTGCGGATCACGCCATATTGGTGCGGGCCGGGCGGGAGAAGAGCGTCGCCGCCACCAAGACGTACACTGGCCAGTTGATGTCGTTCTACCTGCTGGCGTGGGCGCTGGGAGCGGATCTCGACATCGACGATCTGCGGCGGTTGCCGGAACTGGCGGCCGACGCGTTGAAGCTGGAGAAAGAGATCGCGGCGCGTGCCGATCGCTACCGCTTCATGAACCACGCCGTGGTCATCGGCCGCGGACTGAACTACGCCAACGCCTTCGAATGGGCATTGAAGCTAATGGAGACGTCCTACATCGTGGCGGAACGGTTCTCGCAGGCGGACATTCTACATGGCCCGATCGCGATGGTGGATCAATCATTCCCGGTCTTTTTGCTGGCGCCTCCGGGCCCGACGTGGCCGGTGATGAATGAGCTGATCACGCGGCTGGACGGCCTGCGCGCGGAAACCCTGGTGCTGACGGACCGCTCCGTGCAGGGCGCGCCGAAGTCGGCGATTCGCATCCCGTCCAAACTCTCGCACACTCCGAAGAAGGGGCGTACGAAGCTGCCGGCGGATCTCTACACGCCAATCCCATACATCATCCCGGCGCAGATGTTTGCGGCCACGTTGGCGACGGTAAAGGGTCTCAACCCGGATCAGCCGCGTGGTTTGTCCAAGGTGACGCTGACGCTTTAACCGAGCCGCGGAAGTGGCGGCGGAAATGTTGCAAACATCTCCGCCGCCGGTTCGTATGCTCAGTGTGCGAACTTCCATTGGCGGGCTGGAGATCCTTTGGCAGGACGTGCGCTACGGCGCGCGCCAGTTGCGGCTGAGTCCCGGGTTCGCGTTCGCGGCCATCCTCTCGCTGGCGCTGGGCATTGGCGCCAACACTGCCATCTTCACGCTCGTCGATCAGATTCTGCTGCGGCTGCTGCCGGTGCAGAGCCCCCATGAACTGGTGCAGTTCAAGATGGAGGGTGGGCGTGTGGGCTCGCAGAGCGGCGACGGGGTGCACACGTTCTCGCATCCGCTGTATGTGGCGTTTCGGGACCGGAACACGGTCTTCAGCGGCCTGACGGGGCAGAGGCTGGAGCGGGCCAGCCTGGTGGAGAAGGACCGCAGCGAGATGGTGGGGGTCGGGCTGGTGGGAGGGAACTTCTTCCAGGTGCTGGGCGTGAAACCACATATGGGCCGGCTGTTAAGGGCAGATGACGATCTAAACCGCAACGCTCATCCGGTGGTGGTGCTGCAATACGATTTCTGGCAGACGCGATTCGCGGGGAATCCGGCGATGGTGGGCTCAGTCATTCGCCTCAACGGCTCGCCGTTCACGGTGATCGGAGTCGCCGCGCCGGACTTTGAAGGGACGGATGTGGGCCTGCCGACGCAGATGTGGGTACCGGTGATGATGAAGCCGATAGTCACGCCTACATGGGATTCGCTGGACGGTGAGCGCAATGCGTGGTTCTATCTCTTCCCCCGCCTGAAACCGGGGGTTTCTCGCGAGAAGGCACAGGCGGCGATGCAGGTGGTGTTCGACCAGCGCAAGCAGGAAGAACTCCAGCTGAGCCACTTCCAGAAGTTCCCAGAGGACAAGGACCGGCTGCTGCGCCAGAAGCTGGAACTGATTGCGGCGGAGCGCGGGCAATCCAATCTGCGCGGCCGGTTCGAGAAGCCGCTGCTGGTTCTGCAATGGCTGGTGGGCTTTGTCCTTCTGATCGCCTGCACGAACGTGGCGAACCTGTTGTTGGCGAGGGCCGCCGCGCGGCAAAGGGAAGTGGCCATCCGCAGCGCGCTGGGGGCGAGCCGCGCACAGATTGTGCGGCAGTTCTTCGTGGAGAGTCTGCTGCTGGCGATCGTTGGCGGCGTGGCCGGACTGGTGCTCAGCGGCTGGATCGCGAAGGGGCTGGTACGCTTCCTGCCGGTGGATCCGGCGAATCTCTCGCTGGTGACGACACCGGATCTGCGGGTGCTGTTCTACACGACCGGCCTGACGCTGCTGACCGCGATTGTGTTCGGCCTGGCGCCGGCGATGCAGGGATCGCGTGTTTCACCGGGCACCACTCTGAAGGAAGAGGCGGGCGCCATCGCCGGGGGGCACGCCCACGTACGTTTGCGTAAATTGTTCGTCGGTTTGCAGGTGGGGCTCTCCTGCCTCCTGCTGATCGGCGCGGGTCTATTCACGCGGACGCTGCGCAATCTGCAGGATGTGAATCTCGGGTTCCGCACGGAGAACGTCGCGATGTTCAGCGTCCGTCCGGCCACGGTGTATGACGAAGGCCGGAAGCTGCGGGTGTTCCGCAACCTGTTGGAGAGTCTGACGACGGTGCCGGGTGTGCGATCCGCTGGCGCCAACTCGACCACCTTGTTGACCGGCGGCCGCTGGGACAGCAGCATCACGATGCCCGGCGTGCAGGGACAGGACGGGCGTCCGCCGTGGAGCTTCTTCAACGCGATCACACCCGGGTATTTCGAGACGCTT
>CAYVDY010000085.1:0-16525 GCA_964450255.1 uncultured Candidatus Solibacter sp. | reverse complement strand
TAACCATAGCCCAAGCCCAGATTCCACGGCGCCGGTTGCATCACCCGGACCGGAGCCCTCTGCACCATCCGCGTCTCATAGTCCTGCTGGCCCACCGGCCGGAAGGCCGCCGCCGCACGTTCCGTCGAAACGGTCAGAGGCTCCACCAGCCGGAACGTGATCGCCGCTTCCGGATAAACCTCCGTGGTCCGCCCGCGCGTCGCCAGCACCCCAATCGTCGAAGCCGCGGCCCCGGCCAGTGCGCCCACGCCCGCGCCGAATCCACCATCCACCATCCCGCCGATCGCAGCGCCCGTCGCCGTCGTGGCGCCAATTGCCGTCGCGTCACGGCCATTCGACGTGCCCGAAGAATAGCTGATCAACTGCGTCCGCACCGGTACCTGCCGGCCGTCCACCAGACTGAGCTCCGTCAGCTCCATGCCGAGCCGCGCCGTGCCCTTGATGCGCCCGCCCTTCACCACTTCCACCACGCGTCCGGCCAGCGTCTGGCCCCGCCGCGCCACCACGATGCCATCCGCAATCAGCGGCTGCGCCAGCGTCGCCGCAAAACCGTCGCCCACCAGATTGCGGTCCGTCGAAATCACGTCGTTCACCCGGATCGTAATCCACGTCCCCGCCGGCACCACCACGCTGCCGGGAACCGCAACCGCAGGCGCCGCGGCCGGCTGCTGCACCGCCAGCGTCTCGCTGAACTTGCGCCACCCAGACTCAGCCGGAGGCGGCGGCGGAGCGGGCTGCTGCGCGCTCGCCGCAATCGAGGTCGCCACTCCCAACACCAGCGTCAAAGGGAGCAGAAGTTTGTAGTAAGTAGACATGATAGTCAAAGTCCTTACCCTAGCCACTGCAAACCAACTGCCAATCCTCAAACCATTGATTACACACACTCAACCCCTCCTCCACCCCGGCCATTTCCCACCAGCCCGGTGGTGCTTTTCGGCCAGCGGCCCACTCCTTGACCCCACCCCCGTGTCTGTGTAATTATTCAGTGTAACGAATAAGTATTCAACGCCATGTTGCCCACCCCTCTGCTCGCCGCCGGCGACCTCACCAGCGATTTCGACCTCACTGTGGATGAGCTGCGCTCGCTCATGGATCTGGCCGCCGACGTCAAGCGCGCCCCCGGCGCCTACCGCACCGCGCTCAAAGGCCGCATCGCCAGCCTCCTCTTCGAAAAGCCCTCCCTCCGCACCCGCATCACGTTTGAAGTCGGAGCCAAGCAGCTTGGCGGGGACGCCATCCTCCACGTAGGCCCCATCGGCGGCCGCGAACCCGTCGCCGACGTCGCCCGCAATCTCGACCGCTGGACCGACATCATCATCGCCCGCACCTTCGCCCAGCAGACCGTCGAGGACCTCGCCAAATACTCCCGCGTCCCGGTCATCAACGCCCTCAGCGACATGTTCCACCCCTGCCAGGCGCTGGCCGACATGCAAACCATCAAGGAACATCTTGGCGGGTGGAGCGGCTTCCACATGGCCTACGTCGGCGACGGCAACAACATGGCACACTCGCTCATGCTGGCCTCGGCCCGCCTCGGCTTGAGCTTCACCTGCATCACCCCGCCGGCCTACGAACCAAACGCCGCCATCCTCTCGCAGGCCCAGGCCTTCGCCGCCGTCAGCGGCGCAACAATCCGGGCCACCACCGATATCGAAGACGGCCTGCGTGGAGCCGACGCCGTCTACACCGACGTCTGGGCCTCCATGGGCCAGGAACACGAAGCCGCCGCCCGCGCCCGCCTCTTCTCTCCCTATCAGGTCAACCCCGAGCTGATGGAGATGGCCTCGCCCGGCGCGCTGTTCATGCATTGCCTCCCCGCCCACCGCGACGAGGAGGTCACAGAAGACGTGATCGAATCCAAAACCTCGGTGGTCTTCGACCAGGCCGAGAACCGCCTCCACGCGCAAAAAGCGTTACTGCTCATGCTCGTCGATGGCCCGGCGCGCTAGCCTTAATACTGAAAGCAGGAACTCATCATGGCAAACCCCAAGAAAGTCGCTCTCGCCTACTCCGGCGGTCTGGATACCTCCATCATCATTCCGTGGCTGAAAGAGAACTACGGCTGCGAAGTGGTCGCCGTGTGCGGCGACATCGGCCAGGGCGGTGAAGAGCTGAAGGGCCTGAAGGCCAAGGCGAAGAAGACCGGCGCTTCGGAATGCCACGTCGCCGATATGCGCGAGGAGTTCGTCAGCGAATACCTCTGGCGCATGGTCCGCGCCGGCGGCATCTATGAGGACAAGTACCTCCTCGGCACCTCCATCGCCCGCCCGTTGCTCGCCAAGCGCCAGGTGGAAGTCGCGCTCGAAACCGGCTGCGACGCCCTCGCCCACGGCTGCACCGGCAAGGGGAATGATCAAGTCCGCTTCGAGCTCACCTACAAGGCCCTCGCCCCGCAACTCCCCGTCATCGCTCCGTGGCGCGAATGGGACATAGTCAGCCGGGAAGACGCCATCGAATACGCCGCCAGCCGCAATGTACCGATCGCGCAGACCACCACCAAGATCTATTCGCGCGACCGCAACGTGTGGCACATCTCCCACGAAGGCGGCGAGCTGGAAGACCCCGCCAACGCCGCGCCGGATCACATCTGGATGCTCACCAAGTCGCCCGAGCAGGCCCCCGACAAGCCCGGCAAGGTCACCATCGGCTTCGAGGCCGGCGTGCCCGTCTCGATTAACGGCAAGCCCGCTAAGAGCGCTCTCGCACTCCTCGAACAGCTCAACAAGATCGGCGCCGAGCACGGCATCGGCCGCATCGATCTCGTCGAGAACCGCTTCGTCGGCATGAAGTCGCGCGGCTGCTACGAAACCCCCGGCGGCGCCCTCATCATGTACGCCCACCGCGAGCTCGAATCGCTCACGCTCGATAAGTCCACCGCCCACTACAAGCAGCGCATCGCGCTCGATTACGCCGAGCTCGTCTACAATGGCCTCTGGTTCACGCCCCTCCGCGAGTCCCTCGACAGCTTCTTCGCCGAAGTCTCCAAGCCCGTCACCGGCGAGGTCACACTCAAGCTCTACAAGGGCAACATCGAGCCGCTCTCGCGCAAATCGAAGAACTCGCTCTACTCCCTCGATATCGCCAGCTTCACCATGGGTGACAGCTACGATCAGAAGGACGCCCTCGGCTTCATCAACCTCATCGGCCTGCCCATCAAGGTCAAGGCCCTGCTCGAACAGTCCAGGAAGGCGAAGTAATGCTCTGGGGCGGTCGATTTGAAGAAGGTCCGTCGGAGGTCTTTCAGCGATTCTCCTGGTCGCTGCACTTCGACCGCCGCCTGTTCGCTGTCGATATCCTCGGCTCGCAGGCCTACGCCCGGGCGCTGGCCCGCGTCGGCATCCTGACCGCGGAAGAATGTACGCTCATCTGCGACACGCTGGCCTCCATCGGGAAGAACGATGAGGCCGGCGCGTCCACAGCCCCCGACGAGGATATCCACTCCTACGTCATCCGGCTGCTCAAGGAGAAGGCCGGCGCCGTCGCCGACAAGATCCACACCGGCCGCAGCCGCAACGAGCAGGTCTCACTCGATGTCCGCCTCTGGCTGCGCGGCGAAATCGACAACACCCGCAACCTCCTCCGCGCCCTGATGACGCTCCTCCTGGATTTCGCCGAGAAACACCCCGATACCGTCGTGGCCGGCTACACGCACATGCGCCGCGCCCAGCCCGTCACCTGGGCGCACTACCTGCTCGCCTACTTCGAAATGTTCTCGCGCGACCTGGAGCGCTTCACCCAGGCCCGCGGCCGCGTCAACCAGATGCCCCTCGGCTCCGGCGCGCTCGCCGGTTCCGGCTTCCCCGTGGACCGCCACGCCCTCGCCGCCGAGCTTGGCTTCGATGGCATCACACGCAACAGCATGGACGTCAGCGCCGATCGCGATTTCCTGCTCGATTACCTTTCCGCCGCCTCACTCTGCATGACGCACCTCTCGCGCCTGGCCGAGGACTGGATCCTCTACTCCTCCGATGAGTTCGGCTGGCTGGAACTCGGCGACGGCGTCACCAGCGGCTCATCGCTCATGCCGCAGAAGAAGAACCCCGATTCCCTCGAGCTCATCCGCGGCAAGTCCGGCCGTGTCTTCGGCGCCTTCACGTCTCTCCTCATGACCATGAAGGGCCTGCCCATGACCTACAACCGCGACATGCAGGAGGACAAAGAGCCCCTCTTCATGGCAGTCGATCAACTTTGCGGCTCGCTCGAAATGGCCTGCGTCGTCGTCCAGACCACCTCCCTGAAGCCAGCTCCTCCGCGCCTCGCCGCCGAGGAAGGCTGGCTGGTCGCCACAGATCTCGCCGAGGCCCTCGCCCGCTCCGGCGTGCCGTTCCACCAGGCCCACACCCTCGTCGGCGAGCTCGTCCTCAGCAGTGTCAAGCAGGGCCGCAAGCCCGGCGATTGGACCGGCGAAGCGCTCCACGCCTTCGATCCGCGCTTCACGCCGGAAATGGCCGCACTGATGAATCCCGAAGAGGGCATGAAGACGCGCACCGCGCCGGGCGGCACCGCTCCGGCCACCGTGCGCGCAGCACTGATCGAGGCCCGCCAACGTTTGGAGACGCTTTCCCGATGACCAAGAACTATCGCCAGGGACAGATCCTGAAGCTGATCCGCGGCAAGAAGATCAGCACTCAGGATGAGCTCGCGCGCGAACTGCGCGAGTTCCAGATCGAAACCACGCAAGTGACGCTCTCGCGCGATATCCGCGAGATGAAACTCGTCAAAACCGCAGACGGTTATCGCGAGACACTCCCGGATCCCACCGGCCCCAGCCTCGCCCAGGTGATGGCCGAGTACCTCCTCGATGTCCGCCTCGCGCAGAATCAGGTCGTGCTCAAAACCTCCACCGGCAGCGCGAACTCTCTCGCCGTCGCGCTAGATCAGGAGAACTGGTCCGAGATCGCCGGCACCATCGCCGGCGACGACTCCGTGCTCATCGTGTGCTGGGACGACCAGCGCGCCAAAACCGCCCAGGAACGCCTGCTGGCGTACCTCAACATCTGATGTTCGGCGCACCGCTCGCCCCAGGTACGCAGGCTCCGGAGTTCACCGCCTATGACCATCAGGGTCATGCCGTGCGGCTGGCGGAATTGCGCGGCCGCTATGTGATCCTCGTCTTTTACCCCAGCGACGACACGCCCGGTTGAACGCTCCAACTGGCGGAGTTGCGCGACGCCTGGAAGTCGCTCCAATCCGCCGGCGTCGTCGTGTACGGCGTCAATCCCTCCAGCGAAACCAGCCACCAGCGCTTTGCGAAGAAGCACTCCTTCCCCTTTCCGTTGATCGTAGACAAGGGCGCCCGCATCGCGCGGGCCTATCGCAGCGCACTGTGGTTATTAGTCCGGCGGACCGTCTACGTCATCGCTCCCGACGGCGCAATTCTCTTCGCCCAGCGCGGTAAACCCTCGCCCGGAGAGCTGCTGGCAAAGATCAAAGGATAGCCAGGCGCTCCGTACCTTATTCGGGCATAAAGGCCTTAATTTTCCTTGCACAGTACCTCAGATAGGTGCATCATCTGAATCGAAGTTGGTGTATCCGAATGCTGGAGCGCGAAGTCTACGCTCTCTTGCGAGGTACGTCAGACGCCGCAATCGCAGTCGCCCCTGACGGCAGGATTCGCTGCTGCAATGTGGCGGCTGTGTTGCTGTTCGGCCGGCCCCCGGAAGAGATCAATTCCAAATACTGCGTGGAACTGCTTAGCGGCGAGGGCGCACACGGAGAACCGGTCTGTTCTCATGACTGCGCCGCCAGAACCCGCGCCATGGCCGGCCATCCCACCGACGCGTTCGACTGCTCCATTCAAACTGAGTCCGGTAGGCGATGGGTCAACGTCTCCACCATAACGCTCCCCGTTCATGAGGGTGGAGTCCTGATCATTCATCTCATTCGCGACGTGGACTCGAAGAAGAGACTCGAGAGCCTTACCCGCCACTTCCTCGATCAGATCTCTGGGCTCTCCGGCGAAAAGGTAGAGGAGTTGTTGGGCGCGCCCACTCCACATCTCGATCTCTCAGCGAGGGAACAGGAAGTCCTGAAACTCTTGGCGCAGGGTCACTCGACCCGGGACATCGCCACTGATCTCAACCTCAGCGTGGCAACTGTTCGCAACCACGTCAATCACATCCTCCAGCGGCTCTCAGCCCACTCGCGGACCGAGGCGGTATTGCGCGCTGTCCGCGAGCGGCTGATTTGAAGCTTCACGAGACTACCGTAGTTGGGCAAGAACGGTCACCGTCTCCGCCCGGTTCGCGGTCACAAGTTTCGGTGCGTTGAAATCGTGCTCGGTGCGGGACTCCAGCAGTGCCCACCCCCTCTGCTCCCCGGCAACCCAGATGTTCCTGAGGAAGTGGTGAGTGGCATCGTACTTGCTGAAGACCACCACCGTCTTGTCGGCAAATCTCTCCTTGGTGCTTACGGACATGGCAATCGCACAGACGGGATTCCCGCCGTTTTTCTTGGGGGTGACGATCACGGAGCCAAAGGAGGCTGCCTGAGTCATCGTGTACGTGCCCTTCTGGTACAACGTATCCGCCACATAAAAGTCGAACGGAATGTCAGCCGTCACTCTGATGCTGAGCTGTGCGAACGCGGCCGGCATCAGCACCAGTAAAACAACTATCGCGCCAACAATCGATTTCATTGGATCTTCCTCCACACACCAGCAACGCTAACGCTGCATGGTGGCTTGTCTCAAGAAACTACCTGCATCATCTTCTGATGCATTTCCCAAAACCCCTAGCGGACGCGGGCCAGGATGATCAGCGTTTGCGGTTCATGGGCCGCGACCTTCACCATCTTGTGGGCCGCCTCATCACGCTCCATGCGCGAACGCGGCATCTCCCATCCGGACGCGCGGTCCGCGTCCCAGATACTGCGGAGAAATACGTGGTCGGAATCGTACTTCACGAAGAACACCCTGCTGCTCTCCGCTCCGCTCCTGGGCGCGGCCATTGGCACGGTGGTCAGGAACCCGGTGTAGCTACCGGCGTCCGTCGGCCGCTGCACCAGGCCGAGCCCGGCCCGGGACTGCTGGAAGCTGTAAGTGCCGGGCGGGTACGCTTTGTCGGCGACAAAGAACTCAAAGGGAATATCCGCCTGCACGATTGAGTTGTTGACTTGTGCGAGTGCCGCGGGCGCACACAGAAGGCATACGATTGCACTGACCGCAATTGTCCTCATGGGATTCACCTCCCAGGCAGCGGATCCTACTGGCGAATTACCTCGCCCGGGCCAGAATCGTCAGCGTCTCCGGCGTGCCGGCTGCCACGAACTTCGGCGTGGCGAACTGGCGCTCCGTGCGGCATGGCGGCAGGTCCCACCCGGCACCGCGGTCCGCGTTCCAAATCTGCTTCAGGAACGTGTGACCGCTTTCGTACTTAGCGAAAACTGCCACGCTCTTGCCGGCGTACTTCGTGGGCTCGCTGAACGGTATGACTAGCATATACCGAGCCTTTTCGTTAGTATCTACAGGTGCGAGTCTTACACTTCCTGCGTGGGCAGCTCGCTCAATGACATACGTGCCCGCCGGATAGGACACGTCGGCGACGTAGAAACCAAATGGTACGTCCACCGTCACGGATCCAATGGTGGGTTGCGCCATAACCGCTGGCGCGAACAAAAGGCACATCGTGGCCGTTGCCAGAATCAGTCTCATGGAACATTCCTCCAACAGATCAAATTCTGGAATGATGCGCGAAATACCACAAGGAATCAACTGCATCATTCTCCTGATGCATTGCGCGTCCAGCGAAGCCTACCAGTTCCGCCACAGCATGTAGCCGGCCAGCACCAATAGCAACCCCGCGAAGTACCGCCTCAGCCGCGCCGGCTCTGTGCGGTGCGAAAGCCCCACACCCGCAGCCATCCCCACCGCGGCACACACCAGCAGCAGCGCCGCCGCGCGCCAGGGCATCCGCTGCTGCGAGGCATGGCCGGCAAAGGCCGCCGCGGAGTTGATCGCGCTCACCAGCAGCGACGTGCCCACCGCCTCGCGCATCGACAAACCCGCGACGTAAACCATCGCCGGCACCAGCACGAAGCCCCCGCCAACACCCAGCAGCCCGATGAGCAAACCGATCGCAAAACCCGCCAGCACGAACCAGTGCCACTTCCGCCGCGCGGCAGGAACAGCCGCCTCGCTCTCGCCCATCATCATGCGCGAAGCCGTCACCAGCAGCAGCGCGCTGAAACACAGCAGCAGCGCGCGTCCGCTGAACCGATAACTCCACGCCGAGCCCAGCACCGCGCCGGCGATCCCACTGGGCGCAAACGCCAGCGCCGTGTTCCACCGCACATAGCCCTGGCGCGCATTGAGCAGCGCTCCGAAGACACTCGATCCGCCTACCAGCAGAATGGAAAGCGCCACCGCGCCATGCACATCCAGCCCCACCAGATACACCAGCACCGGCAGGGCAATCGACGCCCCCCCCGCGCCCAGGAACCCGAGCGCAAGGCCAACCGCGAAGACTCCCAACGTGCCCGCCACCACGCTGCCATCTTACTCGTATCGCAACGCTCGTATCGGATCCACCCGCGTAGCCCGCAGCGAGGGCAGCAGGCCCGCCGCCGCCGCCACCAATCCCAGCACCACCACCGCCGCCAGCAAGCTCACCGGATCCAGCGGTTTGATGTTGTACAGCGCGCTCGCGGCAAAGCGCGTCAGCGCCACCGATGCCGCCACCCCAAGCACCGAGAAGTAATTGCCGCTCACCAATTCCACCCGGCCCATCTCGACACCCTGGCCCACGCGGATGTTGACGTCGGTGGCGAACCTCGCCATCACATCCGTGAGTACGCCGCCTGCCCGCGCCCGCAGATCCAGATACATCGGGTAGGAAAAAGTGTACTGCGGGTTACCCCTGTTGTTGCCTGCGTGCGTTCCCACATTCCCCAGTTGCACCAGTTCCCGAGGCTCTTTCACAGGTAGCAGACGCAGCAGGA
Source organism: uncultured Candidatus Solibacter sp. (assembly GCA_964450255.1). Taxonomy (GTDB): domain Bacteria; phylum Acidobacteriota; class Terriglobia; order Bryobacterales; family Bryobacteraceae; genus Paludibaculum. The sequence continues at coordinate 7,588 of CAYVDY010000085.1, read as the reverse complement.
TCTGGTCCGTCAACGTGAAGATGGCGGTATTGGCGCCGATCCCCAGCGCCAGCGACAGCACCACGATCAGCGTGAAGAGAGGAGCTCTGCCGAAGGATCGGAGGGCGTAGCGGACGTCTTGCACGATGGATCGCATGGGCTCGAAGTTGCAGACCAACTGCCATTCCGCACGCCCATGAACACAAGAACTTAGCCGGGCAATAAAAAACGCCGATGTCCGTTATTGGGAATCGGCGTTCGTCTTCGCTACGCAGCTTGCCGTTACCGGGCCCGCGCCAGTATGGTCAGCGTCTCAACCCTGTTCCCCGCGGTTTGCACGATCGTCGTGGTCACATGCTCCCTCTCGTTCCGGGACTTGGGCAGCTGGATCGCGAGTCCTGATCCGTGGCCCCAGTTGGCGGACTTGAGGAACGTGTGATCGCTGTCGTACTTGGCGAATACCATCACTGGGACGTCCTCCGCACCGTAACGGCTCGCCCCCGCAAACGCCGTAGCTACAGCCGAAACGCGGATGTCTGTGGGGGACTGCAGGAGAACACTCTGACCGGGACCGCTGACGCTAAGTTCATAGGTGCCTTTGGCGAACGCAGTGTCGCCAAGGTAGAAGTCGAACGGAATATCGGCGACCAGCCTCGGCCGCATCTGCCCGGGCAGCGACGGCACAAGGAGCAGTAAGCAAATAGCAATACCCAATGCGATTCTCATCACACGCACCTCCAATAGAAGCCATTCTGCAAGCTCCGGCAAAGTTGGACAATGAGCCGTCCGCATCATTTCGGTGATGCAGCCGCCCAGCGCCGGCGGGATGAGGCTATCATGAACAGATTGCTTTCCCGGGTTTATCCAATCGTGGACACAGCGGCGCTCTCACTGCGCGGCGGCGCCCCCGTCTCCTTCGCCGAAGCACTGCTGGAAGGCGGCGCGCGCCTCATGCAGCTCCGCCACAAAGAACACTTCAGCCGGTCCATGTTTGAAACGGCGAAGCACATTCGTGATTTGTGCCGCCAGGCCGGATGCGTCCTCGTCATCAACGACCGCGCCGATATCGCCGCCCTCCTCGATGCCGGCCTCCACGTCGGACAGGACGATCTCCCCCCCGCCCTCGCCCGCCGCGTCCTCGGCCCCGATCGCCTCCTCGGTTTCTCCACTCACAACTTCGCCCAGCTCGCTGCCGCGGATTCCGAGCCCGTCTCCTATCTCGCCATCGGCCCCATCTTCACCACCGCGTCGAAGGAAAACCCCGATCCGCAACTCGGCCTCACGAACTTCCCCGCCCTGCGCGCATCCACCACGAAACCCCTCGTCGCCATCGGCGGCATCACCCGCGAAACCGCACCCTCCGTCTGGGCGGCAGGCGCCGATTCCGTCGCCGTCATCGCCGATCTCTTCTCCGCCGGCATCGAAAAACACTCAGTTCGGGAGCGTATGGAAGAATGGCTCAGCTTGTAAAATCCCTGGGGCTCTTCGACGCCACCACTCTCGTCATGGGCTCCATGATCGGCAGCGGCGTCTTCATCGTCGCCGCCGATATCTCGCGCCAGGTGCAGTCCCCCGGCCTGCTCATGGCCACCTGGCTCGTCACCGCGACGCTCACCATCATCGCCGCCCTCAGCTACGGCGAACTCGCCGCCGCCATGCCACAGGCCGGCGGCCAGTACATCTATCTCCGCGAAGCCTTCGGCCCCCTCGCCGGCTTCCTCTACGGCTGGACTTTCTTCACCGTCATCCAGACCGGCACCATCGCCGCCGTCGCCGTCGCGTTCGCGAAATTCCTCGGCGTCTTCCTCCCGGCCGTCTCCGCCGATAACTGGATCCTCCGCCTCGGCCCCCTCGGCCTCAGCACGCAGATGGCAGCCGCCATCGCAATCATCGTCTTCCTCACCTGGGTCAACACCCGCGGCCTCCGCACTGGAGCCGCCGTCCAGAACGTCTTCACCATCGCCAAGATCGGCGCCCTCATCGGCCTCATCATTCTCGGCCTCTGGCTCGGCCGCCGCCCCGATGCCATCTCCGCCAACTTCACCGATTTCTGGCGCTCGCCCGGCACAGCCTGGGACATCATCCGCCTGGTCGGCGTCGCCATGGTCGGCGCGCTCTTCTCTTCCGACGCCTGGAACAACGTCACCTTCACCGCCGGCGAGATCCGCAATCCCCAGCGCAACCTGCCGCTCTCCCTCGCGCTCGGCGTCGGCGTCGTGTCGCTTCTCTATCTCGCCTGCAACATGGTCTACCTGATGGCCCTGCCCCTCGCCGGCATCCAGGCCGCGCCCGAGGATCGCGTCGCCACCGCCGTCATCTCCATGATCATGGGCCCCGCCGCCACACAGGTCATGGCCGTGGCCGTCATGGTTTCCACCTTCGGCTGCGTCAACGGCCTCATCCTCGCAGGCGCCCGCGTCAACTACGCCATGGCCGAAGACGGCCTCTTCTTCTCAGCCGTCCGCAAAGTCGATCCCGTCCACCACACCCCCTACGTCTCCCTCTGGGTCCAGTGCCTCTGGGCCTGCTGCCTCACTCTCACGGGCCGTTACAACGATCTGCTCGACTATGTTATCTTCGCTGTTTTACTGTTCTACATACTCACCATCGCCGGGCTCTTCGTGCTCCGCCGCACCAGACCCACGATGGCTCGGCCCTACAAGGCCATCGGTTATCCACTGTTGCCGGCCATCTACATCGTGGTGGCCACTGTCATTGAAAGTCTTCTCTTGATCTACAAGCCTAACTACACATGGCCCGGCCTGATCCTTGTTCTACTCGGAATCCCGGTCTATTTCATGTGGACGAAGCGCACCACCCCAGCCAGGACCCAAGCATGAGCATCTTCAGAAAAAAATCTATCGAATACCTCCTCCAGCAGGCCGGCGAAGCGGGCAGCCTCAAGCGCACCCTCTCCGCCACCAGCCTCATCGGCCTCGGCATCGGAGCCATCATCGGCGCCGGCCTCTTCGTCCGAACAGCCGCCGCCTCCGCCGAAGCCGCCGGCCCCGCCGTCACCTTGTCGTTCATTATCGCGGCCGTCGGCTGCCTCTTCGCCGGCCTGTGCTACGCCGAGTTCGCCGCCATGATCCCCATCGCCGGCAGCGCCTACACCTACGCCTATGCCACCATGGGCGAATTCGCCGCCTGGACCATCGGTTGGGCTCTCGTCCTCGAATATGCCCTCGGCGCAGCCACCGTCGCCATCGGTTGGAGCGAATACCTCAATAATCTCCTCGGCGGCGCAATCCCCTACCAGTGGTGCCATTCCCCCATGGAAACGTCCGCCAACGGCATCCAGGGCATCCTCAACGCACCCGCGCTCATCGTCCTGCTCCTCGTTACCGCGCTCCTCATCAAAGGCACGGAGGAGTCCGCCCGCATCAACGCCATCATCGTGTTCGTCAAGGTAGCTATCGTCATCGGCTTCATCGCCATCGGCTGGCAGTTCATCAACCCCGCCAACCACACCCCCTTCATGATCCCCGAAGGCATGGCCGGCCACGAAGGCATCTTCCGTCACGGCTGGGGCGGCGTCCTCGGCGGCGCCGGCATCGTCTTCTTCGCATTCATCGGCTTCGACGCCGTCTCCACCGCCGCGCAGGAAGCCAAGAACCCCGCCCGCGACATGCCCATCGGCATCCTCGGCTCCCTAGCCGTCTGCACCGTCCTCTACGTCCTGTTCGGCCACGTTCTCACCGGCGTCGCCAACTGGCAGGAGTTCAAGACTGCCGGCAAGGAAGCCTCCGTCGCCTACGCCATCCAGAAATACATGATCGGCTTTGAATGGCTCGGCACCATGGTCACCGTGGCCATCCTCGCCGGCTTCACCTCCGTCATCCTCGTCATGCTCCTCGGCCAAAGCCGCGTCTTCTATTCCATGTCGAAGGACGGCCTCCTGCCCAATCTCTTCTGCGCCCTCCACCCCAAGTTCCGCACACCCTACAAGTGCAATATGCTCCTGTTCGTCTTCGTCGGAGCCTTTGCCGCCTTCATCCCCGGTTCCATGGCCGGCGACCTCACTTCCATCGGTACGCTCTTCGCCTTTGTCGTCGTCTGCATCGGCACCTGGCTGATGCGTCGCACCGATCCCTCTCGCCCCCGCCCCTTCCGCACCCCACTCGTTCCGCTGGTGCCCATTCTCGGCATCGTCATCTGCAGCGGGATGATCATCTCCCTCGACAACCGCACACAGCTTACCGCCTTCCTCTGGATGCTGTTCGGCTTTGCCATCTACTTCCTCTACAGCCGCTACCACAGCAAACTCTCGGGCCAGTGATGCTACGACGTAACTTCCTCCTCGGGGCCTCCTTTCAACAGGCGGCCTCTGCGCCTCCCCTCCTTCTCGTCACCGCCGAAGAAGCCGCCCGCCTCAAACCGCCTGCCCGCTTCAAGCCCCTTCGCGATAAGGCCCTCAAGCAGTCTCCTCTCAGCGTCACCTTTCACCGCCCCGGCCCCCTCAGCAAGGCCGGCCCCCACGACTTCTTCAGCGAAGGCCCCTACTGGTGGCCCGATCCCAAGAAACCAGGCGGCCCCTACATCCGCAAGGACGGCCAGGTCAATCCCGACCGCTTCGAAGAAAACGATCGCGATATGGGCCGCCTGAGCGAATCCGTCTGCGCCCTCGGCCTGGCCGCCTATTTCCACAAGGACCGCGGCGCCGCCGAACACGCCTGGAAACTCCTCGACACCTGGTTCCTCGCCCCCGCCACCCTCATGAATCCGAACCTCGAGTTCGGCCAGGCCATCCGCGGCGTCAGCGAGGGCCGCGGCATCGGTATCATCGATTCCCGCCCTCTCATCTAGGGCGTGCAGGGCATCACACTCCTCCACTCCGCCTTCCCCGACGAGACTCGAATGAAGGGCCTCCGCGCCTGGTTCGCCCAATACGTCAACTGGCTCACCACCAGCAAGAAGGGCACCGACGAGCGAGACAACGGCAACAACCACTCCACCTGGTGGGCCGCCCAGGTCGCCGCCTACTCCGTCTTCTGCGGCGATCAAAAAGCCGAGCGCGCCGCCTACGAGCAATACCGCACCGCCATCGTCCCCAAGCAACTCCGCCCCGACGGCAGCGCCCCCGCCGAGGAAGCCCGTACACGCTCCCTCTCCTACTCCGTCATGAACCTCGACGGCTTCTCCCTCCTCTGCCGCATCGCTCAAAATCGCGGCGTGGACCTCTGGTCCTACAAAACAAATGAAGGCGCTGGCGTTCTAACCTCCGCCGCCTACATCATCCCCTTCCTCGACGGCTCCAAGCCCTGGACCAAACAGCAGATCACCCCCGTGGACAGGATCCGCGGCTACTTCCCCGGCCTCGCCGGCCTGGCCACCCGCAACGACTCCTGGCTCACCCTCCAGCGCAAACTCGGCCCGCCCAACGGCGCCTGGGGCGTGCTGCTCGAAATGCTGATCCAATGAACGTCGCGGGCCTCATCGAAACCGAATGGCCCGATTTCGGCGCCGCCGCCGAGCCGCTCGCCTGGCGCGTCCCGCTCGCCACCTACCAGCAGCGCCTCCGCGACGTGCGCGCCCGCATGGACCGCGAGGGCCTCACCCATCTCGCCGTCTACGCCGATCGCGAGCACTTCGCCAACCTCGCCTGGCTCACCGGCTTCGACCCCCGCTTTGAAGAAGCGCTCCTCATCATCGGCCCGAATGAGAAGCCCCTCCTCCTCGCCGGCAACGAGTGCATGGGCTACCTGCCTGCCTCGCCCCTCGTCCAGGCCAATCTGCTGGAAGTCCGCCGCTACCAGCCCTTCTCCCTGCCGGATCAGCCCCAGGGTGAAGCTGCCCTCCTCGACGGCGCCGCTATCGACGCCCACAGCAAAGTCGGCATCGCCGGCTGGAAGTCCTACGCCCAGCCCTATCAGATCGACGCCCCCTCCTACCTCGTCGATTCCCTCCGCTTCGCCGCCGGCTGGGAGAATGTCTCCAACGCCGCTCATCTCTTCTTCAACCCCGCCGACGGCCTCCGCACCACCGTCGTCGCCGAAGAGATCGCCTTCTTCGAATGGACCAATACCCTTGCCTCCGAGGGCATGAAGCGCGTCCTCGCCGCCATCACCCCCGGCATGCGCGACTATGACCTCCTCGAACACGCCCGCTACAACGGCGTCCCCCTCTCCGCTCACATGACCCTCAAGTGCGGCGCCAACAAGGTCAGCCTCGCCAGCGCCCGAGGCGAGCGAATCGAACGCGGCGGCCGCTTCTCCTGCGGCATCGCCTACTGGGGCGCCAACTGTTGCCGCTGCGGCTGGGTCGCCGAAGGCCCCGACGACCTCCCCATCGAAGCCCGCGGTTATGCCGGACTCTTCGCCGGCCCCTACTTCGCCGCCATGGCCGCCTGGTTCGAAGCCCTCCGCATCGGAGCCCCCGGCTCAGCCCTCCACGATGCCATTCACTCCCGCCTGCCAGCCGACCCATTCCACGTCTTCCTCAACGCCGGCCATCTGATCCATCTCGACGAATGGGTTTCGTCTCCCGTCTACGCCGCCTCTGACATCCCCCTCCGCTCCGGCATGGTGATGCAGTCAGATGTCATCCCGTCTCACCCCTGCTTCTACTCCTCCCGCATGGAGGATGGCTATGTCCTCGCCGGCTTCGATCTCCAGGCCGAACTCGCCGCCCGCTACCCCGCCCTCCTCGCCCGCTGCCACGCCCGCCGGCGTTGGATGCGCCACACCCTCGGCCTACCCGTCCACGATGACGTCCTGCCCCTCTCCAACCTCGCCGGAATCGTCCCGCCCTACCTCCTCCAAGCCGGCAGCATCTTTGCGATATCCTGAAATTCGTCCGTGAAAGGAACTCTCATGACTCGTAGATTCTGGGCGCTAGCCATTGCCGCCACTCTCACTTGCGGCGCCGCCATGGCCGCCGACAAGCCCAATTTTTCCGGCAGCTGGAAACTCAACAACGCTAAAAGCGACTTTGGCCCCATGCCCCAAGGTCCCGAAAAGTTCGAGCGCAAGGTGGATCACAAGGACCCCGAAATGAAGGTCTCCACCACTCAGTCCATGCAGGGCAACGAGCGCACCACGGACTCCGCCTACACCATCGACGGTAAGGAAAACGACATCCAGATGGGCCCCGCCACGGCGAAAGTCACCGCCACCTGGAAGGAATCCATCCTGGAAGTCGTCGCCAAACGCGACATCCAGGGCAACGCCATCACCTCCGCCGAAAAATGGGCCCTTTCCGCCGACGGCAAGGTCCTCACCGTGGATACCGAGATCACCACACCCCAGGGCGAGTTCAAGTTGAAGTTCGTGATGGACAAACAGTAAGGGTTCCGTAAGTTTTCTGAGGCGCGGAGCCGCTCCAGCGAATCCATTGGGATATGTCTTCCGCGGTCCGCGCCAGCACCTTCTCCCGCTTTGAACGGCCCGATCACCAATTCCGCTACTTCGACACCCTCATAGTCCTCTTCGTCACCATCCTGCTCATTTCGAATCTCATCGGCCCCAAGATCTGCGCCATCGGCCCGTTCCGCATCTCCGGCGCCCAGTTGCTGTTCCCGCTCACCTACATCTTTGGCGACATCTTCACCGAGGTCTACGGCTACGCCGGTTCCCGCCGCGCCATCTGGCTCGGATTTTTCGGCTCGGCG
>CAYVDY010000084.1:0-16623 GCA_964450255.1 uncultured Candidatus Solibacter sp. | reverse complement strand
ACGGCGGCTTGGCCTGGGGTTCGTCCGGGACCGCCTCCAATGGGATCGCGGGGCGCGGTTCCGGCAACTGCTCCCAGTGCAGACCCACGGTGTGACCCTGCTGCGAGGCGCTCAGTCGCGGCGAGCCGCCCACGACGATGCGCGACGATTGCAGCCGCGCCGCAGTCTGCACGATTGACGCTATCGGGTCTTTGCCAGGGACCGTCAACAACTTCACCGTTTTGCCGGACTTCTCCGCCAACTGGACGCAGCGCGTGAATAACTCGCTCTCGCGGGCTGTGAACTCGCTGTCTTCATCCGAAATCGACACCACCACGATCTCCAACTGATCTGTGTTGGTCTTGTCCAAGACGCGCTTCAAATGGATCAGCCGGTTTGGATTTCGCACCGGTACCAGCACGTTGCCGGGCCGCACCTCCAGCGATTCGTGCGAAACGTCGTCGCTGCCGACGAGGCGGAATTGCTCATGATGCGCCGTCGAATCCGCGCCGGCCAACCTTCGTTTGTTCAAGTACTCCGAGATCGTGAACAGCGCGAAAAACGCCAGTGTAAACGCCAGGCCCCAGATCGTGGCGATCTTCTTCGTCATCACGTTCGTGACCGCCAGCGTGAATAGGGAGAGCGCAATCAGCCCCAGACCTACCGGATATTCGCGCCCGCCGAAGTTCACGTTCACCGGGACCTTCCACTCGCGAGGGCGCCTGTCCTTGAATCGCAGGATCAGCACCGAGGTCGCATTGAATGCAAACGACCACACCACGCCAAATGCGTAAGCCTCGCCCAGCAGGTAGACGTTGCCGCGCGACAGCACGATCGTAACGACTTGCAACAGCACGATCATATTGACGATGCGGAAGGTGGTGCCGTACTTCCTGTGCGGCTTGCGGAACCACACCGGCAGTACGTTGTCTTCCGCCACGCGGTTCAGCACGCCGTTGGAGCCGATGATCGACGTATTCACGGCCCCGGACAGAATCAGCGCACCCACAAACACCACGAAGGCATGAAACGCCAAACGCAGCGGCAGCGGGCCCGCCAGGTGCATCGCCAGCCCGCCGATCATGTTGTCGAGGAACGTTTTTCGCGCGCCATCCGGAATGATCATCACGGCAAAGAATGAAACCAACGACGTGAACAGCAGCGAGTAAACGAAAATGACCAGACCGGCGCGTTCGAGGTTCTTCAGCTTCGGGTGCGCGATCTCGCGATTGACCTGGGCCAGCGACTCCTCGCCCGACATCGCCAGCAGGGAGTGCCCCAAGCCCACCAGCACCGCAATCATCGGAATCGACATCGCCCAGGACTCCGGTAGCCATCCCAGCGATTCCTTGTTCAAGTGGAGGTTGCCCAGAGTTGGTGCTGGGACCGCCTGGAACCCTTGCACCATCAGCGTGTAGAGCGACCACAGGATCAGCGTCACCACCATCACGGTGGTGATCTGCATGATCCGCAGCGCCTTGTGGCTAGATTCGTGAATTCCGATGGTGTTCTTCCACCAGAAATAGAGTGTTACTGCGATGGCGAAGACTACGGTGAACGATGGTGCGTGCACGGCGTTTGGGATGTGCAGGAAGTGCTCGGCCGTTTCATTGATCAGGCCCGACAGATACAGTCCGGCTGATACTGCGCTGATCGGTCCCGTCAGCACGTAATCAAACATCAGGGCGGAAACGGCGAGCTTCGCCATGCTGGAGCCCATCGCTTCGTGCACCACGCGGTACACGCCGCCCCGAACATACATGGCGCAGCCTTCGATGTACACGGCGCGAACCGCATACGAGAACAGCATGATGGCCAGGATGAACCAGGGCGCCGCTTTACCGATCGCCTGTTCTGCAATGCCGCCTACATAGAAGGCGGAGGAGGCTAGATCAGAGAGGACGATGGCGGCGGCGCGCCAGAAGGAAATGAACGAGAGGGCTACAGTTGAGGCGATGACCACGCGATTGCGCGTCACCGCCGCCGTAGACGTTTCCACGACAGGCTCCTTATGCGCGGGCCCCTATCAAAGGCACCGCGACTCTTCAATTCGCCTGCGAGGTTAGCTGACGGGCTCGGGCTGAAAAGTACCCTACGGTGATTCCTCACCGATACGCCCCAAAGTTGGGTCCCCCGCCCCTTCCCTCCTGGGAAGAGCTCGGCAGCCTTTACAGTAACATGTAGCTCAGGGCCGTGCCGTGAAGATGGCGATGTACTGTTTGCCGGGCACGTGTTCGATCGACTCCAGCAGTTGGAAGCCGTACGATTCCACTTCTTTCACCATGTCGTCCTTGTCGAGGCGGATGTGCTCAATGGCATTCGGCCCAGGGCCCATGGCGCCATCGCGCTTGTAGTAGTCCACGATGACAAACCGGCCGCCCGGTTTCAGGCCGCGCTTGATGCTGGCCAGCATCTCCTTCGGGTAGTCGTAGTGGTGGTATGCGTCTACCGTCACGGCCAGATCCGCGGAGCCAGCCGGAAGCTTGGCGTCCCGTTCCGTGCCCAGCACGTAGCTTACGTTTCCCAACTGGGCATTGCTTGTTTTCGCGCGTTCGAGGAAATCCGGGAAGATGTCCTCGGCGATCACCCTGCCGCCTGCGCCAACTGCCGCGCTGAACAGGGGCAGCATCGCACCGCCTCCGGTGCCGAGATCCGCCACGGTCATGCCCGGCTGAATGCGCAGCGCCCGAACGATGGCATCTCCCTTCAGGCGTTCTGCGCGGTCCGCTGCCCCTAGATTGCGCAGCATGCCTTCGCGCTGCGCAGGGGTCTGGTAGTTTTTGTTGGCGCTCTCCGCCACCTGCGCCGAGAGTGCGGCCGCAACTGCGAGCAGCAATAGTAGTGTCTTCATCAAATGCCCCTCTCGATCGGCATTGCCAGCGGCGGCTCAACCATGAATGTCAGTTTGCTCATCTGTTCCACTGCGCTGCGCACCGCCGCCTCCGGTGAGGTCTCCAGCGTGATGACGAACGGCAGGTCGTGTTTCTCCAGATCCGGCAACTGTAGCACCGCGTCGATGGAAATGCCGTGCTCGGCCAGGATTGTCGCCAGGTCGCGGATGATGCCCTGCCGGTCCGTGATGCGGAACCGCAGATACCAGGCGCGCTTCTGCAGCCCGATTTCCAGCGGCTTGGTTTCGGCCAGTTCTGTAAAGCCGAACGGCGGCACGCGATGCGCCGGGGTTGGCCGAAGTTCTCTGGCGACCCGCATCAGGTCGCTCACGACAGCCACGCCGGTCGGTAGCGGGCCAGCGCCGCGTCCGTAGTAAAACGTGTCCTGGCCGAATGCTCCCCGCGACCACACCGCGTTGTATGGCCCGTGCACGCCGGCCATGATCGCCTCCAGCGGCATCAGTGCCGGCCGAACGCTGACGAAGAGCCCGTCACCTTCCCGGCGAGCCGAGCACAGCAGCTTGATCGTGCAGCCCAACTGCTTCGCATATTGGAAATCGGTCGGCGAGATCCGCCGGATCCCCTCGGTGGAAATGTCAGCCGGCTGAATTCGCGCGCCAAATGCGATGGATGCCAGCAGCGCAAGCTTGGACCGCGCGTCGAATCCATCCACGTCCGCTGTCGGATCGGCTTCCGCGTAGCCGAGTTTCTGCGCTTCCGCCAGAACGTCCGCAAATGCCGAGCCGTGCTGCTCGATCTCCGTCAGGATGTAGTTGCTGGTCCCGTTCAGAATCCCGAACAGCGTTTCCACGCGGTCGCCCGCAATGCCTTCCCGCAGCACGGCGTGCACTGGAATCCCGCCGCACACGCTCGCCTCCATCGCCAGCGTTACGCCACGCGCCGCGGCCCGCTGCCAGATGGCGACACCGTCCAGCGCGATCAATTCCTTATTCGCCGTCACCACAGACTTGCCGTGATCGATGGCGCCCTCCACCACCTCCCGCGCCACACTTGTGCCGCCGATCAGTTCCGCCACGATGTCAACACCGGGGTGGCTCACCACCTCGCGCCAATCGTCGGTAACCAGCGCCGGCTGAATTCCTGCCGGCAGGATCCTGGTCTTCACCGTGCGCGAGCATACGGCAGCCACGTTGATGCGGAATCCGAGCTTCCTGCTCATTTGCCCGGCGTTTTCAGCCAAAATGGAAAGTGTCCCGCCACCTACGTTCCCGAGGCCGACGATGCCAACATTGACGTCTTGCATTACCCGCCATTTTAGCAAGTGGTTCGCCGTAGCCTTTTGCGCCGCCGCGCTGTCAGCCCAACAGACGGAACCTCGCAGGCCCTCCGATCCGGAGCCGGAGCGCCGCCTCCCCGACGGTAAACTCCAGTCTGAGGCCATACTGAAGTCCGACTACGACGAGAATCTCAAGGACCTTGAAAAGATGCGAAAACTCGCCGAGACTGTCGAATCGGACCTCCGCAAGAACGACCGTCACGTGCTCTCTTTGAAGGCGCTCAAGGATCTCGACGAGATTGAGAAGCTCAGCCGCCGCATCCGCGGTCGCATGCGAAGATACTGAAGGTTGTAAACTGACTTCGATGAGTGCCACGCGAGAAAAAGCCCAACTGATGAGCGCCTCCGAGATCGACCGGACCCTGGTCCGTCTCGCCCATGAGCTGCTCGAAAAGACTGACAACCCGTCCAACCTCGCCTTCATTGGCATCCGGCGCCGCGGCATCCCCATTGCCCAGCGCCTGGCCAGGAAGATCGAGTCGCTGGAGAAGATCAGCGTTCCTGTCGGAATTCTGGACATCAAACTCTATCGCGACGACCTGACTACGGTTGACGATCAGCCTGTTGTCAGCGATACCAAAATCGACTTTTCCATTGCCGGCAAGGATGTCGTGCTGATGGATGACGTGCTCTACACGGGCCGCACCATCCGCGCCGCCCTCGACGCTCTCTTTGAACTCGGCCGGCCGGCGCGCGTCCAACTCCTCGTGCTGATCGATCGCGGCCACCGAGAACTGCCCATCGAGGCGCAGTATGTCGGCCGCAAGATCCCCACTTCTTCCCGCGAGATTATCGAGGTGAAGTTCACGGAGGTCGACGAGCTCGAAAAAGTGCTCCTGGTTGAGAAGGTCGACTAAGGGAGTCACGGCATGCCCAAAGGACTGCTCGGCATCGAGGAACTGGAACGCTCCGAGATCGAACAGATTCTCGAGAGGGCCAAGGCATTTCAGCCGCACGGCGGCCAGACGTTCGGCAAGGTCAACACGTGCACCGGCCGCATGGTGGTCAATCTCTTTTTCGAGAACTCCACCCGGACACGCTCGAGTTTTGAGATTGCGGCCAAACGTCTGGGCGCGGAAACCATGTCAATCACGGCATCCGGCTCTAGCGTGACGAAAGGCGAGAGCCTCGTCGATACGCTCAACACGCTGGTCGCCATGCGTCCTTCCGCGATCGTGATGCGCCACGCCGCTTCTGGCGCACCGCACTTTCTGGCTCGCCATCTCACCACTCCGATTGTCAACGCTGGCGACGGCACGCACGAGCATCCCACACAGGCTCTGTTGGACGCGCGCACCATCATGGACCGCTGCGGCGGTCTCGACGGGTTGCGCGTGGCCATTATCGGCGATATTGCGCACTCCCGAGTCGCCCGCAGCAACATCCACCTCCTCGCCAAGTTCGGCGTCGACATCGTACTCTGCGGACCGCCCACCCTGGTCCCCCGAGACCTCGCCCGCATCGATACCGGCATCACCATCGAATACGATCTCCGCCGTGCCGTTCAGGGCGCAGACGTCATCATGATGCTGCGCGTTCAGCTCGAACGCATGCACGAGCCATCCATGCAGCCTGGCGAGTACTTCCGCTTCTACGGCCTGCGCCCGGAACATGTTGCGCTCGCCAATCCGGATGCCATCGTAATGCACCCCGGTCCGATGAATCGCGGCCGCGAAATCTCTTCCGAGGTGGCGGACTCTCAGCAGTCCATGATCCTCAATCAGGTCGAAAACGGCGTCTCCGTGCGCATGGCCGTACTCGAAAGGGTTCTCCTGCAGTGAAGCTTCTCATCCAGAACGGGCGGGTCATCTGCCCTGAAACCGGCCACGACGCAGTGGCCGACGTGCTCATTGAAGATGGCCGCATCGCCGGAGTGGGCCCCGGACTTCCAACCGGGGGCGCGGGCGTCATCGACGCTGCCGGCCTCATCGTGGCACCGGGGTTTATCGACATCCACGTCCACCTCCGCGAGCCCGGCTTTGAATACGCGGAGACCATTGAATCCGGCGGGCGCGCCGCGGCCGCCGGAGGCTTCACCACCATCTGCTGCATGCCGAACACCAACCCGGTGAACGATAGCACTACCGTCACCAGCTTTATCGCCGAGACCGCGCGCCGCAAATCCCCCGTTAGCGTATTTCCGATCGGTGCCATCACGAAGGGCAGCCTCGGCGAGGAGCTCGCCTCCATCGCGTCCATGGTTGCCGCCGGCGCCGTCGCCATCAGCGACGACGGACGTCCAGTAATGAACGCCCGTGTCATTCGCCGCGCCATGGAAACCGCCCGCGCTCTGGACATCCCCGTCATCGAGCACTGCGAGGATCTCAACCTCAGCGCCGGCGGCGACATGCACGAGTCCATCGATTCGCTCCGCCTCGGCCTGCGCGGCATTCCCTCCGCGTCGGAAGACGTGATGGTGGCCCGCGACATCATCCTTGCAGAACTCACCGGCGCTCGCTATCACGTCGCGCATATCTCGACGAAGAACGCCGTTGCCATGGTGGGCTACGCCAAGCAGCGCGGCCTTCGCGTGACCTCCGAAGCCACGCCGCATCACATCGCGCTCGATACAGGCCACATGAAGCCCTACGACTCCAACTACAAGATGAAGCCGCCGCTGCGCTGCACGCACGACGTCAACGCTTGTATCGACGGCATCGTCAGCGGCGCCATCGATTGCCTCGCCACGGATCACGCGCCCCACGCCGGCGATGACAAGATGCAGGAGTTCGAGAAATGCCCCTTCGGCATTACGGGCCTCGAAACCGCGTTAGGGATCTCGCTGGAAGTGCTGGTCCACACGGGTAAGATCAGCCTCCCGCGCCTCATCGCCCTCTACACCAGCGAGCCTGCTCGGATCATGGGCTGGAAGAATGCGCAGGCCCGCGGCGCGCTGAAGCCCGGCTACGTCGGTGACGTCACGGTATTCCACCCCGAGTATCCGTGGATCTACGATGTGAAGAAAAGCGAGTCGAAATCGAGCAACACGCCCTTCAACGGACGCACGTTCCACGGCGGACCCATCCTCACCATCGTCAACGGGCAGGTGGTCTGGCGCGCACCCGGATTCTGATGACCCGCGAGGCTGTCCGGGCGCTGCTCAACCGCGACCGCGCGTGGGCCGTTTATGCGCTGGGCGACCTCGCCCGGGATTCGTTCCCGCATTGCACTTGGTGGCAGACCGGCGAAGCGCTCGGCTTGCTCTACAGAGGCTTCTCCACGCCCATCTTCTGGGCTGACGGACCAATCGATCTCCCCTTTGACGAGGCCGCCCTCATCCTCCAGATACGCGACGAAAACCTCCCTGCCATCCGCGCCATCTATCCTCAGGTCAGGCTCAAGAAGATGCTGCGCATGGCCCTCCAGGGCGCCCCAGAGGCGCCGGTGGCCGTCCGCCTGACCAAGGCCCACCTGCCCGCGCTCGATCGCTTATACGCCGCGCCAGACGGCCCCGATTTCTTCCACAGCTCCATGCTCGATCACGGTGTCTTCTTCGGCGCTTGGCAGGACGATCAGCTCATCGCCGCCGCCGGCACGCACATCCTGAATATCGAGGAATCCGCCGCCGCCATCGGCAATGTCTACACGCATCCTGCCCATCGAGGCCAGGGCCACGCCGGGCGTCTCACCGCGGCCGTTGCGGGTGAGCTTCGCCGCCTCGGCGTCGAGACCGTTGCGCTCAGCGTCGCTGCTGGCAATCAGGCAGCCATCCGTGTCTACACCGCCCTCGGCTTCCAGCCTGACTGCGAGTTCTACGAAGGCTTCGCGTCTACAGAGCCCCGTCACCTGGCGGGCAACGCGCGAATGTAGATGTTCCGAAAGGCCACCGGGCCGTGGTCGCCCTGTAGCATCAGCGGACCCGCGGGGAGTTCCGTGGTGACTCCGTGGCTGCCCGTTGGGCCGGCGACTTCCACGTCCTCCTGGATCAGGTCCTCGTTCAGCAGAACGCGCAGGAAACGTGCGTTGGCGGACTTCTTGCCGGCCTCGAAGCGCGGTGCGCGAAACCAGATCTGCAGAGACTGCCAGGCTCCGGGCGGCCGGCTGGCGTTGGTGCGCGGGGACGATCCGCCAGTGTTGTTCGAGAGGCGGTAGATGCCGCCATTGTCGCCCGGCATCAATGCGCCGCTGTGTCCGAAACTATCGAACAACTGCAGCTCGTAGTGGCCGTTCAGGAACACACCGGAATTGGATCCCTTCGAGAGCATGAACTCGAGATACAGCTCGCAATCGCCGAACGCCGCGTCGCTGATGAGATCGAGAGTGCGCCCCTCCCGGCCGTTGACGATTCGATCTCCCGGCGCGGCTGTGAACGTGAGCCGTCTTGGATCGAAGATACGCTTCCAGGTAACGGCGCGGGTTGTGACCCATTCGTGGGGCTTCGCGCCGGCCGCGTGCCACCCATCCAGGTCGGTGCCGTTCAGCAGCGGACGCCACCCCGGCTGCCACAGAAACGGCGGATCCCCGTGAGTCTCGCCAGTGTAAAGGTCGGGAACCTGGGCGTAAACCGCCGCGCCCGCGCACAGCAAAAGCCAGAGGCATCGGTAAATTGTTTTCATGGTGCTCCGTGTCATAGCCGCTACCGGTCGTATAGACTCGCCATCTCCGCCAACCGCGCTGCGATCTCCGTCGTCAGCCCTCCACGCCTCATTCGCCACAGCCAGTTCGTACCGAGAGTCGACGGCATGTTCATGCGCGCTTCCGTGCCCAGGCCCAGCAAGTCCTGAGCCGGGAACACCACCGTATTGGCCACCGATTCCATCAGCGCCCGGATGAACCTCCAGTGCAGATCCTCCGTCCTCTCTATGCCCAGATACGCCAGCGTGAGCCGCCGCTCCATCCGGATGTCCTCTGCCGTCCGCGTGGAGTCGCCCGCGCCTGCCGACGTCCACCAGCCGATTGTCGTGTCGTTGTCGTGCGTCCCGGTGTACGCCACCAGTTCGCGGGGATAGTTGTGAGGCCTGAAATCCGGCGCCTGCGGATCGGTTCCGAAAGCGAACTGAAGAACTGCCATTCCGGGGAATTCAAACTGCGAACGGATCGCTTCCACCTCCGGCGTGATGACGCCCAGATTCTCCGCCACAATCGGCAGGCGCCCCAACGCCGCCTCCACTGCCTCGAATAGACGCGCCCCCGGCCCGGGCAGCCACTGGCCATTCACTGCTGTGGTCTCGCCGCCCGGCACCTGCCAGAACGCCTGGAATCCCCGGAAGTGATCGACACGAACCATGTCGAACAACCGGAAGGTAGCGCGGAATCGCTCGATCCACCACTCAAATCCCTGCGCCTCCATCACGTCCCAGCGATAGATCGGATTGCCCCACAACTGTCCCGTCGCGCTGAAGTAATCCGGAGGTACGCCCGCGATCAGCGCCGGCGCGCCTGTCTCCGACAAGTGCCATAGATGCCGCGCGCACCAGACGTCCGCGCTGTCGCCAGCCGCATAGATCGGGATGTCGCCCATCAGCTTGATCCCGCGCGCATGGCACAGAGTGCGCAGCGCATTCCACTGCCGGAAGAAGCACCACTGGGCGAACTTGACGGCATGAATCTGCGCCGCCTCGCTCTCCCGCAGTCGCGCCATGGCGCCCGGTTCGCGATCCCGGTGCGCCGCATCCCAGTCGTACCAGGCCACGTCGTTGTAGAGCCGTTTCGCTGCCATAAACAGCCCAAAATCGTCCAACCAGCGCGCTTCCTGCGCACAAAACACGTCGAATTCCGCACGTTGCGCCGCAGTCGACTGTGCAGTGAAGTTCACCGCTGCCCGGGCCAGCAGCGGCAGCTTGAACGCGTGCGCCGCTTCGTAGCTCGCCCGGCCCTCCACAAACTCCACGCATCGGATCGTCGCCTCGTCCAGCCAACCCTCGCGCACCAACAGCTCAAGCGATACCAGCAACGGATTGCCTGCGAACGCCGAGAAGCACTGGTAGGGCGAGTCTCCATAGCCAGTCGGGCCGAGCGGAAGAACCTGCCAAAGAGTCTGCTTTGCCGCTGCCAGAAAATCGATGAAGGCGAACGCCTCCGGCCCCAGATCGCCAACGCCATGGCCGCCGGGCAGGGAAGTGGGATGCAGCAGGATACCGCTCTGACGTGCAAATCGCATACCTGCCAGCTTAGACCCTTAGCACGCATCGACGAAATCCGCGGCGCGCTACAATTGCGCGTGGAGTTACCAATGAAGAACCTCATCGCCGGTCTTGTCTTCGCCGGTCTGCTACTACCCGGTCTCACTGCCGCCGAAGATGATCGATTGGACTACCGCGTGCTCGCCACGTCCAAAACCTCCACGATGGAGAAAGAGCTGAATGATGCTGGTGATTCCGGCTACCAGTTCAGCTCGGTGATGGGGGGGGACTCCGCAGTCGGCGGCAAAGAGGTAATCGTGGTCGTGCGTAAGGATCGGAGCGCGCCGGCTAGCGAAAAGCGCGTATTCAGACTCCTGGCCACCAGCAAGACCTCCACGATGCAGAAAGAGATGCAACAACTGGGCGACGAGGGCTTCGAGTACCAAGGCCAGACCGTGTTTTCCTCCACGTTCGGTGGCAGGGAAGTCGTTGTCATCATGCAACGCAATCCCGCCAACGGCGCCCGCAAGATAGAGTACCGCCTTCTCGCCACCAGCAAGACGTCAACCATGCAAAAGGAGCTTCAGGAGGCTGGAGACGGCGGATTTCAACTCATGGGCATGACAGTCGCCAAAACCCTCATCGGCGGCGATGAAGTCGTCTGCATCCTCGCCAAGGCGTCGAAGTGACTTCGCGCCATGATTGGCCCGCGGGTTCTGGCCCTGTCGCTCAGCGCCGGCTCACGACGATGGGTGTGAACGGCCAAGCGGGCAGGACATTCGACACTCGCAACCTCAGCACGCTGTCGCGGGCCCATCCAGCCGCTTCGATCTTTGCTACCCTCGCGTGATGATCAAAGTGCAGATGGAGGACGGGATCAAGACCGTCACTTTCTCGGCGCCGGAGCGAAAGAACGCCGTCACTCGGGAGATGACGCTGGACCTTCAGCGCATCGTCGAGGATACGGCAGTAGATGCCACCCGCGTCATGATCCTCACGGGCGAGGGGGATGCCTTCTGTGCCGGCGCCGATTTGAAATCCGCGTTCGCGCCGGGCGATGACGTCACTGAGTACCTCCGCCGCGTCACCAATCCCACCATTGCCGCCCTGCGTGCGCTGCCGATTCCGATCATTGCCCGCGTTCACGGCGTAGCTGTCGGAATCGGATGCAACTACGCTCTTGCCTGCGATCTCCGCATCGCCAGCACGGAGGCGAAATTCGGCCAGATCTTCGCCAGGATCGGCCTGATGCCCGATGGCGGCAGCACGTACTTCCTGCCTCGCATGATTGGCTACGCGCGCGCCTTCGAGTGGATGGCCACCGCCGAGATCTGGGACGCTGCCCGGTGCCACCAGGCCGGCCTCGTCAATCAGGTGGTTCCCTTCGCCGAACTCGACACCACTGTCCAAACCCTGGCCCGCCGGCTCGCCGCGGGCCCAAGTCTGGCGTACGCTCAGATCAAGCGCGCGTTGAACATCGGCGACCGCGGCTCGCTCGACGATGCCCTCGAAGCGGAAGCCACGGGGCAGCGCGCGTGCATCCAGAGCGCCGATTTCGGCGAGGGCGTCACCGCGTTCCTCGAAAAACGCGCCCCCCGCTTCCGCGGCGAGTAGCCGCGGCGTCAGTATGATAAGAGAAATGCAGCTGAAAACCTCGGATGGCCTGAGCCTCTACGCCTGGCTGAGGCAGCCCGCCGGAAACCCCAGAGGCGTCATCGCGCATGTGCATGGCATAGGCGAGCATAGCCACCGTTACGATCATCTGACGGCATATTGGGAAGACCACGGATACGCCTCGGCGGGATTCGATCAGCGCGGCCACGGGCGCTCCGAAGGACAACGCGGCCATACCCCGTCCTACGATTCGCTGATGGACGACATCGCTTTGTTTCTCGCTCAGGTGGAGACGGAGTTGCCCGGCGTCCCTGTCACCTTGTACGGCCACAGCATGGGCGGCAACCTCGTCCTGAACTACGTCATCCGCCGCCGCCCGTCCATCGCCCGGGTGGTAGCGTCCGCGCCCTACTTGCGCCTGACCTTCGAGCCGCCGTCCTGGAAAGTCCACATGGCGCAATTGATCCGGTGGATCATTCCCACCTTAAGCCAGAGGACCGGTCTCGAGTTGGGCGCGCTGTCCAGAGACCCGGAAGTCATCGCCCGCTACCAGGCGGACCCGCTCGTGCACGACAGGATTACGCCTTCTTTCTTTGTGCAGGTGCACGCCGCCGGTGAGAGCATCATCGACAGGGCGGCCGAACTCAAGATCCCGGCGCTGGTGATGCACGGCAGCGCGGACCGGCTCACCAGCCCAGCCGGATCCGTGGATTTTGTGGCGGAATCATCAGGGAAAGCGCTGCTCCAGGTCTGGGAGGGGTTTTATCACGAACTCCACAATGAACCGGGCTGGCAGAACGTGGCCGGCTTTGTTCTCGCGTGGATTGAGAACCCGCGCCGTTAGCCCTTCTTCCCGCCGATCACCTCATCGGCCAGCGCGTAGAACGCATCCAGATCCCGGGGCCGCGTGTGGATGTGTGTCGAGAGACGCAGCGGGTCGCCGCCATAGACCCAGATCTTCCGTTCCGAGGCTTTGCTGTACAGCTTGTCCGTCTTGACTCCTCGGAACCCGATGGTCACCAGGCCGCCGTAGAGCCGATCGTCGGCGCCGCTCTTCAGCTCCATGTAAGGACGCTCCGCCGCCATGCGATAGTTCCGCTTCGCCAGATCGTGAATGCGCGCGTAGACATGCTCCGGGCCGAGGTCCTTCAGGAACCGCAGCCCCGCCATCATCCCCACGATCAGAGACCGGCTATTGGTTCCCACCTTCATGAAGCGGGCAGCCTTCAGATCCTTCTTGTCCCAATCGCCCGTCACGATGGTCGGCCACAGGCGGTCCAGATTCTCCTCGCGGATATACAGCAGCCCGCAGCCGGGAGGCGCGTAGAGCCATTTGTGCGGACTGCCGGCGAAGTAGTCGCAACCCAGCTCGCTCAGCCGCACTGCCACTTGGCCGTTCATGTGAGCGCCGTCCACTACTGTTGTCACGCCTTTAGCGCGCGCCGCGTCGCAGATCTGACGCACCGGCATCACGATGCCAGTGGGGCTGATGATGCCGCTGAACGACAGCACCCTGGTCCGCGGCCCGATCGCCGACACCACCACGTCCGCCAGTTCCTCCGCGCTCTTTGGCGGCAATGGCAGCTTCACTTCCCGGATCGTCACGCCGTGCCGCTGCGCCCGCACCGCCCAACCCGCCTTGCCACTGGGATGCTCAAAATCCGTCATCAGCACTTCGTCGCCGGCCTTCAGATCGACACCCGCCGCGATCGTTGACATCGCCTCGGTGGCGCTGTGCACAAACGCCAGTTCGTCCTTCTTGCACCCGACGAACTCCGCCATCTCCGTCCGCTCCGCGTCGAGAGTCTCGTAGCCCCAGCGCGGATACTCCTGCGTGGCAAGAGTGGCGCCCTTCCTCAGATGCTCCTCCACCGCCGCCACCACCGGCTTCGGCGCTACGCCGAGACTGCCGTTGTTCAGATACGCCCGCCACTCCGGCAGAAAATACTGCTCGGCCCGTATGCGCGCCCAATACTTCTCCGGATCAGAGACTCGCAGCGCCGCATCGGGCAGCGCCTTCGTCTTTACTTCACCACCCATCGCCGCCAGACCAAACAGCGGAGCCGCCAGCAGTTGTCGCCTCTTCATGAAAGCTCAGTCTACAGCACCGGGCTGCAGAATCCACCCTTCGCGCTGCGCGATCTCCGGGGGCTGCGGCAGTGTGACATCCTCGAACGCCCGAGCCAGTCCCATTACCTGCCGGGCATCGCGGATCTTGTGCGCCGGCAACTGCGCCTCGCTGAGCAGCGACGGCCAGACCTCGCCGACGACGATTCGCGCCGGCGCCTCGAACGGCCATACGCTGAGCTCGCTCCCGAATCGCCGCCGCAGCCGCTCCAAGACAGGAATGCCCGTCAACGTTTGTGACCCGACTGACCCGTGCCCCATCAACTGAAACCCCGGATGCGGCTTCCGCTTCAACGCGAGCTCGGTCGCTCGGTACTCCGTCCACTCGTACGGACGCGGCTTCTTCTGCGGCACCTCCGGCCGGACATAGGGGCATCCCCAGAACGGTGCGGCGCCGCCCGTCAGCTTCCCGTTTAGAAGCGCCGCCACCTCGAACCGGTCCGATGTTGTGCGCGGAGCCGCCTCCAGCCAGCGCCACAGCGCCTGCCATCCTCCCAGCTTCTCCATCGCCCACTCCGGGTAGGCGAGACTGAAATCGAAGCCTGCCAATACGCGCCCCTTCAGCTTGGCCAGATGCGTGCCAATGTGCTCTTCCGCCTCCTCACGCGTGCGGCAATAGACGACCTTTTCTTTCCCGCCCTGCCGCAGGCAATACCAGATCGCATCCTCCGTCGGATACGGCGGCGCCGGTTTGGCCCGGGCGCTCCAGTCGACCATCAGGTACGCATCAAACATGCTTCTATCCTCGCAGCCCCTCACGCTACTCTGAAAGAGTGAAGATCATACTAATTGTTGTCGCCATATTGCTTCTGCTCGGACCGCCGGCCGCGCTTTTCTTCCTCTCCGCCCCGCTCACGCTCGAGTTCTCGCCCGAGCCCAAAGCGCTCGGCCCGATAAACAACATCGGGGTCAAGGCCGTCAACCCCCACGGCATCCGCTCGCTCACTCTTCGACTGCAACAGGGCTCCGCTGTGGCGACGGCCGTCCAACAGGAATCTCCGGACCGCCTCTTCTTCTGGAAGAAGCAGATTCCGCCCGCGGTCTACCACCTGGTCCTGCCCGCCGGTCCCGACAAGGGTTTCAAGAGCGGCCCCGCCAAGCTCAGCGTCGAAGGAGTCGCCAATGATCTGGGCGCGGCTACCGTCACACGTTCGCTGGATGTCATCATCAACCTTGAACCGCCGCGAGTTACCGCCGATAGCGAGCAGCACTATATCAACCAGGGCGGCGCCGAGCTCGTCACCTTCACCGTCTCAGGCTACTTCACCGAATCCGGCGTGAAAGTGGGCGCCCACAAGTTCCGCAGCTTCCCCCGTCCTGGCGGCAAGGGCCCGAACGATCGATTTTGCCTTTTTGCGTTCCCCTGGGACACTCCGGCCGACACGGTTCCGCTGGTCTATGCCTCCAATCCAGCCGGCCAGGAGGTGACCGCCCAGTTCTGGTTCCGCATCAAACCCAAGAAGTTCCGGCAGCGCGACCTTGATATTGAGGACCAGTTCATCGACAAGGTAACCGCCGAACTCGATCCCGGCGGCGCGGGCGACCGAGTCCAACGCTTCCTGAAGATCAACGGGGAGATGCGCCGCGCCAATAACGCCACGCTCGCTGCTTTCCGCAATCAGACCGAGCAGCGCGTCCTCTGGACCCCTCCCTTCCAGCAGCTCTCCAACTCCAAGGTGGAGGCGTTTTTCGCCGACGTTCGCACCTACCGCTACAACAAGGAGAAGATCGATCAGCAGGTCCACCTTGGCTTCGATCTCTCGAAGGTCAAGCAGGCTCCGGTGGTGGCCTCCAATACCGGCAAGGTCCTCCACGCCGCGCCATTGGGCATCTACGGCAACTGCGTCGTGCTCGATCACGGCTTTGGCCTGCAGTCCATCTACGCCCATCTCAGCTCAATTGGCGTCAAGGTGGGCCAGTCCGTCCAGCGCGGCGAGGAACTCGGCCGTTCCGGCTCCACAGGCATGGCCGGCGGCGACCACCTGCATTTTTCCATGCAGATCGACGGAGTCCAGGTGAACCCCGTTGAGTGGTGGGATCCGCACTGGCTGAAGGACCGCATTCTTTCAAAAGTGCCGTAGACCCCTTGTTCGAATCGGTTCTGTAGAGTAGTGTCGGGTTGAGGGCCAATGCAGCTACACGCTCCGGCTGAGCTGACGACCTGCCGCCTCCACCGTCTCGGTGAGGGCATCGGCAAGGTTGTGTATGCCTCTGAGCATTGGGTGGTCAAGCGAAAGCGCCAGCCGTCGGAGGTTCTCGCCCTCATCGTTATCTGGAAGACGCTCCGCCGTTTGGAGCGCTTTCTGCCCGGACACGTTGTCCACCGACCCGCCTACCAGATCCGATTCCTCCGAGTCTTCGTCGAAGCCATTGTTCGGATTGTTCCGCGCGGCATCTGGCTGATGTCCCACGCAGGCGAAGTCCTGTCCACGTACCGTGCCCGCGATCGGCAAGGCGAGGCCCTTACCCGCGACCACCTGGCGGGTACGCCCATCGTTCCGAAGACCATCCACTTCCCGCCCACGCGCGTCAAGGTTGATGGTTGGCCAGGCTACCTCACCGTCACCGAGGCCACACAGCGAGTCGAGGCCACGTTGCATGAACGCCTCCACGACCTGGCTGCCGCGGGGCGCTTCGACGATCCCGACGCCCT
>CAYVDY010000083.1:0-16687 GCA_964450255.1 uncultured Candidatus Solibacter sp. | reverse complement strand
CGGCGCGGGGATCACGTTCATCCCCAGGCCGCCGCACTCCCACACGACGTCGCCCGTGGCGATGTCGTACGAGCGCACCTTGGTAGTGGCGCTGACAATCACCTGATCGTTCAATACCAGCGGCGTGGACCAGGAACTCAGCTCGCTCCGCTCCTTGCGCCACAGTTCCTTGCCCGTCGTCTTATCCAGCGCGACGATGATGGAGCCGGATTCCTGATCCAGCGAAAGAATCATGCGGTCGCCCGCCAGCGCCGGAGCGCCGCCTTCGCCGAAGGCCATCTTCATGCGCATCTTCGGCAGTTCCTTTTTCCAAACCAGCGCCCCCTCCACGGTGTAGCAGTACAGCCCCCAGGAGCCGAAGTGCGCCCAGACATGTTTGCCGTCGGTAATGGGCGCATAGGAGGCGTAGCTGCCATAGCGGCCATGGTAGCGCTCGTGCGGCACGGCCTCATTGGCGGTCTTCTCCCAGAGCACCTTACCGGAATCGCGGTCCAGTGCCATCACGACAAACTTGTGCTCGCTGGCAGCGTCGGTCTTGGGGATGGCGGTAGTCAGGAAGATCCGCTTGCCCGCAATGACGGGCGTGGAGAACCCGCGTCCCGCGATGGGGACCTTCCATGCGACGTTCTTCGTGTCGGACCATTCCGTGGGAGCGTCGCCATCGGCAACGCCGTTGAAGTGCGGCCCGCGCCAGTTGAGCCAGTCGGCGGCGGAGACGGCAGAGAGGGTGAGGAGCGCGAGGAGTCCGGAGCGTAGCATCCTTCTATCATGCACCGGAGAGCTTCGGATTTGATCCGGTCGAATGTCGGAAAACGAAGGCCCCTATGAATCCGGCGATTTCGGAACTCGCAACCGGCCAGCTTTCGAGAGGAGAGCTCCAAGTCGAGTTCGAGTTCATTGTCGGGGTCCTGAAGAGCCTCGGCGAGGAGTCAGTGTCGGTTGAAGTGGGGTGGGGAGCGTCCCTCCCAACCGGTGAGCTCTGGGTTCCTGAACACATCAATCTAAACGACGTTGTGAAGCGGGTCCAGGAACGGGAGCTGCGCGGCGACTTCCAGTTGGGTACGGCCGATCTCATGCTCCAGTGCTTGGGCGCTGAATCGTCGGTCTGCTTCTCTCACCACGGCTCTGTGCAGGTGAGGACGAGCGAAAACCGGTTGATTCAGCGAATGCAGGCTCACTGGATCACTTGCGGATTTGCGTTGCACAGCCGATCGGATGGCGAGCCGTGGAGACTGTTGACTCTCGATCGCTGAGGGAGCGTACCCTCCGTAGTCCACTCCTTCTCTCACCCTGGAGTGGTAGACAGACCACACCATCTCACTCAACCGGCCTGACTCACGCCTCCTAGCGCCGCTCGCCGAGCCCGTGCTCCTTCCGAACGTCCCGGAATCTTCCGGGTCCGTGGCAGGTAACGCATTGTTCCTTACCCGCCAGGACAGACTGCACAGCTCCGAACGAGGCACCCATCGCGATCATGTGCTGCTTGTTGTCGGAGCTATCGTGGCAAGCCGAGCACGTGGCGGCGATCGGACTGATCCTGAGATCGTTGCTGGGATCGATGTCGATCTGCCCCGACAGCGGAGTCAGCCAACTCCCCGTTGCAACGGTCGAGCCCAGCTTCGAGTCCAGCGGAAGTTCATATGTTCCTTTGCCTGACACCTCGACGTGGCACTTCGTGCATGTCTTCAACTCCGAGGGGAACTGAACGTGGCTGTAGTTGTTCACCGAGCCGTTCCGGCCGATGATAATCAAAGAATTCTTGCGCATCTTGCCCGCGTGGATCCCGTGGATCATGCGCTTGAAGTCCACTGACTCCTCCGCGCCGGACGTGCGGTAGGCTGCGTCCGTCTGATTCGGGTTGTGGCACATCACACAGACTCCAGGTTCTTCGTTGCGGTTGGCTCCATGCAAACTCAGACGCGGAACCACGGTCTCGCCGTGCTTCCGGCCGTCGTGGCATCCCTGGCACTTCGCAAAATCGACGCCCTTGCGCCGCGCTCGCGTGCCGGCGCTGATCTGGAGGTCCGCATACACGCTCTTCACTGGAACACTGGCGATGATCGGCGCACCCCTAACGGGGTCCACGCCCGTCTGAACCGAGGGGTGGCCCTCAATGGCCACGCGTCCGTAGGAAGAAGCGCCTGCGGGCAGAGTCGCCGTTACCCAATACGTCAGTTTGGGAGTAGCTGAGGCAAACAGGCAGGGCGAACCATCGTCGCTGCACCGTTTTGCCGACGTAAGAGCATTGATTGCCGTCGCACTCGCTGGCGCCGAGCCCGTTACGATACCCCCGGATGTGGTCCGATTCAGAAGATTGTAGGGCCCATCCTTTGTGTTGACAAGTTCAGTGGTGCCCCAACTCCCGGCATTCCACGCCACGTCCACACGCAGCGTAGCCGGCGATTTGAACGCGGCAGCCGTGGTGGTCCCCAGGATGTCATAGGGGGTGTTTCCGGCAGCAGGGTTAGTGACCGAAAAGACTACTGTGACCAATCGTGTTCCCGGTGCGTATCCCGCGGAGATGATGTTGTAGCGAAAATTCTTGACCTGGTCCCAGGCAAGCGCCGCTTCCTGGCCGGAACTCACAAGCGGCACCAGCATCGTGCAGGCAATCGCCAGAGTGGCGCCACACCGCCTCCATCCGGACGTCAAGCTGCTGGGGAACTTCATTCTCGTACCTCTTTCCATGCCCTCATTCGGTCCGCCGTTCACGCAAGCGGGCGGGCCCGCTCTGGCGCTGCAATTCGAGTACCGACTCTGTGCTGGCGCGCCAGGCTCCAGATTCCAAACAGTCTGGCATTGATCATCACGGGACCATGAGAGCGGTTTCTCTTAGAATGCGGCAATAGATACCATATGTGTAGGTAATCTTTACCCGGGGCATCGCTGACGGCGGTACGGCACGCGGAGACGCAGGCCATGCCAAGAGGCAGTGCGGTAGGCCCATTGAAACGATGATCCAGACGTTGGCAATACTGATCCCGTGGCGCCGACTGCCGTCATCTTCGAAGTTCCAGAAAGGTACGCGACGTGAAAACTATCGTCCTGTCGTTTCTCCTCTTCTCCGTCCCGGTCATCGCGCCGGCGGCCGAAGACACTTCGCTTGCCGGCCAGTGGAAGATGCACTCAAGTATCGCCGGGCACGACAGTGATTTCGATTGCACGTTTACCCAGAACAACCAGGATTTGGGCGGCACGTGCAAGACCACCGAGGCCACGCTTACCATCAGCGGCAAAGTGGAGGCGTCCAAAGTCACGTTCCAGTACAAGACAACTTATGAGGGGCAGGAACTGACCATAGTGCACTCCGGTAAGGTCGAGTCGCCGGCCAAGATCACCGGATCTGTCGAGGTGCAGCCGATGGGAGTAACGGGCGACTTCACTGCCAGCCAGGTGAAGTAGCGATCGGGCAGATCGCACCCCGCCGCCCAGTCCGCTGCACCTGGCTTCACCGTCCAATGGACTATGGACGATCAGCGCCTCGGGCGGAATCAACGACTCAGCGCAATCCGCAAGAAACCCTCAGTGGCTCAGCCGGGCGGGTTCGGCGGCAGCAGGGGCGCCCCGCAGCAGGCCTTCCGTGCTCAAGTCCTCATCAATGTCAGGCCAGTGAATCCCATAGCCCGCCCCGCTGATCTTCCAGTGGGATCGCTGCTCCATGGACGCGCTCAGCAGCCGCGGATACCATGTCAACGGAACTATGATGGTACGCCCGTCCGCCAGGTCCACCGCCAGCGTGTCCTCGGTGACTTGCACGTTCCGTACTCGTTCTCCGGGATTAAGATGGGAAGCGTTCATTCCATTTCTCCAACAGGCAATCGCGAATCTCCGCCACCAGTCAGCGGATTCGCCCAAGCTCCACCGCACTGAAGCCAAGGTTCCTCGCCAGCGCTACTGGGGCCAGCCAGAACTTCCCCGATTGATCATCCCGATCCACATGCACATGGGCAGGTTCGTTCGGCTCGTGGCTGTGATAGTACATTCGGTACGGCCCCACCCACAAAATCGTCGGCACGCCTCTCAGTCTCTCACCGCCGTGCGCCAGATTCACGCTCACTCCCATGCCCATCCGCTGCCGGGAGCGGCTCAGCGAGGCGCCGAATCTTCCGGGCCGGCCTCCCCATTCTCCGGCCGAAGATCGATGACGTGCACTTCCCTTGCACTGGGTTTCGCGACGCAGCCACAAGTTCACCTCCGGCAAGTGCCGGTTTACCTCCGGGACGGGTTGGCAGCTTCGACACCGGGTACTCACGCGCTGCTAGGTGGGAGCCCACACAGTGCGGCGACGGAACTGCTTGTCGGGGCCGGCTAGATGATGGAGGTGGCCGGGACGGACTTCACCCAGCTTCCAGTCAAGTTAGCTCTTTACACTCGCGGCAACCATAGACCTGAGGCCGGATCTTCCCTATACCGCGCTGCGTTCTTCGCCCAATCGCATACACCGTCATAGTCTCTTGGTTCAAGTTCCCAACTGTGCACTTCGAAGAATTTGTTCGCACCAGACGTGAACGACGACGTGGTAGCGAGGATCGCCTTCGTGGCTCTCTCATCGGTCTTCACGCCGTACAGCGCACGAACCGCTAGCACTCCTACCTTGTGGCCGGGAGAATAGCGTTTGCATTCGATCAAGATCCGGAGCTTAGCCTCTGCACTCCTGACCGCAACCACGTCTCGTCCTCCGTCCCGGGTTCTGGCAGTTAGTTCAACCTGATAGCCAAAACGGCTCCAGATCTCTGCGATGAATTCCTCAAACTCCCGTGAAGAGAGCCGGAGAATTGCGCTGACGTCGAGGGCGCTGGCGTCAATGAGAGCTTGCGCCGCAGAGACAACATGGGTCTCCGCTGAGCGTGCCCGGAAAGTGGCAATACTCCCCTGGGCCAGAACGGCTTGCTGGAAGGCTCCCGCAAGCGCCAGCTTTCTTGGGCCGAGTCCGAAGCTGCGCAGGTTGGTTCGGCCATCCCGTAGACTGGCATTGATCGCCCGCACAGATACCCTAAGGTGCTCGGCGATCTCTCCCGGCCAGTGCCCGCGCCAGCACCCAATTCCGTAGCGCAAACGGATTAGCTTCTCCTGTTTGGGCGGCAGAGTGCGCAGAACCGAGGAGAGCTGCTCAGGATCGTACTCGAGGGGCACGGGAGCATTTGGGGCCAGGTGGGCGTTAATAGATGGCATTTGGTTCTGCCGAATTTATCAGATCGGATCTCCTGACAGCGATCATACAGAGAATTCCCCTTCACCGGTGCGCAACGATGCTATCCGTGCCAAAGAGGAAACGGACTCGGAGCACCAACCGTTCTTCGCGGGCAAGCGCTACCCTGTGAAATTAGGCATGGTGACCAACCGATACGACGCAATAGTAGTGGGAGGCGGGCACAACGGCCTCGTGACGGCGGCCTACCTGGCGAAGGCCGGCAGGAAGGTCGTGGTTCTGGAAAGACGCGAGCTGGTAGGCGGGTGCGCGGTGACCGAGGCGATCTGGCCCGGATACAAGGTGAGCACCGCATCGTATCTGACAAGCCTGCTGCAGGAGAAGGTCATTGACGACCTTGAACTGGCAAAGCACGGATACAAGGTCGACGCCAAGGACCCGGCGTTCTTCTCGCCGTATCCGGACGGCAGGCACCTGTTCTTCTGGCAGGACGCAACCAAAACTCTGGCTGAGGTTGCGAAGTTTTCCAGGAAGGATGCCGAGGCACTGCCGAAATACGAGGCGCACCTGGAGGAGCTGGCGCAAGTGGTGGAAGGACTGCTGCTGGTCACGCCGCCGGCGTTCCCGCCTGAGAGGCTTGGGGACTTCGTCGAGTACCTGAAACTGGCGGGGCGCATGAAGGGGCTGGGTCGCGCCGAGTTGTCCGGGTTGGTGAAGATTTTCTCGATGAGCGCTTCGGACTTTCTGGACGAGTGGTTCGAGTGCCCGGAGATCAAGGTTACGCTGGCGACCGATGGCGTGATCGGCGCGAACGGCGGACCGCGGTCGCCCGGGACGGCCTATATCCTCTTGCACCACTGTATGGGTAAGGTGGCGGGGCACAGGGGGCTGTGGGGGTTTGTTCGGGGCGGGATGGGTGCGGTGTCGGAGGCGATTGCCTCGGCTGCGAAATCGCACGGAGCCGAGATCCGAACGAACGCCAGTGTCGAACAGATCCTCGTTCGAGGCGGGCAGGCAGCGGGCGTGGTGCTGGCCGGGGGCGAGGAGTTGGAAACCAGGATGGTGGCCAGTAACCTCGATCCGAAGGTGACGTTCCTGCGCCTGCTGGAACCGCGGGAACTGCCCGAAGATTTCCTGGAACAGATGCGTAGGTTCCGATGTGAGGGAACCTCGGTGAAGATCAACTTCGGGATGACGGGGCTACCGGAGTTCACGTGCCTGCCGGGCGCGCCGGGTCCGCACCACCGGGCGACGATGCACATCTGCCCTTCCATCGACTATGTGGAGCGGGCCTGGGATGACGCCAAGTACGGCCGGCCGTCGGAGCGGCCGATGCTGGAACTGACCTCGCCGACGCAATACGACCCGTCACTGGCGCCGGAAGGACGGCACATCATCGGGGTGTTCCTGCAGTACGCGCCGTATACTCTGCGCCAGGGGACTTGGGACGAGTTGCGCGAACCTTTCGCCGACCGGGTGATTGACCAGATTGAGGAGTACGCGCCCGGGTTCCGGAACAAGATCGAGCACATGCAGGTGCTGACGCCTCTGGACCTCGAGCGCAGATTCGGGATCACGGGCGGCAACATCTTCCACGGCGAAATGAGCTTCGAGCAGATGTTCGTCATGCGTCCGGCGCCGGGATGGGCGCGTTACCGGACTCCGGTGCGGGGCTTGTACCTTTGCGGAAGTGGGGCGCACCCGGGAGGAGGGGTAATGGGAGCACCCGGACACAATGCTGCCAGGGAGATGCTGAAAGACCGCGCATTCTGAGCAAGGGAAGCCAATCCACTCAATCGATTCGGACAACTGGCCGAAGTTGCGGTTGCGCCGGCAACTCATCGAGTCAGCCTCCAGACCCGTTCGATTGGGCTCCCCAAACCCGTTCACACGTTAATCCGAACTTAATTGTTCTCGATTTCCCCAGCGTTTTTCACCCTCCCACCCACCTACACCCCCGCTCCCAACCCAAAACGCTTGCACCCGTCTGCTACTGTGTCGTCGGGTGCCGCCTCGCGGCCTCCCGCCAAAAACCAAACGGCCCCGCCCTACCTCAGCGGGGCCGTTTGCGTTCTACCTCCAACCCCGAAAGGACTTCCCCATGGCCACCGCCGCCCAGATCGCTGCCAATCAAGTCAACGCCCGCCGCTCCACCGGGCCCCGTACCGCCGAAGGCAAGGCCGCTTCCGCCCGCAACGCCACCAGCCACGGACTCTCCTCGAAGGACTTCGTCATCCTCGCCGGACAGGAGCAAGAATTCGCCCAATTCATAGCCGAACTCGAAGCCGAAATCGAACCCGTTGGCGCCATTGAGCGCGAACTCTTCGCCCAGCATGCCCACGCTGCTTGGACTCTCCGCCGCTGCCGCCGTGCCGAAGTCGCCTCCCAGTTCGACTCCATCTGCAATGGCGGCGATCCCCTGCTTGCCTTCGAGATGGCCAACCGCCTGAAGCGCATCGATCTCTACATGCGCCGAGCCGAGCGTACGTATCACAAGACCCTCAGGGAACTGAGAGCCTTTCAGACCAACCGCCTCTGCACCGAAATTCCGGAGCCATTTGAGTCAGGCGTTCAGCCCTCCGCTCCGCCTGTGCTCGTTAATGTCGCGCAGGTCCATCGGCAGCACGCCGCCATCGCCCGCGCGCAGGCCTCCTCCGACGAGGCGCAGTCCGAAGCCTGCCTGCAGGATGCGATGCTCAAACTCCAGCAGAACCTCGCTCAGCCGGCGCCGGGGAACTTGACCAATCAAACCCAATCCGCCCCGCCCGCCGCCTTCACCGCCGGAGGCCCGCGCTAACCGGCCGCCCCGTCTCAACACCCCGTATCCGACCTCAAAGCCCGAATCTCCCGGACGCCCGCGCCCGTTTGTGGATAGAATGTTAGCGGAAGAGCGCCAACACTGGCATACCAGTAGCTCACCAATTCATCAGGAGATTCTATGTCTAACGCGAGTTGTGATATCGGCTTGATCGGCCTGGCGGTAATGGGCCAAAACCTGGTTCTCAATATGAACGACCACGGCTACAAGGTGGCCGTTTTCAATCGGACCGTCTCGAAAGTCGACGAGTTCATCAACAACGAGGCGAAGGGCACCGAAGTCGTGGGCGCGCACTCAATGGAAGAGCTCGTCCAACTGCTCAAGCGGCCCCGCCGCGTGATGCTCATGGTCAAGGCCGGCGACACTGTCGACAAGATGATCGAGCAGGTCCTGCCTTACCTCGAAGAGGGCGACATTATTATCGACGGCGGCAATTCGCACTTCCCCGATACCAACCGCCGCACCGCCGCGCTCGCCGCCAAGGGCATCCTCTATATCGGCACCGGCGTCTCGGGCGGCGAAGAGGGCGCGCGCAACGGCCCCTCCATCATGCCCGGCGGCAATCCGGCCGCATGGCCGCATGTCAAAGAGATCTTCCAGGCCATTTCCGCCAAGGTGGACGGTGGCGTGCCGTGCTGCGAGTGGGTGGGCGAGAACGGCGCCGGCCACTACGTCAAGATGGTTCACAACGGCATCGAATACGGCGACATGCAGTTGATCTGCGAAGCCTACCAGTTGCTGAAGGACGCCCTCGGCCTCACGCCCGACGAACTGCACGAAGTCTTCGCCGAATGGAACAAGGGAGAACTCGATAGCTACCTCATCGACATCACCCAGCAGATCTTCGCTAAGAAGGACGAGGACGGCTCGCCGATCATCGACAAGATCCTCGACACCGCCGGCCAGAAGGGCACCGGCAAATGGACCTGCCTCAGCGCTCTCGATCTCGGCATGCCGGTCACGCTCATCGGCGAAGCCGTCTTCTCGCGTTGCCTCTCCGCCATCAAGGACGAGCGCGTGAAGGCGTCGGCCATCCTGCCCGGCCCCGCCCACAAGGCCGAGCACGACCGCGCGGCGTTCATCGAAGACGTCCGCCGGGCGCTCTTCTGCTCCAAGATCGTCTCCTACGCCCAGGGCTACATGCTGCTCCGCGAAGCGGCCAAGGAACAGGGCTGGAATCTCAACTTCGGCGGCATCGCCCTCATGTGGCGCGGCGGCTGCATCATCCGCAGCCGGTTCCTCGGCAAGATCAAGGACGCCTTCGATAAGAACCCCGATCTCACCAACCTGCTGCTCGACGACTTCTTCACCAAGCTCGTCGTCAGCTACCAGGCCTCCTGGCGCCGCGCCATCATCCAGGCCATCGAGTATGGCGTGCCCACCCCGGCCTTCACCACCGCCCTCGGTTTCTACGACGGCTTCCGCACCGGCCGCCTGCCGGCCAACCTCCTCCAGGCCCAGCGCGACTTCTTTGGAGCCCACACCTACGAGCGCGTGGACAAGCCCCGCGGCGAGTTTTTCCACACCAACTGGACCGGTCACGGCGGCCGTGTCGCT
This sequence comes from uncultured Candidatus Solibacter sp., assembly GCA_964450255.1. Taxonomy (GTDB): domain Bacteria; phylum Acidobacteriota; class Terriglobia; order Bryobacterales; family Bryobacteraceae; genus Paludibaculum. The sequence goes on along the minus strand of CAYVDY010000083.1, from coordinate 7,163 downwards.
TCGGGCATCTACACCGTCTAACACAAGGATCAGAACATGAAATACGGACTCAATATTCGCGAGGACGCCTCGCTGTACTTCCTCTCGCTCGGCGCACTGGTGCACCGCCTGGATCCGGGCATTATCCCCTTCCGCAAGGCCACCGAGTGCCAGATCCACGTCAGCGGCGGCGAGTTCAACTGCGCCGCCAACCTGGCCGATTGCTTCGGTATGCGCACGGCCGTGGCGTCGGCGATGGTCGATTATCCGATCGGCGCGCTGATCAACGAACGTGTCAAGGCAATGGGCGTAAAGCCCTTCTACAAGCACTTCCAGCACAACGGCGTGAACGGCCCCAATATGGCCGCCGTTTACAGCGACCGCGGCCATGGCGTGCGCGCGCCTGTCGTGTTTTACAACCGCTGCAATGAAGCCGGCGCGCAGCTCAAGCCCGGAGACTTCAACTGGGACGAGATCTTTGGCCAGGGTGTCAAGTGGTTCCACAGCGGCGGCATCTTCGCGGCGCTGTCGGAAACCACCGGCGAGCTGATCATCGAGGCGATGAAGGCGGCCAAGGCGCACGGCGCCGTGACCTCGTTCGATCTCAACTACCGCGCGAAGTTGTGGAATATCTGGGGCGGCCACGAGCGCGCTCTCTCCGTTCTGCACAGGATCGTGGAGCACGTCGATGTCATCGTCGGCAACGAGGAAGACCTGCAAATGGGTCTCGGTATCCCCGGACCCGAAGTTGCGGCCAAATCGAAGCTCGATCCCAGCACGTTCTTTGGCATGATCGACAAGGTCGTGGTGAAATACCCGAACGTGAAGATCGTGGCGACAACGCTGCGGGAAGTCCATTCCACCTGCCGGCACGCCTGGGGCGCGGTAGCGTGGATCGATGGCCAGACCTACATGTCGAAGACCGCTGACCTCGACGTTCTCGACCGCGTCGGCGGCGGCGATGGCTATGCCTCCGGCTTCATCTACGGACTGCTGACCGGCGAAGAGCCGCAGGACGCAGTGAATCTGGGCTGGGCGCACGGCGCGCTACTCACCACCTATCCGGGCGACACCACCATGGCCACCGTGGACCAGGTCCGCGCATTTGCCAAGGGCGGCTCGGCCCGCATCCAGCGCTAAACTCATCGTTCGAATGACGGCCGCCCCCGGGGACAACTCTCCGGGGCGGTTCTGCGTCCGGGCGGGGCTAGATACGGATATTCAGGTGTGATAATCTGACGACGGGCGCATCTGGCGCCAGGAAAGGGAAAGAACTCATGTTGGCAAGATTTTTTATCGTGTTCACGCTCATTGTCATGATCTGCGCAGTCTGCATGCCCGCTATGGCTGCCGGCGACGCCGCCAAGGGTGCGGAACTGTACGCCAAAAAGTGCAAGCTCTGCCACGGCGCTGACGGAGCCGGGACGCCGGCGATGCAGAAGAAGTATGGTCCGGAGTTGAAACCCCTCGGCGGCGCCGAGATTCAGGCCAAAAAAGACGCGGATTTGGCGAAGGGTGTTACTGCCGGCAAGAACCACGCAGCGATGGCAAAGACGTTGCAGCCTGCTGACGTGGACAACGTTGTAGCGCATATCCGTACGTTGAAGAAGTAGCAGTCCCGCTTGAGTCTGGTTCGAGTCACTCGGAGGAGATTGATGCGACTCGCACTGTTGATTCTCGTTGCGGCGATGGGTGTGGCGGCTCAGGAGACTGCGCCGCCACCGCTCTGGCAGGTGCTTCAGATGGCAGCGGAGGTTCGGGTCCAGACAGACCTGGCGGCTCCGCGGGCCTGCCTCGACTGCGACTGCGCATGACATTCGCTACTTCCAGCCGAAGGCGGTCAGCGGCAAGGACTTCGATTAGAGATTGTTGAAGTTCGATGAGAGCGGCTCGGTGGAGATCATCGTCTACCGCTCGCTATGGCACTGACATTCGGAGGAGGCAAATCGTGAAGCGCTGGATAGCGGGACTGTTGCTCATGTCCGCGCCTTGCTTGGCGCAATGGGATCTGCCGCTGGTGAGCCGCGTGGTGGCCTTGGGGTCGGATGGGCGCACGGTAGCGCCGGGTTCGATGATCGTCATCACCGGCGATAGCCTGTCAGTGACGAGCGAGTCCTCGGACGGCAACCTGGCCGAATCGCTGGCCGGCGTGAAGGTCGAACTGGCACAAGGCACAAGCGTGCGGACGGTTCTGCTGGCCAGTGTCACGCCGAAGCGCATCGTGGCCCTCCTCCCGATGGGCCTCAATGGATCCAGCGGCGAGGTGCGGGTCACTCACGCGCTCGGGACCGGCAAGGGCTCCTTGCGGCTGGCGGCCACGGCTCCAGTCGTCTCCTCCTACACCGAAGTCAGTGGCGGGCGGGCGATCGTCTGGCACGCCGACGGCAGCCCTGCCAATGAGACGGATGCGCCCCTGCTTCCCGGCGAAACCGTGACTCTACGGGCCTACGGTTTGGGCGACCTACAAGCCAGCCCGTCGCGCGAAGTAGCGGCCAAGGTCGAGGCTCGGATTGGCGCCGTAGCCCTCGAGGTGACCGGCGCGGAGGCAGCGGAGGCGGAGCCGGGAGTCTATCTGGTGCGGTTCGTCGTGCCTGCGGATCTGCCGGCCGGTTGGAAGTCACTCACCCTCCAGGCGGCCGGACGGGACAGCGAAGCCTCGCAGCAGATCTACATAGGACCTCGCTTTGTGACACTGGCGGATGCATACGCGCGCGGTGCGTGTGAGGGCGTCTCCAGCGGACAGTTCACGCTGGAAACCAGCGCCATCGTCCGGCAGCTTTGGCTCCGCACCCGCTGGCTGGGCGGGCCCGCGACTTACACCATCGAGCGGGACGGTGATCGCGTGATGGCGGGCACCCTGTTTGCGCGCGAATTCGAACCCGGTCAATCCGAATGGCGCGGCGCCACATCGGCCAACATCATCACCGCCAGCGTCGCGGAGTTCCCGGCGGGGCTCTATACCATCACGCTGGCCAACGCCGAGTTGTGCGCTGTGCCGGAGACGCATGCGCGAGCGGGGATCCGCCTATCCGGATCGTGGACCGGATCGCCCTGGCAGCCCGCCGAATCCGGCGTTTCCGTGGAAGGAGCGTCTGAACCCCCGGCGGTTCTCAGGATGAACGGCGGCTCGGCCGAAGGCCGCTTGAGCAGCTACTACAAGCTGCAAGGCCTCCCCGCGAATCCCCGTGAATCGCTGACCCTGAAGATCCATCTGGAGGGTACGCCGCCCGCCGAAGGCGCGCAACTCTTCCTGAAGACGGAGGGGAACGGCGCCCAGGCGCCCATGGTGCTCAAGGGCGAGGTCGTAGAGGGCAAACTCGTGGTCACGATCCCGGCAGCCGTGCAGAAGGACGCCGTGCGGTCGGCGGCCGGCAACGTGAGCGGGATGATTCTGTGGGTCGGCATGGGGATGAACAACACGGACTCCTCCGACGGCCACTTCCGTGTCTACTATCCGTCCGGCGAGTATCAGCTAGCCAAACAGATCGCGGCGTTCATGGAGCGTGACTATGCGCTGATCGGGAACATGGGCCTGGATTGGAAGAAGCGGAGTACTTGGCCCATGGACGTTTACCTCTTCAGTTACTCCAGTTGGTCCAGCTATATCCTCGGCGGCAGCGGTACGGCGGAAGGCAATACGGAAAGCGACCTCTGGGGCAACGAAGGCGTCGGGCTCTGCCTGAACCTGGACACCATCAAGCAGGGGAGCACTTACTTCCTCGACGACGTCGAGGTGACCAGCGGGCATGAGTTGCTGCACATCATGCAGACGCTCTATGACACGCGCGGCCGGCTGCGCAAGACCTTTACCCATAGCTCGTGGTTGTGGTTGATGGAGGCCTCGGCCACCTGGCTGGAGAAGTCGATTTCAGCAAACGCAGACTACCGGCCCCTCAATGCGCTCGATAACTGGGACTTCCTCTTCAAGAACGGACTGGAAGTGCCCGCGGGCTATTCCGGCGGCGCGGCGGTGCGCGCCCACGGCTATGGCGCATCGGCGTTTCTGCAGTATCTTGCTCCGGCTAGTCCGGGCGCCGCACCAGACAGCATCGGCCGCGTCATCGCTAAGCTGGGCGTGGAAGACAGCGCCGACATCGTGCTCTCCAGCCCGGCGTATGCGCCCGTGCCCACCCTGCGCGGCGAGTTCGGCGCCGATCTGGGTGAGAAGTGGATCGATTTCTGCGATCACTACATTCAGGGCGCAATCTGGAGCGGATTTCCGGAACTGGGTGTCGTCCTGAATGGCCGTACCAAGCCAGAGCCGCTCACGCTCAGCTCGACGGCGCTTAGCGGCAAGCATGCTTGGTCCGCGCCGGATCTCTCCGCAAAGCACTTTCTCATCGCGTTCGATCCGGCTGACAAGCCCGCTGCGGCGGCGGACGAGGAACTGACGCTCCGTTTGAGCGACCCGGCATATGCCAGCAAAGCATTTCTCTATGAGGTGGGAGACAGCGGTTGGATTCCCTGGGGCTCGTTCCGCGATGAGCTGATCATCGCCGGCGCCAAGGGCCTGATCGAGGCTGGCACGAGATTCTATGTGCTCATCGCCAACGGCCACTGCTCCGCCGGATGCGCCGCGTCCACTCCGGTGGAGTTCTCCGTCAGACTGAGTGCACCGTTCGTGGGCGAGCTGAGCTACACGGATGAGCGCCGGTTGAATCACTACAACGCCACCTACAGTTCCACATTGGACGTCCGCATCACGGGAACTGCGCCGTTCCGGCTCAAGCGGAGGAGCGCCACCCTGCCCTCCAGCCTCGGGTTGGAGTTGGAGACGCCGCCGTTTGACCCATCCAAACCCGACGTTGTCGATTCTTACACCATCAACATCACGCACAAGGACATCGACTTCAAGAACTACAAAACCGTGGAGCCGGGCTACAGCTATGTCTTTGTCATGGGCGTTCCGCCTGGCAGCCTCACCGAGCGAACCAGCGCGTCAGTCACTATCGACCTTCCCCGCGGATCCAGGGGTCGCACCGTGCAATCTTACTGCTCCGTCCGGTTGAAGGACAGCAAAGGCGTTCTCACCGAGGTCACCGGAGGTTCAGACTCGCCTCTGCTGGTGGACTCCATCCCCTGGAAGTAGAGTACTGCCGGGTCCGGTATCATAGAGTCGTCACCACTCGCTGGCCGGGGGGTGAGGTTTCGTTCATTCAGGCCCGTTATTATAGAATTGTGGCGATCCAGCCCACGCGCTTATAGGATGGTGTTTTGTTGATGGAAAAGCTCTCTGAGTTGAAGCTGCCGACCGTGATTCAGGGTGGGATGGGCGTAGGTATATCGAACTGGAGATTGGCTCAGTCGGTGGCGAAGACCGGCCAATTGGGCGTCGTTTCCGGAACCGCTCTGGACCGCATGCTGCTGCGGCGTCTGCAGGACGGCGACCCCGGTGGGGACATGCGCCGGGCGCTCGATCATTTCCCGTTCCCGGCGATGGCCGCGCGAGTCTGGGACAAATACTACATTGCCGGCGGTAAGGCGCCGTCTGCTTCCTACGCCAATTCAGCTCAGTTCGAGAAAGACATGCCGAGAGAAGTCTCGGAAATGCTCATCCTGTCGAATTTCGTGGAAATCTGGCTCGCGCGCGAGGGTCACGACAACCCCGTGGGCATCAACTACCTGGAGAAGATCCAGCCGCCGCACCTGGCCTCGATCTATGGTTCGATGCTGGCCGGCGTGGACTATATCCTGATGGGCGCGGGAATCCCCATGCGCATCCCAGGCGTTCTGGACAAGTACGTCAACCACGAGCCGGCGACTTATCCGCTGTATGTGGCGGGCGCCAAAGAGGGCGACGACACCACGATGCGGTTCGACCCTCGGGAGTTCATGGAGAGCGACTTGCCGCCGCTGCGCAGGCCGTGGTTCCTGGCGATCATCGCCTCCAACACCCTCGCGATCACGATGGTGAAGAAGGCCAACGGGCGGGTGGACGGGTTCATCATCGAAGGACCCACGGCCGGTGGCCACAACGCCCCTCCGCGTGGCAAGCTGCAAGTGAATGACATCGGCGAGCCCATCTATGGCGAGCGTGACGTGGTGGATCTGCCGAAGATGTGTGAGCTCGGCTTGCCATTCTGGCTGGCCGGCGGCTTCGGATCGCCGGATCAGGTCCGTGCCGCTCTCTCGGCCGGTGCGGCCGGTGTACAGGTGGGGACGGCGTTCGCGTTCTGCGCCGAATCCGGACTGCGCGATGACTACAAACAGGCCGTTCTACAGCAGGTGATGGACGGAACCGTGAGAGTCTACACGGACCGGCTGGCGTCTCCTACCGGCTTCCCGTTCAAGGTCGTTCAGTTGCCCGGTACGGTCTCGGATAACGAACTGGCCGAGGCCCGGCATCGCATCTGTGATCTGGGGTATCTGCGCGAGGCCTACCGCACGCCGGAAGGCGCCATTGATTTCCGCTGCGGCTCGGAGCCCATTTCCCTCTTCGTTTCCAAGGGCGGCGCCATCGAGGAGACCGTCGGCCGGAAGTGCGTCTGTAACGCCCTGATGGCCACCACCGGGCATCCGCAGATTCGCGCCGGTAAACACCTGGAGGCCGGCATCATTACGAGTGGCGACGATCTGACGGAGCTGAAGCGCTTCATTCCGGCCGATGGTTCGGCGTACCACGCCGAGGACGTGGTGGCTGCATTGATGAGCGGTGTGTTGAACTCCGGCGGCCCGGCTGACGTATTACCGGGTGAGCCGCATGTCACCCAAACATCCTGCGATTGATTCCACCGCACTTCTGGAAGAGGCTTTAGGCGTTTGGCGGACCTGCCCGGCGAGTCCCCCGCGGCTGGAGCGCCGCTTCAGCGAGAGCCAGCAGGCCGAAGGCGAGCAGCAGTTGTCGCGCTTCCTGGGCGGGCTGCAAGCCGAACTGCGGAGCATCCCACGCACGCGGGCCGAACGCCAGTGCACCCATCAGCGGATCACGGCCGCGTTTGTCGCGTTCGGGCGCGCCAGCCTCGGGATGGATGACGATCAGTTGAGGCTCCTGCTGCACGGTGGCCTGTCGTCCATAGGCACGGAGATGGCGCGCCAGGGCCGGCGTTTCGATCCCGATGTGAGCCTCACCGACGTTCTGCAGGCCAGCCGCAACGCCTGGACCGCTTGCGGCCTGCAGTTGCTGTTTGGCCGCGCGATGCGCCTGACTCCTTCGATCTTCGCCTACAGCATGCTCTATCCCTATT
>CAYVDY010000082.1:0-16690 GCA_964450255.1 uncultured Candidatus Solibacter sp. | reverse complement strand
CGCCACCTGATCCGGCGCCGATGAGTCTCACTCTGCCGACGGCGCTGGTTACGCTGATCGACCCGGCCCGCGCCGAGGCCGCGGTTGATACAGCATTGCTCTGCCAAGTCTTCCACCTGACCGCCGCCGAGGCGCGCCTCACCGAGCATCTCGTCGCCGGCCTCACACCGAAAGGCGCAGCCCTGGCGTCCGGAGTCACCATCGCCACCATCCGCACCCAACTACGCAGCACCTTCGCCAAGACCCGCGTGTCGCGGCAGTCAGAACTGGTCAAGCTGGCAATCCGCATGGCTGGCCGCCAGCACTGAAACACAAAACAGGCGATCCATCCCGTGAGGATGGATCGCCTGTAGATTCGAGATTGGTGATTGGGGGACTACTGACGCTTCGCTTCAAACGGCCTGGGCTCGCCGCCCTCGCGTGCCGACGTACCCTTCAGTGTGTCGCCTTCCACGGTCCCTTCGTAGGTGCTGGTCATCTTGCCGTTCCGGCCTTCCGTCGTGACCTTGAACGAGAACTTGCTGCCATCGATCTTGCCTTCCGCGATGTCGGCCTTCACCGGAGTTTCCCCCCGATTCATGGTCATGCTACCCGTCAGGTTAGCGCCATCCGCTTTCAGGTCGAATATGATCTTGATCGTGTTTTCGCCCATACGGCGCTCGGACATCCACTTGCCGTCGATACCGGCGGCGAACGCGATTCCCGCTACCAGCAGGAAACACACAACAATAGAGGTGAGGGTCTTCATCAATTGGCTCCTTCGCAGTTAAGTACGCCGTCCATGGGGGTAAAGGTTACTCCGTGACCACAATTTTTGAATACGTCGACGTCAGCCTACCCGTGCCGCTGGACCGCGCGTTCACCTACCGGCTGCCGGAAACGCTGCGTCACCGCGTCAAAACCGGCTGCCGTGTCATCGTCCCCTTCGGCCCACGCAAGCTCACCGGGGTAGTCGTCCACGCCCACAACACGCCCCCCGACGTTTCTACAAAGGAGGTCCTGCGCCTCCTCGACATCGAGCCCGTTTTCGAGGAGAAGCTCCTGGCACTCGGCCGCTGGGTGGCCGATTATTACTGCGCTCCACTCGGCGAAGTTCTCCGCACCATGGCCCCGCTTGCCGGCGAGGTCCGCCACACCCGCGTGTGGGGCCTCACCGACAGCGGCCGGGACGTGGCCCGCCAACTGCTCATGGGCGAGCCCGGCGGAGACCCAGCGGTGGAGATCCTCCGCGCGCTGGAACACCGCGCGCTTTCCGAAGCCACGCTCGAACACAAATTCGAAGGCGCCAAAAAGCTCATGAAATCCCTTGAGAAGAAGGGCTTCGTCGAGCTGGAACAGAACCTCGCCGAGCGCGATCCCCTGCGCGCGCCCGCGGCCCGCCTCAGTGTCGAGTTCACCGGCCGCCCCGCGGGCATCAAGCTCACCAAGGCTGAGCGAGAGCTGGTCGCTTATCTGGAACTCCACCCCGGCAACCACAATCTCGAAGTGCTCGATCAGGCCGTTAAGAACGCCGCCCAAGCCGCGCGCGCCCTTGCCCGCCGCAACCTCCTTCAGCTCACACCCATCGCCCTCACCGGCGACTCCGCCTGGGCCAAGCCCCGCCACGAGCTCAGCGAAACCCAGCTCGCCGCCTTCACCGAGATCCAGACCGCGCTCCACTCCGCCCAGTACCAGACCTTCCTCCTTCACGGCGTGACCGGATCCGGCAAAACTGAGGTCTATCTCAGCTCCATCGAGGCCGCCCTGGCACTGGGCCGCGGCGCGCTCCTGCTGGTCCCTGAGATCGCCCTCACCCCCGCCGCCGCCGGCCAGTTCCAGGCCCGTTTCGGCAACCAGGTCTCGATTCTCCATTCGGCCTTCAACGACAGCGAGCGCGCCGAGCAGTGGCGCCGCCTGCGTAATGGCATCTCCAAGGTGGGAGTCGGCACGCGCTCCGCCGTCTTCGCGCCCGTGGCTTCGCTGGGCCTCATCATCGTCGATGAAGAACACGACCAGAGCTACAAGCAGGAAGAGAACCCGCGCTACAACGGCCGCGACGTCGCCATCCTTCGCGCCCGCGAGGCCGGCGCCGTCGTCATCCTCGGTTCGGCCACGCCCAGCCTGGAGAGCCGCTATAACGTCGAGCGCGGCAAGAGCCGTCTGCTCACTCTGCCCGATCGCGTCGGCGGACGCCCCATGCCCGTCGTTGAGATCATCGACCTCCGCGAGGAGTTCGTCGAGACCCGCAAGAACGCCCTCTTCTCGCGCAAGCTCGTCGATGCCGTGCAGGCCAAGCTCGACATCGGCGAGCAGACGATCCTGCTGATGAACCGCCGCGGCTTCTCCGCCTCCGTGGCCTGCCGCTCCTGCGGGGAACGCGTGCAGTGCGTCAACTGCGCCATCGGCCTCACGTATCACCGCCGCGACAACCGTCTGCTCTGCCACTACTGCGAATACGCCCAGCGCGTACCGGAGAAGTGCCCCAAGTGCGGATCAGATCACGTCTACTTCATAGGCAGCGGGAGCGAGAAGGTCGAGGACGAACTCCACCGCCACTTCCCCAAAGCCCGCATCGCGCGCCTCGATCGCGACACGGTTACCGGCAAGAACCACTACGAACAAATCCTCGGCGGCTTTCGGGAGGGCAACTACGATATCCTCGTCGGAACACAGATGATCGCCAAAGGCCACGACATCCCGAACGTCACCCTGGTTGGCGTGATCAACGCCGACATCGGTCTCTGCATGCCGGACTTCCGCGCCGCCGAACGGACCTTCCAACTTCTCACCCAGGTGGCCGGCCGCGCCGGGCGCCACCATCTGCCCGGCACCGTGATCGTTCAGACCATCAACCCGGATCACTATGCCGTGCGCTGCGCAGCCCTCCAGGATTACGGCAAGTTCTACGAGAAGGAACTTCAGTTCCGCCGTCTCATGCGCTACCCGCCCTTTGCCGCCATGGCCAACATTCTGGTCCGCGCCGAAAAGCAGGAAGATGCCCTCTCCCTCAGCGGCCAGATCGCCCATCTGCTCCACGACCCAGGCGAAGGCATGAAGGTCCTGGGCCCCGCCGAGGCGCCGGTTCCGCGCCTCAAAAACGAGTTCCGCTACCAGACCCTCATCAAGGCCACCTCGCGCCCTAAGCTCAACATCATCCTCAAGCACCTTCGGCAGCACGCCATCAACGAAAAGTGGCCTGCCACGTCCCTCGTGATCGACGTCGATCCGCTGAGCCTTCTATGAAGAACTGGGAGAGCAACGCCGCCAATCTCGCGGCCTCGTTGAGTTTCTACGGCCCGGCCGAGCAGCGCGCCGGCGTCCAGCTCATCACGTCGTCCGTTGCCTTCTCGGTCTTCAACATCGCCCTCCTCACCGACCCTGTCTCCGAGATCGAGGGCGAGATGGACCGCCGCATTCAGCTCGCCAACGCCCACTTCCGCGGCAGCCAGCGCGACTGGTCTTTCTGGCTCTGCGAGGACTACCTCGCCCCCCGCACCGCCCGGCGCATCCACCGCATCTTCGAATCCCACGGCATGGAGTGCATTGCCGAGTCGCCCGGCATGGAGACGCCCGAGCTCACGCCCCCGCGCCGCATCCTGCCAACTCTCAGTTATCGCCGCGTCAACGACGCCGCCACGCGCCGGGACTTCGCCCAACTGGTCACCGCCTGCTTCCATATCCCTCCGCCGATCTCCCACCAGATTTACGAGCCCGAGGAGATGTGGCACGGCGGGCTGGAAGTCTGGCTCGGCTATGATGGCGATTTCGCCGTCACCAGTACGGCGCTCATGGAGGCGGCCGGCGTGCTGGGCCTGTACTCCGTGGCGACGCTCCCCGCCTGGCGCGGCCGCGGCATGGCGGAGGCCGTGATGCGTCATGCGATCGCGGATCGCCGCCTGCGCGGCGTCACCGCCCCACTGGTTCTGCAGTCCTCACCCGGCGGCCTGGAGCTCTACAAGCGCCTGGGCTTCAAACGCACCACGCGCTTCTTCGTGTTCGCCACTCCATAAGCCACTCGCTGACCGCCATGATGGAGTCTGAGAAGGGCCGGTCGTCCTTCCGAGCCGGGCTCACCCGCAGCACCTCCGCCCTAACGCGCTCCAGCGGCACGCTTGTCTTCAAAGGCCGCAGAGTTTCCAATCCCTGCACCGCAGTCATCATCTCCATCGCCAGCACCATTCGCACCAGATCCACCAACTGGCGCAGTTTCAGCGCCGACGTCATCCCCATGCTGACGAAGTCCTCCTTGTTCCCGCTGGTCGTGATGGTCCCCGGCGACGCCGGAGTTGCCAGTACGCGGCACTCCGCCACCAGCGCAGCCGCCGTCACCTGCACCATCATGAAGCCCGACTCCAATCCCGGATGTACCGCCAGAAACGCCGGCAGCCCCTCGTTCAATGCCGGGTTCACCATGCGATCGATCCGGCGCTCGCTGATCCCGGCCAACGCCGTCAATGCAATCGCCAGGTAGTCCATCGCAAACGCCAGACTCTGCCCGTGGAAGTTCCCGCCCGAGAGAATCTCTTCGCCAAACACCAGCGGATTGTCCGTCGCCGAATTCAGCTCAATCGAGAACACCCGTCGAGCCTCCGCCAGCGTGTCCCGCACGGCGCCGTGAACCTGGGGCGGCCACCGAGGGGAGTATGTGTCCTGCACATGCCCGAAACTTTTGTGCGAAGCCCGGACCTCGCTCCCCTCCAGCAACCGCGCCAGCAACCGCGCACTCGCCAACTGCCCCGGATGCGGCCTCGCCTCGTGAATCCGCGCATCGAATGCACGCGGCGTCCCTCGCAAGGCGTCTAGTGAAAGCCCGCAAGCCACGTCCGCGATCTCCGCCAGATCCTCGCCGTCCAGCAGTGCCAGCGAGCCCAGCCCCAGCATCGCCTGCGTCCCGTTTACCAGCGAGATGCCTTCCTTCGAGTGCAGCCGCACCGCTTCCAACCCCGCGCCGTCCAGCGCCTCACCACCCTTCATCCTCCGCCCTTGGAACTCCGCCTCGCCCTCGCCGATCAGGACCAGCGCCATGTGCGCCAGAGGAGCCAGATCGCCGCTCGCGCCCACGCTCCCGCGCGACGGCACCACCGGCGTCACGCCCCGATTCAACAACCCGCAAAGCCGCCGCGCTATCACCGGCCGGATCCCCGAGACGCCCATCGCCAGGACATTTGCGCGGATCAGCATCATCGCCCGCACCGCTTCGCGCGCCAGCGGCTCGCCTACTCCGCACGCGTGAGATCGGACGACGTTTCGCTGAAGTTGCTCCAACTCCTCCGCCGGCACCCGCGTGTCGGCCAGCAATCCCACGCCCGTGTTGATGGCATACGCCGGAGCCTCGCCGGCCGCCAACCGCTCCACTACATCGCGCGACGCCCGCATCTTCTTCACGGCGGTCTGATCCAGCTCTACGTCTTCTCCGCCGCGCGCCACCCGCGCCACTTCTTCCAGCGTCAACGCTGCGCCGTTCAGTGTCACCATGGCTTCAGGCTATCCTAATCCTGTGTCCGCTCAGCCCCTCCCCGCAGTCATTCTGCTCGATCACATCCGGAGCATGTACAACGCCGGCGCCTTCTTTCGCACCGCCGACGCCGTCAACCTCCAGAAGCTGATTCTCTGCGGGATCACGGCCCACCCGCCGCAGGAGGGCATCGCGAAAACCGCCCTTGGCGCGGAGGAGACAGTCCCCTGGGAGTATCACACCGACGCCCTCATCCCGCTGCGCATGCTCCGCGCCCGAGGTTATGAAATCGCTGCAATCGAGACCGGCCCCGGCGCGCAGGATCTCTTCGACTGGCAGCCGCGCTGGCCCGTCTGCGTCATCTTCGGCAACGAGGTGGATGGACTCGGCGACGGCCTGATGGAGATCTGCGACACCCACATCCGGCTGCCGATGCACGGCAGGAAGAACTCGCTGAACGTCGCTACAGCCGGCGGCATCGTCGCCTACGAACTGCTCCGCAAATTCAAGGGGAAACTATGAAACATGTCTACGCCCTTTTGTTCTTAGCCTCGCTCGCCGTCCAGGCGCAGCCCGTTCAGCCCGCCACGATGTTTCCTCCCGTACGCGGCACGCGCGAGATGGTGGGCGCCGCCAACAACTGGCAAGTGGAGGCCGGCTACCGCATGCTCACCGCCGGCGGCAACGCGGTGGACGCCGGTGTCGCCAGCGTCCTCAGCGCGGCCGTCACCGAACAATCCCGCTTCGGCCTCGGCGGTGAAATGCCGCTGCTCATCAAGATGGTTGGCAAGCCGGCCGTCGCTATCAGCGGAATCGGCACAGCCCCCGCGCTTGCCACGATGGAGTACTACCGCACGCGTCAGCCCGAGCCATGGGAAGAGCCCGGCCGCATGCCGCCCATTCCGGCCAACGGCCTGCGCGCGGCCATCCTCCCCGGCGTGCTCGACGGACTGATCCTGGCTCTCTCGCAGCACGGCACCAAGTCCTATTGCGAAGTCGCCGCCCCGGCCATCGAGGCCGCACGAGGCTTCCCCATCCCCGAGGAGTACGCCAAGTTCATCGGCGATCTGCGCAAGTATCTGGAACTCTGGCCCGCCTCCGCCGCCTTCTTCCTACCCGGCGGCGAGCCCCCCGCGCGCGGCGAGATCTTCAAATCCACCACCCTCGCCAACACGCTCGAATCCCTCTGCACCGTCGAAAAGAAGGCCCGCGGCAACCGCCTTAGGAAGCTCCAGGCGGTCCGCGACGAGTTCTACAAGGGCGCTATCGCGAAGAAGCTGGCCGCCTTCTCCGAGGCCAACCAGGGCCTCATTCGCTACGATGACCTCGCCAAATTCCGCGCCGAATCCGACACGCCCCGCACCACCACCTATCGCGGCTACGAGATCGTCAAGCCCGGCTTCTGGACCCAGGGCCCCGTCATGCTGCAGGCCCTAAACATCCTCGAAGGCTTCGATCTGAAGGCCATGCGCCACAACTCGCCCGAGTACCTTCACACGGTCATCGAAGCCGTGAAACTCGCCTTCGCCGATCGCGACCGCTATTACGGCGATCCCAAGTTCTCCAAGATCGACGAGGCCACTCTGCTCTCCAAGGAATATGCCGCCGAGCGCCGTAAGCTCATCGACCCCGCCCGCGCCTCCATGGAGCACCGCCCCGGCACCTTCGCACCGCCGCTCGCCCTCACCCCCCCGAATGTGAAACCCACCGGAGACCACGACACCACCTGCGTCAACGTGATCGATCGCTTCGGCAACGCCTTCTCCGCCACGCCCAGCGGCGCCTGGCTCCCGTCCGTTATCGCCGGCGACACCGGCATCCCCTTCTCCACGCGCCTCCAAACCTTCGTCACCATCCCGGGCCATCCGAATGAGCTCGCACCCGGCAAGCGCCCGCGCGTCACGCTCAGCCCCACAATGATCCTCAAGGACGGCAAGCCCTGGCTCGTCATGTCCACCCCGGGCGGCGACAACCAGGACCAGGCCATGCTCCAGGTCATCATCAATCTCATCGATTTCGGCATGGGCTCACAGGAGGCCACCGAAGCCCCGCGCTTCCAGACGGAGCATTTCTATGGCTCCTTTGCCAGCCACGAGTTCACGCCCGGCCGCGTCAACATCGAATCCCGCATTCCAGAAGCCACGGCGAAGAAGCTCCTCGAGAAAGGCCACCGTCTCGCTGTCCTTGGCCCGTGGTCCAATGGAAGCGCCCCCACGCTCATCCGCGTCCAGAACGGCGTCCTCGATGGCGGCGCCGACCCGCGCCGCTCCCGCTACATCTTTGGTCGATGATGTTTAAAACAATCTCAGCCGCACTGCTGATCACCGCCTTCTTCCTCTTTTTCGCCGGCGCCGGCGTCAAGTCGTGGTTCACCGACGACCAGCTCATGAACCTCTACGGCGCCTCCGACAAGTCCGTGGTCGAACTCGCCCTCCAGCCGGATCGCCCCGTCGCTGCCCTCGCCATGCGCGGCCTCTGGGAGCTCTTCAAGTTCCATCCCCGCCCCTACCGCGTCGTCTGCTTCGCGCTTCTTTTGCTCAACCTCGCCCTCGCCACCGCACTCGCCTGGCGTCTCTCCCAATCCGGTGTCACCGCCCTGCTCTTCGCCATCCTGTTCTGCTTCCACGCCTGTCTCACCGATCTCTACTTCTCCACCGCCACGCTTTACGACATCCTCTGTTTCACCTTCACCTTCGCGGCACTCCTCTGGTACGCCACTATTCGCACACAAAGCCGCGCACCCCGCTGGCACGAACTCGCCGGCCTCTCTCTGCTTTCCGCGCTGGCCATCGGCTCCAAGGAAATGGCCGTCGCGCTGCCCCTCCTCCTCGCCGTCATCGAGTGGCTCTGCGGCGACCGACGCCAATGGCTCGCTCCCATCCTTTCCGCCGCCGTCTGCGCCGCGTTCCTCGGCCGCTTCCTCATCCACTCCGGATTCCAGGCCAACACCGCCTACAAATCCGCGTATACGCTGGAGACCTTCTGGAACAACTGGCGCCACTACCAAGCCATGCTCTTCTACCGCATCCCGGATTGGTCGCCGCTCGCCACGAACCTAACACTCGCCGCCTGCCTGCTTCTGCCCGCCTTGCTGCGCCGCCGCGAATCCTGGTTCGCCTGCGCCGTCGCCCTCATCACCCCGCTCCCCATTCTCTTCATTGATCCGCGCAACCTCTACGCGTTCTACATTCCCTACTTCGGTTTCTGCCTGCTGGCCGCCTCCGCGCTCACCACGCTCGCCATCCGCCCGTGGATGCCAATCCCTCTCGCCGTGGCGCTGGCTCTCTGCCTGACGCCCCTGCACTTGAGCTATCGCGATTGGGCCAATGGCTGGTATTACGCGCAGGAGAAGTTCCTCTGCGAGCCCGGCAAAGCGATCCGCCGCGCACTGCCTGCACTCAAGCCGGAAAGCCGCGTCCTCTTCGTGGACGACCCCTTCCCCGCCCCGCCGGATCAGGAATACCTGCTGTTCTACTACGTCACCCTGATCGCCAACGACCACACAATTCGAGTCGATCGAGCCAGGCACATGCCCACCCCGCCGACCGAGTCCCAATGGGCCGACTATGCAGCGGTCTTCCGCCTGACGCAGAATGAAATGGTGCGACTCCGTTAACGGGATCCCAGACATGTTCATTCCCCTTGCCCTCTTGATGCTGGCCGCCCCGCCATCCAACGAACGTCTGCCTCTCGCCGAAGGCCACATTGTCATCTGGCGCAGCCACTCCCTTACCGATGGCGCCCACCCCGCAGTCGAACGCGCCTACATCATGGTTCACGGCACCAACCGCAACGCTGAAGACTACTACCGCTGGACCCTAGCCGCCACACTCGTCGCAGATCAACTGGAACAGACCGCCGTTGTCGCTCCGCACTTCAAGGTGCGCACCCGCGAAGATCGCGGCGATGAAGTTGCCCCCGGCGAATGGTATTGGACCAACGAGGCCTGGAAATCCGGCGACGCCGCACTGAATGGCAAGGTGTACTCGTACGATGTGATGGACCGCATCCTGGAACTCTTCAACGACGTAGCCCGGTTTCCGAATCTGAAGGAAATCGTCGTCGCCGGCCATTCCGCCGGCGGACAGTACGTCCAGCGCTACGCCGCCTTCAACCGCGCCGAACCCCGCCTGCACGTCCCCGTCCGCTACGTCGTCGCCAACCCCTCCAGCTACGTCTATCTCAACGACCAGCGCCCGCGCGGTGAGACCTTCGGACGCTACGCGGACGCCAACAACTGCACCACCTACAACCAGTACCGATACGGCCTAGACAAGCTCAGCGGCTACGCCGCCCTGACAGCCATCGACGTCATCCGGGCGCAGTTCCCCCGCCGCAACGTGGCCTACATTGTGAGCGAACTCGACACCCGCACCGACGATCCGAACCTCGATAAGAGCTGCCCCGCCAACGCTCAGGGCGCCAACCGCCGCGAACGCGGCACCAATTTTGCCAACTACATGAAGGCGCAGTTCGGCGCCCAGCACACGTTTGCAGCCGCCCCGGGCTGCGGCCATGCCGCCTTCTGCGTCTGCCCCGGACCCGCCGGCGTCAAAGCCGTGTTCGGCCGCTAACTAGACCGCCTTCGCCCGCCACGCCGCCAACTGCTTCGTTAATTCAGCCCGCACCGTCACGAAGCCCGGCTCGCTATAGCGGTTGTTCCGCTCCCGCGAGTCCTTCCTCATGTCGTAAAGCTCGCTGGGCCCTTCGCCCTTGCCGCGCAGCACCAGCTTGTAATATTTGTCCCGCACCATTTCAGTGTCCTGGAAGTGTCCGTACACCACGTCATCCCACGGCTCTTTCTTCGGCAGCGGCTTGTTCAGCACCAGCGGCAGATAGCTCCGTCCGCACAGGTTCTTCCCGGCCGGCGCCGTCACTCCGGTCACGTCACACACCGTTGGCAGAAAGTCGTAAAAACTCACCAGTTCGGGCCGCGCCGATTGCACCGGCACCCGCCCCGCCCACTGCCAGATCATCGGCACCTGCATCGCCTCGTCGTACATATTCACTGGATCCGACGCCAAACCGTCCGCCCAGTATCCATGCCGCCCCAACAACGCGCCGCTGTCCGAAGTGAAAATCAGAATCGTTTCCTCGAAAAGGCCCTTCGTCAGCAGCTTCCGTTGCAGCGCCGGAATCTGGTCGTCCAGCGCCGTCACCGCCGCCGCATAACGCCGCAGACTCGCTACGGGATTCTGCAGAAACTCTTTCCCAGCCTTGGCGTTCTCCGCTACCGGCTGAATCCCGAAGCTATCGAACGTGACGCTCTTGTACAGCTCCTGATACTTCGCCGGCACGCCCTCCACCGGCGCGCCTGGCCCTGGATACGACAACGTCAGAAAGAAAGGCTTGCCCTTGCTCTGGCGATCCAGGAACTCCCCGCCGCCGCGCGTCACGGCCTCCAGCGAATCGGCGGCCACATGCGCAAACCCCTGGCCGGGAGCAGCTCCGCCAGTGCCCCACTTGCCGACATAGGCGCACTGATACCCGCCGCCCGCCAGTGCGTCCGATAGGAGCACCTCGCGCGCCAGCGAGCCATCCGGCCCCTGCACCCCATGCTGCACCGGCGTCCGGCCGCTGAACAGAGTGGCCCGGCTGACCGCTGCCTGCGGCGTGCAAACGTAATTATTCACAAACCGTGCGCCCGAAAGCGCAATTCGATCGATCTGTGGAGTCCGGATCTCCTGGTTGCCATAGCACCCCAGCGCCCACGATGGCAGGTTCTCGGCGATCACCAGCACGATATTAGGCTTCGGGCCCGCCGCTGCTCCCTTCTGCTGCGCCAGCAGCGGCGCGCCTGCGGCGGCACTCAGAAACGATCGTCTAGTAAAATTCATGGGTTTTCGGACTCCAAACTAACCAGCCTACAGGACGTCGGCAAAGCCGCGCTTCAAATGCCGGAAGAAGATCCCTCCGGCTACAAACACCGCCACTGAAATCGCAGCCAGCAACAGCAACTCCTGCCCCGACGGCAAGTCCGTCGTCAGCAACCGTTGCCGGTACCCCTTCACAATGTGTGCCATCGGATTCCAGTGCACCAGAAACCGCATCGCCACCGGAAAACTCGTTTCGTCGATAAAGATCGGCGTAAACCAGAACCACCCAGTCAGCACCACCAGCACCATCTGCGCCGTGTCCCGCAGATAGACCTGCAGACTCGCGAAGATCCAGCCCATCCCCACGGCAAACAGCCCCAGCAGCACCGTATACACCGGCAGCAGCAGTACCAGAAAGCTGAACTGCTCGTTCATATAGCGAACTGTCCCTACCGCCGCCCCTACCGCAATCACGTGGCTCCCCAGCGACGAAAGAAATATCGTCACCGGGATGATCTCCGAAGGAAACACCGTCTTCGTGATCAGATTCGATTGGTCCAGCAGGCTGGTCGCGGACCGCTGCACCGTGTCCTGGAACAGCAGCCAGGGCAGATACCCGCAGAACAGATACAGCGTGTAGTTCGTCCCGCCAGCCCCTGCCGGCGGCGGAATCTTCATGCAGTACTGGAACACGAACACCCAGCTCACCAGTAGCACCAGTGGATGGATGATAGTCCACAACCACCCCGCCGCGCTCCCGACGAAGCGTTGCGTGAAGTCGCGCTTGGCCATCTGGTAGATCAGCGACCGCCGCTCCACCAGCACCCGCAGGAACATCATCCCCGGCAGACGGAGCTCCGGCTTCGCTGCCGCCGGAGGAGTAGTTATGGTGGCTGTGCCCAAGACGCTATTTTATCAGGCTAAGCAATGCGGACTGGCGAGTCCGAATGGGCGCCCACGGTGTTATATTGATCGTATGCCCGAAGGGTACCTGCCCATATTCATCTTTCTGATGGTCGCGGTCCTGTTCCCGATCGCCCTCCTGCTGATCATGCGCTTCATCCGCCCGCAGGCCCCGTCGGTGACAAAACTCGAGGCCTACGAGTGCGGTATTCAAGCCGCATCCAACGCCCGCGGCCGCTATACCGTGCGGTTTTATATCGTCGCCATCCTCTTCGTCATCTTCGACGTGGAAACCGTGTTTCTGTTCCCCTGGGCCGTGCGCTACAAGCAGCTCGGCTGGTTCGGTGTCGCCGAAGTCTCCGTCTTCCTCGCCATCCTGGTGGTCGGCTACATCTGGGCTTACAAAAAGGGAGCTCTTGAGTGGGTCTAGTCCGAGCGAACCTGGCCCCAGCATTGGTGATTCTGCTGGGCCTAGCTGGTAGTGTCTCTGCCGCCCCCCGCCTTCGCCTCTCTTCCGCCGCCGTCGGCCCCATCAACCTCGCCGCCGGCGCCGCCGGCCCCCTTCAGACCGTCGAGGCCTTCAACATCGGCGACGGTGACCTCGCCCTCTCCGCCACCACCACCGCCACCTGGCTCAACGTCTCCGTCGCGGAAACCGGCAACTGCGCCCAACGCTCAGGCGTCTGCACCCCAATCCGCATCGAGCTCAATACACAGGGTCTCCCCAAAGGCACCCACACCGGCGTCATCAACGTCTCGGATCCGTACGCCCTCGACGCCCCCCAAGTCCTCACTGTCACCGTCCAGGCAGGCGGTGCCGTCCCGCCTAAGATCGAGTTCTTCGTCACCCCGGCTGGCTCCCAGGAATTCACCATCCGGGCCGGCAACAATTTCAATCTCAAGGCCACCACGGAAGGCCCCGAGTGGCTTTCCCTCCCCGCCGAAGGCATGGGCAGCTTCCGCTACGACTTCAACTACCGCGTCGTCGCCCGCCACCTTCCCGACATGGCCGAGGGCGACTACAAAGGCGAATTGACGGTTTCCGGTTCCATCATCCCCGAGGAGAATGGCGCGATCCCCGTCACGCTCCGGGTCGCCAGCGCGCCCATCTACGAGGCGCCCGCCCAAGTCCGTTTCCGCATCGCCGAAAACGGCCCCGCCTACGTAACGGTCTTCGACCTGCCCAATCGAGGATACGGCCAAGTGCTGGCGTCCGAGGTCCGTGTGACCACCGCCAGCGGCGGAGAGTGGCTGAGCGCCGAGATCTTCGCTGAGGGCCAGGCATTCCGGGTTCGCACCGCGGCGGCCGGCCTCGCGCCCGGCACTTACACCGGCGCCCTCACCGTCGTCACCAACGCCGCCAATACCGAGCAACTCATCCCCGTCACGCTCGACGTCATGCCAGCAGCCGCGCCGGCCCTCGATTTCTCCACCCTCACCAACGATCTCCGCGTCGATCCCGCCGCCATCATGGCGCCCGGCATGCTCGCCCGTATCCGCGGTGTGCAGCTCACCACCCAGGACCCCGCCGCCGCCGAGTCTGCTCCGTGGCCCGACACCCTCGCCGGCACCCGCCTGCTGGTCAACGGCATCCCCGCCGCGCTCTCGGCAGTCAGCCCCGAGGAGATCTCGTTCCAGATCCCTGAAGCCATCGATCCCGGGGACGCCATCATTCAAGTCGAGCGGAACGGCCAACCCGGCAACCAGATCCTCGCCACAGTCGGCTGGCGCGCTCCACGGCTTCAGCTCAGCACCGGCACGTTTGGCAAGGTACTGCTGGACGACGGGACACTCGCCATCCCCGCGGTCTATGGCGGCCGCCCCGCTATTACCGGCGACACCATCACACTCCATCTCATCGGCCTAGGCCGCACCAATCCCGACACCGGCGCGGCCGAGCCCGTCCAGATCTCCTTCGGCCGCTCCCTCTTCTCCCCAGGCGCCGTCGTCGAGGCCACGCCTACCCTCGTGCCGGCTTCCCCCGGCCGCTACATCGTCCAGGTCCAGATCCCTGAAAGCGCTCCGCGCGGCGGTCGCGTCGATCTCGCCGTCACCGCCGCCGGTGTCTCCAGCAACACTGTCCAACTCGCCATCCAATGACCGAACGCCTCTACTACAGCGATTCCTACCTCACCAGCTTCCAGGCCCGTGTCGTGGAGTCTCTCGACTCCGGTCTGCGCATCGTGCTCGACCGCACCGCCTTCTACCCCACCTCCGGCGGCCAGCCCTACGACCTCGGCCAACTCAACGGCATCGCCGTCCTCGATGTCATCGACGAAGAGGACCGCGTCGTCCACGTCCTGGCCGCTCCGCTAGCCGCAGCTGAAGTCGAAGGCATCGTCCACTGGGATCGCCGCCACGACCATATGCAGCAGCACACCGGCCAGCATCTGCTTTCCGCCGTCTTCGATCAGCTTCACCACGCCCGCACCCTCAGCTTCCACCTCGGCGCCGAATCCAGCACCATCGATCTCGACGCGCCCTCTCTCAGTCCCGCTCAACTCCAGTCCGCCGAACGCCGAGCCAACGAGATCATCCAAGAGAACCTGCTGGTGGCCGTCTCGTTCGAAGACGCCGCCGAAGCCGCCGGCCTGCGCAAGGAATCCACGCGCGAAGGCACACTCCGCATCGTCAGCATCGGCAGCCTCGATCGCTCAGCCTGCGGCGGCACGCACGTCCGCGCCACCGGAGAGATCGGCCCCCTGCTGCTGCGGAAAACCGAGAAGATCCGCAACAGCACCCGCGTGGAATTCCTGTGCGGTCAGCGCGCCATTACGCGCGCCCGCGCCGATTTCGAAGCCCTCTCCCAGATCGCCCGCCAGTTCTCCGCCCCGCTGGACGAAACGCCCGCCCTGGTTACCGCTCAACTGGAACAGTCCAAGGATGCCGCAAAATCGCGCCTGAAGCTCGCCATAGAGCTCAACACGCTGCGCGGCCGGGCACTCTACAACGAGACGCCGCCCGACGACGCCCGCCGACGACGCCACATCGAGAACCGTCCCCAGGGATCGCTCGACGACGAACTCCGAACGCTCGCCCAGAGCTTCTGCGCGCAGCCCAATTCGGTCTTCCTCGCTACGTCGGAAAACCCGCCCAGCGCCCTGCTGGCCGTATCGGCGGACTCCGGCCTCCACGCCGGCAACATTCTGAAGGAAGCCCTCATCGCCGCCGGAGGCCGCGGCGGCGGCAGCGCGCAACTTGCCCAGGGCAGCCTCCCGACGAAAGAAGCTCTCCCCACCCTGCTTACCCACATCGCCAGCTAATACAGCGGCGCCACCGACAGCATCCCCAGCCCGACGGCAAACAGCACCAGCATCAGCGCCACCAACCCCCGCACCTTACTGTCTGCTCCCGCGAATTCCTTCCACAACAGCAGGCCCCACAACGTGCTGACCAAGGTCGCTCCCTGGCCGATGGCATAGCTCGCCGCGGGCCCTACCGTCGCCGATTTCGCCGCGCTGGATGCCACGAAGTTACACACCGTGCCCACACACCAGATCGCTCCACCCAGCAATCCCAGCAAATGCTGCTTTGCCGTCCCTCGGAAATAGTCTCCAAAGCTCACCGGGTCGCCTTCCACCGGCAGGTTCATGAAGAACAGATTGAACACCGGCGTCGATACCAGCACACCCACCGCAAAACAGAACGCCGCCGCATACGGCCCCATCCCTAAATCCCCCCTCTTGCTCAGCTCCACGAGAGGGTAGAAGAGCCCCATCAGAATTCCGGCGATCACGCTGATCCCAATCCCTTTCACCGGCGAAGGTCCGCGCTTGTGCAGGATCGCCCGGTTCCCTGGCGCCTCCGCGGCCTGCACCGCACGGGCCTTGGCCTTTTCGTGCGCCGAATGCGCCATCGCCGTGACGATGATGGCCAACAGGATCACGCTCGCCCCGCCGAACAGGAGCGCCGGACTCCCCGACGGCTTCAACACATAGTTCAAAATCGTGCCAACGATCAGCGCGATCCCGATGCCCACCGGAAACGCCACCGAGAGCCCGGCAATCGCGATCGCCGCCACCAGCAGCAGATTCGCAAGATTGAAAACCACACCGCCGGCCGCCGCGTAGACCATGCTCCTCTTCGAGCCCACAGCCAGGTTGTCCAGAAACGAGAACGCCGGGGCAGTTGATTCGGCCGGCACGGCCATCTCGAACGAGCCGAACGTCAACGCCGCAATCACCGCCGCCAGAAACACACCGAACGCATAGTCAAAATAGAACAACTCAAAGCGCCACTTGCCGCTCATCTTCATCGTGTTCGCCCACGAGCCCCAACAGAGCATCGTCAGCACGGTGAGCCCGAGCGCAACAGCATAAGTGGTCGGAATCATCATAGAATTGTGTTCACCTCGACGAAGATACCCAAACTCAGTACTATATAACACACAGGACTAGGAGGCTCCCATGCGCACCATCACCGCGTCTATCCTAACCCTCGTCTTCGCCGTCGCGGCGATCGCACAGCAGGGACACAAATTCGAGATCGATACCCAAACGCCCGAAGGCCAGCTCCTCCAGACGGCCGGCCAGGCTGG
>CAYVDY010000081.1:0-16755 GCA_964450255.1 uncultured Candidatus Solibacter sp. | reverse complement strand
GCCGCAGAGCGAGGGGGATAGGGGTGGCCCGAGGTTCTTCGGGGCCTTGAGGACCGGTTTCATGTGCGCCGCGGCCCACTGCGCGCGCGCCTTCGGATTGCCGCGCACTTCCGGGGCGGCAAAGCCATCGAAGAGATCGTCGTAAGTCGGGTGCGAGGCCACCAACTGGCCTTGCAGGTGCGACGCCAGCTCGGTGATCACCAGGCCGTTGGTCTGGCCCTTCAGATCGTCGCAGTAAGTCTTCGACTCCGCCGCCTTCTTGAGATCCATCAGGCGCGAATCCCACGACGGGATCTGCACGCCTTTGTAGCCGAGCTCCTTGGCCCAGGCCGTGATGCTGGGCAGAGTGTTGAACGGGGCTTCGTCGCCCATGAACTGGGCCAAAAAGATGGCCGGGCCTTTGATCTGTGACATGGTCGCCTCTCCTGAAAATGAGTCCTTGCTGGGAGCCAACTTCCTCATCGTATTCGATCCGTTGGTTTGTTGCAGGATTGCGGTGATAAGGTGGCTGCATGATCTCGCGCCGGACGTTTCTTCCCCTGCTGGGCGCGGCTGCTTCGCAGCGCGCATTTACGGCATCCAGACCACCAAATATTCTCATCGCGCTGTGTGACGATCTCGGCTACGGTGACCTGGGCTGCTACGGCCATCCGGCCATCCGGACGCCGAATCTCGACACGCTGGCCGGCGAGGGTATGCGGTTCACTGATTTCTATTCGGCGGCGCCGGTGTGTTCGCCGTCGCGTGCGGGCCTGCTCACGGGCCTCACTCCGAATCGCTGCGGCATCTACGATTGGATTCCTGAGAAGAGCCCGGTGCACCTCAGGCGTCAGGAGACGACCTGGGCGCGCGTGCTGCGTGACGCGGGCTACGCGACGTGCCTCAGCGGCAAGTGGCATCTGAACGGATTGTTCAACTCGCCGCAACAGCCGCAGCCGGGGGATCACGGATTCCAGCATTGGTTCGCGACACAGAACAACGCCCTGCCCACGCACGAAAACCCCACGAATTTCGTGCGCGACGGTAAGGCTGTGGGGCCGTTACAGGGCTATTCGAGCGAGGTGATCGTGAGCGAGGCGGCGCAGTGGCTGGAGGGGCAGGACGGCAAGCAGCCGTTCTGCCTTTTCGTCGCGTTTCATTCGCCGCACGAGACCATCGCCACGGGCGATGAGTTCACTGATATGTATCGGCAGGCGACAGAGAAGACCAAGGCCCAGTACTACGGCAACGTCACGCAGATGGACAGGGAGTTCGGGCGGCTGATGAGCACGTTGCAGAAGCGCGGTTTGCGGGACAACACGATGGTGCTGTTCTCCAGCGACAACGGGCCGGAGACCTTAAACCGCTATCCGGGCGCGGCCAGGTCGCACGGTTCCGCCGCGCCGATGCGCAGCATGAAGCTCTCCTTGTATGAGGGCGGCTACCGCGTGCCTGGCATGGTACGCTGGCCGGACAACGTGAAGCCGGCGCAGGTGAGCGCCACGCCGGTCTGCGCGCTGGATGTGATGCCGACGTTGTGTGAGATGGCTGGTGTAGCCGCGCCGAAGGCCCGGATACTCGATGGCAACAGTCTGGTGCCGCTGCTGCATGGCAAGCCGTTGAAGCGCAGGGGCCGCCCGCTGCACTGGCACTACTTCAACGCGCTGGACAGACCCCGCGCGGCGATGCGCGATGGGGATTGGAAGATTCTCGGAATGCCGGCTGCGCCAGCGGGGCGTTCGCCAGGATCGAGCTTCAAGCCGGGCGACATGGAGTACATCCGCGGCATGGAACTGACGCACTTCGAGCTATACAACCTGAAGGACGATCCAAGCGAAACGAAGAATCTGGCAGCCACGGAAAAGAAGCGGCTCGCCGCTATGCGCGAGACGCTGCTGTGGCTGCACGAGGAAGTGAAAAGCGAATCGCCGTCATGGAGTTGACGTGCCGGCCGCCGCAGTAACTACGGGTAGCGAGTATTGCCGGTATTGCCGGCGCGGGCCGGCGGCGCTATCACGCTGGGCTGGCCGCCGCGAGCCGGCGTAATACCGGCAAGATCCTCGTCGCTGAACTTCAGGCTGCGGTCCAGCACCATCTCCACCGTGGAGCCGCGCTCGATGATGGCGTCGGGGCCGCGCGTGACCAGCACGCCGATCAGGCCCGCTGCCGCTCCGGCCGCGGCGCCGACACCTGCGCCCATGCCGGTGCGCGTGGCCAGGCCGCCAGCCATGGTGCCCCATCCTGCCGCTTCGCCCACCTTGCGCGCGTCAGTGCCCTTGCCGCCCTCGCCCGAGACCTTTCCCTCGGTGCGATCGAGCGTGCCCGGATTGGAGCCGTCCATGCCCCCGAGCGAGGCGCGGAAATCGCGTGTCACTCCGTTCGGCAATGTGAGGGAGTCAAACCGGATGTAGAGTTCCGCACGGCCCTTCACCTTGCCGGCGCGTTTGACGAAGGTGACCGTACCGGTGACGTAGGCGCCCGGCGGGATCACGATCCGGCCGTCGGCGAGAATCGGAAAGTTCGTCTGTAGGTACACGCGGTCGCCGACGACGGAGGTCTTGGTGCTGATGCTGCTGATCAGTTGCAGCGGGACCTTGGTGCCGGAGACGACGGTATAGGCCCTGGGCTCAGGCGGGGTTTGCGCCAGCAGCGGGAACGCCGCGGCGGCGAGCAGGGCGATGGTCAAGATCCGCATGAGAAGCTCCTGATTACTAGACTACTCCGTTGCAGGCGCAACGGCGTCTAGTGATTAGAACGCACCGGAGCGGCGGCAGGTTGCGGCTCTGTGCGTTCAGCCGGCCACCGGACCGGAAGGACGAGTCCCGGCTGGGAAATGGAATCGCCCATGGTGATGGCGATTCTCGGGTCCTCCGGGGTGTCAGGGGGGAGCCGGAATATGATCTCGTAGCAGCCTGGACGTCCTGATGCCAGACCCGCCTCCAAGATGTCCTGTGGATCGACGGTCTCGCCGTTGAGCAGGATTCGCAGTTGATCGCGGTGCAGAATCGGCAGAAACTGGGACGGCGCCTGGCCCGGCGGCCGGGGCCGGTCTGCTTCTCCGAGGCCGGCGGCATACAGAATGATGGTCTCGCCCGGCTTGGCGGGGCTTTGCATGGTCACCGGGGCCAGTCCGTCCGCGTGCCGTGCAAATGCGAAGTTCGTCTCCAACTCAAAGAGCGCCGGCGCGTACTCGCCCACCACGATCCGGATCAGCGGCCCGTTGAGATTGTTGCTCGTCAGCCGGATACTAGCCGGCCCGGGGAACTGATCGGCCGGAATCAGAAAGATGACGAGTTCAGGTGAGACATACTCCAACGGCGCGAAAAGTCCATTGATCTTCACGTTGACGGGCGGCGTGCCGAGCGATGCGGGCAGATTTGTGCTTCCGGTGGCGCTGCTCTCTCTCGCGGCTGTGCTCGCCGAAAGGCCCATGCCGTGCAGCGCCACGAAGGTGTTCGGCGCGAACGGCCCGGGCAGGCCCGTAGCGAGATTGACGAGTGAGCTGGCCGCGTAGGACGGCGCCTGCCGCGTCGAGACATCCTCCGCCATGACGGCGCAGGGGAGGATCGCCAGCGCCCAGAGGGCGAGGCAAAATCTCATGGACGATTTGATGATACCGGAACGGGAGGCGCCGGGGGCAGCAGGTCTAGCGCCTTACGGGTCATGGTCGAAAGCGGCAGCGACTCCAATTCCGGCCAGGGGAACCAGCGGAAGCCCTTCGGCGCCTTGGCGGCGGAGGCCGGGTAGACCTCGATGGTGTAGTCGTGGCGGGTGATCGAGTGCTTGAAAGAACCGATGCTCTGGCCGCGCTGGGCCGAAGGCATGTCTCGAGCTTCGGGCAATTCCCAGAATCCGGCCAGACGAGATTCGGCCGGCCCGCGCTGGCGCAGCAGGAGCCGCCCCTCCCTCTCCACTACCAGGAGTTCGATGGCGAGTTTGACGGGGTCGCGCTTGCGGAGCTTGATCGGGAGCTCCTGCTCGATGCCCAGGGCCTTGGCGGCGCAGTGTTCGCGCCAGGGACAAAGCAGGCATTGTGGATTCTTCGGCAGGCAGACAGTGGCGCCGAGCTCCATGATCGCCTGATTGAAGTCCGCCGGACGGCGTGGGTCCAGCAGTCGCTGCGCCTGCTCGCGAAGCCGCACTCGCACGGTGGAGGAGCCGATGTCGCCCTTCTCCGCTCCCGCCCGGGCCAGCACTCGCAGGACGTTGCCATCCAGCACGGCGTGCGGCAGGCCGAAGCAGATGGAGGAGATGGCGGCGGCAGTGTAATCGCCCACTCCGGGCAGATCGCGGATCTCCTCAAAGTCCTGCGGGAAGCTGCCGCGCTCGGCGATGACGCGGGCGGCGCGCTGCAGATTGCGGGCGCGGGCATAGTAGCCGAGGCCGGCCCACAGCGCGAGAAACTGCTGTTCCGGCGCGGCGGCCAAGTCCTTGGCCTCCGGGTAGTGCTGAAGAAATCTCTCGTAGTAGGGGATCACCGCGGCCACGCGGGTCTGCTGCAGCATCACCTCGGAAACGAGAATCCGCCACGGATCGCGGGTGCGCCGCCACGGCAGGTCGCGGCGCGAGGCTGCGTACCAATCGAGCAGGAGCTTGGAGGCGAGGCGGAGATTCTGCATCCGGTTGTTACAATGATAGGCGAGTGGACGACTTCCTTAGAATCCGCGGGGCGCGGGTTCACAATTTGAAAAACCTGTCGGTCGACCTCCCGCATAACTGCTTAACCGTGGTGACGGGCGTGTCTGGTTCCGGCAAGTCCTCGCTTGTCTTCGACACCATCTATGCCGAGGGCCAGCGGCGGTATGTCGAAAGCCTCTCCGCCTATGCGCGCCAGTTTCTGGATCGTATGGAGAAGCCGGACGTGGACGAGATCGACGGCATCTCGCCGCCCATCGCCATCCGGCAGAAGAATACGACGCGGAATCCAAGATCCACCGTCGCCACCTCCACTGAGATTTACGATTTCCTGCGGCTGCTCTACGCGCGCGCCGGAGAGACCTTCTGTCCCAAGTGCGGCCAGAAGGTGGATCGCGACACAGTGGATCCGATCGCCCGCAAAATGCTGAGCCAGCCCGAAGGCTCGCGTTGGTACGCGCTCTTTCCAGTGCATACGTACAAGGAAGGCGACACGGCCGCGTTGCGCGATCACCTGTTCGATCTGCGTAAGCGCGGCTTCAGCCGGCTGTTCCAGGGCGGGCGGATGTTCGAATTCTCGTCGCCGGAATCGCTGCTGGATATCGATTTCTCAAAGGCCGTGTTCGTGCTGGCGGACCGGCTGGTGATTCGCGCGGATCAGAAACAGCGCATCGTGGACACGGCGGAGATCTGCTACCGCGAGTCCGGCGAGGTGATCTTCGAGCAGGCTGGCGATTCGGAGCCGGTGGTGTTGAAGTTCAGCGAACGCTTCGCCTGCAAGGCCTGCGATCTGGAGTTTCTGACGCCGGAGCCGCCGCTGTTCAGCTTCAACAACCCTTACGGTGCGTGCCCCAAATGCCAGGGTTTCGGCAACACCATCGACTACGACATGGACTTGGTGATTCCGAATCCCGGTCTGGCTCTGGATGAGGGGGCGGTGGATCCGTGGAACAAGCCCAGCTACGAGTGGGTCCGCGAGGAGTTCACCACGCGCGCGGCGAAGAAGGTCCGGATGAACGTGCCCTACGCCGATCTGACTCTGGCGGAAAAGGCCGTGGTGCTGGAGGCAATCCGGAAGTTCTTCGTTCAGGTGGAAGCGAAGAAGTACAAGGTCCACGTGCGCGTGTTCATGAGCCGGTATCGGGGCTACACGCAGTGCAACGCCTGTGAAGGCGCGCGGCTGCGGCCGGAGGCGCTGAACGTGCGAGTCGGCGGCGCCACCATCGCCGCGGTCTCGAAGATGAACATCGCCGAGGCGCAGGCTTTCTTCGACGCGCTTCAACTCGCCCCGGAATTGCAGTCGATCGCCGACAAGGTGCTGGTGGAGATCCGCCAGCGCGTGAAGTTCCTCAACGACGTCGGGCTGCAGTATCTGACGCTGGACCGGCTCTCGGCCACGCTCTCCGGCGGCGAGGCGCAGCGCATTCAACTCGCGACGTGCCTGGGCTCGCGGCTGGTGGGCGCGACCTACGTGCTCGATGAGCCATCTATCGGCCTGCACTCGCGCGACACGGCGCGGCTGATCCGGATCCTCGAAGAGTTGCGCGACCTGGGCAATACGATTCTGGTGGTGGAACACGACGCCGACGTGATGCGCTCCGCCGATCACATCATCGACATGGGTCCCGGCGCGGGTGAGTTGGGCGGGCAGGTGACGTTCGAAGGCACGCTGAAGCAGATGCTCTCGAGCGGCGCGAAGAAGAGTGCGTCTCTGACCGCGAAATACCTGAAGGGCGATCTGCAGACCTCGCTCAAAACATCGCGGCGGGCGGTAGATCGGAAGCGCGTCCTGCGTTTTCTGGGCTGCCGCGCGCACAATCTGAAGAACATCGACGTGGACGTGCCGCTGGGCATGATCACCGTGGTGACGGGCGTGTCGGGCTCGGGTAAATCGACCCTGGTGCACGACGTGATCCACAAGACTCTGGAGGCTCGCTACAAGCGCGACGTTTCGCAGGAAGGCGCGGCCAAGGGCGATCCGGAACTGGGCGAGAAGATCGAGAAGCACACGTGCCGCAAGGCTGAAAAGGCTGAACTGATCCGCGAACTGGTGCTGGTGGATCAGTCGCCCATCGGGCGGACGCCGCGCTCGAATCCGGTCACGTACAGCAAGGCCTTCGACGTGATTCGCGAGCTGTTCTCGTCCACGCCGGAGGCGGAGCGGCGCGGCTACACGGCGGGTCACTTTTCATTCAACATTGCGGGCGGCCGCTGCGAGACGTGTCAGGGTGATGGCACGGTCACGGTGGAGATGCAGTTTCTGGCGGACGTGGAGCTGGTCTGCGAGGAGTGCCGCGGAACACGCTACAAGTCGTCGATTCTCGAAGTGAAGTACCGCGGGCTGAGTATCCACGAGGTGTTGAAGCTGACGGTGCACGAGGCGCTGGCGTTCTTTGCGGATCAGCCCAAACTGGTGTCGCGGCTCAAGCCGATGCACGATGTGGGGCTCGGCTATCTGCGGCTGGGGCAATCGGCCACAACACTCTCGGGCGGGGAAGCGCAGCGCGTGAAGCTGGCGTCCCACCTCACGCAGGCCGATGCGAAAGGGCTGCTCTATCTGTTCGATGAACCGACCACGGGTCTCCACTTCGATGACATCGCCAAACTGCTGGACGCCTTCGAGCGGCTGGTTCATAACGGCGCGAGCCTGCTGATCATTGAGCACAACCTCGAAGTGATCCGCCACGCCGATTGGGTGATCGATCTCGGACCGGATGGCGGTGGCGGCGGCGGTGAAGTGGTGGCCGTCGGCACTCCGGAAGAGATTGCCAGGTGCGAGCGCAGCCACACCGGCCGGTTCCTGCGGGAAATACTACCGGCCCGCTGAGGCCGATATACTTGGCTCATCATGAGAGCCCTACTGTTTCTCTTTGCCCTAGTCACAGCCCTCGGCACAGCGCTCGCGCAGGACCGCGCCACCCCGCAGGATTGGATCCAACTCTTCAACGGAAAAGACCTCACAGGCTGGACGCCCAAGATCACCGGCTATGAATTGGGCGACAACTTCGGCAACACTTTTCGAGTCGAAAACGGCGTGATGAAGGTCGGCTACGAGAAGTACGACAAGTTCAACAGCCGCTTCGGCCACATTTTCTACAAGGACAAGTTCTCCTACTACCGCATCGCCGTGGAGTACCGCTTCGTGGGCCAGCAGGCGACGGAAGGCCCGGGCTGGGCGTTGCGTAACAGCGGCATCATGGTCCACGGGCAGCCGCCGGAGACCATGAAGAAGGACCAGGACTTCCCCATCTCCATCGAAGTGCAGTTGCTGGGAGGCTTGGGCACTGGCACGCGCACGACCGCGAATCTCTGCACGCCGGGCACGAACGTGGTGATGGACGGCAAGCTCATCACGGCGCACTGCACCACGTCGAAGTCGAAGACCATTCACGGTGAGCAGTGGGTGCGGGCGGAAGTGGAAGTGCTCGGCGATACCACGGTGAAGCACTTCATCGACGGTGAGCTGGTGCTGAGCTACGAGAAGCCGCAGATCGGCGGCGGCAACGTCTCCAACTTTGTTCCGGCCGCCAAGCAGGACGGCAAGCTGCTGGTGGAGGGTTCCATCTCCCTACAGAGCGAAAGCCACCCTGTGGAGTTTCGCAAGGTGGAGTTGCTGCCGTTGATCGGCTGCATGGACCCGAAGGCGAAGAACTTCAAGCCGTACTACGTCAAGGCCGACAACGCGAAGTGCGTGAAGTAGGCTGAGCCTGGGGATGGCATTTCGCTCCGTCGCCGCTAAGATGAAGGTGTGAGCATCTGTGTCCTCGCGTTCGTTCTGATGATCGGCCAACCTCCGGCGCCCGCTCCGGACCCGATGGCCCAGGCGTCCGCGCATTTGGATGCGGGCCGGTACATCGAGGCCGTGGCGATCCTGAAGGAGTTGGCCGATAAGCAGCCGGACGATGTGGTGGTGATGTTCAATCTGGCGCTGGCGCGCACACTGGCAGGGCAGGACTTGGAGGCCATCGACGGCTTCCGGCGCGTACTGGTCCTGAAGGCGGACCTGCACGAGGCGCAGGTGAATCTGGGGCAACTGCTCGTCAAGACGGGCAAGGAGGAGGAGGCGATTCCGGTTCTCGAATCGGCCGTGCAGGCCAAACCGAATGAGTCCAAGCCCCACTACCTGTTGGGTCGGGCGCTGGCCAACCGCCAGAAATGGGCGCGTGCGGCAACGGAGCTGGAGCGTGCCTCGGAACTGGAGCCGGCCAACAGCGAATTGAAGCTGGAACTGGCGGTTGTCCTCGAGAAAGCGCAGCAGCCGGACAAGGCGGCTGCGATGTACAAGCTCTTTCAGGATGATCCGGCGGCTCGTGAACGGTTGGGCCTGCTGCAACTGAACAAGGGCGAGTTCGGTCCAGCGATCGAAAACCTGGAGGCGGCGCGAGTGAAGGCCCCGACTCCGGCACTGCTCTATGCGCTGGCCACAGCGTACCTACGAAACCTACAGAAGGACAAGGCGACGCTGGTGGCGGCGGATCTGGTTGCGCTGGATCCGGAGAATGTGGAGATGCGGCTGTTCCTGGGGAGGCTTCTGCGGGACCAGAAGAAGTACGACGAAGCGGCGAAGCAGTTCTACGTGGTAACCAAGGCCAAGCCGGACTCCGGAGAAGCCTGGAACGAGCTGACCAGCATGCTGATTCTGCTCAAGCAGTACGAGCCGGCGCTGGCGGCGCTGGAGAGGGCGAAGTCGCTCAACGGTGAGACACCGGCGTATCATTACTTTCGGGCGACCATGCTGGATGCTTCCAACCAGCCGAAACCGGCCCTGGAGAGTTACCAGCGATTTCTGGCGGTGAGCGAAGGCAAGTATCCGGATGAGGAATTCAAGGCCCGGCAGCGAGTGAAGGTGTTGGGGAAGGCAGTGAAACGATGATCTGGCGACTGACGGTGACGGTGATGGCACTGATACTTGGCACCGCGCCGATGCTTACCGCTGACGTGGCGGAGATCCGTAAGGAGCCGGATCATCTGAAGCGTTTCGAACTTGCGCTGGCATTGGCTGAAACGCAGACCAAAGCGGCACGTCAACTAGTGAAGGACAGCGGGAGCCGGATCGAACTGCTGAAGATGCTGGAGGAAGTGGAAGCCGCGTCGGTGCTTTCGTTGGAGTCGCTGCAGGCGACGGGCAAGCGTCCGAACAAGCTCACCAAGCAGTACAAGAAAGGTGAGTTGAAGACAATGGAGATCCTGCGGATTCTGAAGGATCTGGTGCTGGCCCTGGGAGTGGACGACCGGCCGGCGGCAGAGAAGGTGCGGGACCGGGCAGAGGTGACGCACGAGGAGTATCTGCTGGGCGCGATGAGCGGCAAGTGAGGGAGGGGCCGATGCGATACCTGCTGATGCTGGTGGTTCTTTGCACGCCGTTGCTGGCGCAAAAGGACTTTCTCAACACGGATGAAGCGGACCAGATCCGCGAAGTGCAGGAGCCGGATCTGCGTCTGCAACTCTATCTGCGGTTCGCGCAGCAGCGGATCGATCAACTGGAGCAGTTGATGGCGAAGCCGAAGACGGGCCGCAGCGGAATGATCCACGATCTGCTGGAGCAATACGCCCAGATCATCGAGGCGATCGACACCTACATCGACAATGCGATCAAGCGCCAGAAGCCGATCACGACGATGGGGGAGGTGGCCAAGACGGAGCGCGAGATGCTGGCGAAGCTGGAGAAGTTCGGCGAGATGGACGCACCGGACAAGTCGCGGTTCCAATTCGCCCTGGAGCAGGCGATCGACACCACGCGCGACAGCGCGGAGACCAGCGAGCAGGACCTGAAGACCCGCACGCGCGACGTGGAGGCGCGGGAAGTGGATATCCGTAAGGAGCGCGAGGCGATGGTGGCGCCGGAGCGCAAGGAAGAGATCAAGAAGGAACAGGCGAAGATCGAGGCGGAAAAGACAGGCGTCCCGGCGGGCAAGAAGAAGCCTACGTTGTACCGCAAAGACGAGAAGCCGCCGGAGAAGAAGCAGTAGATTCAGGTCTCGGCCCGCGGCTCCGGCTCGGCCAGGTACTCCTCGCGCAGGATGCGGAAGACGGAGATCGCCACGGAGAAGATGACGGGACCGGCAAAGATGCCGATGAAGCCGAACGCCTGCACGCCGCCCATCAGCGCGAAGAAAAGCACCAGCGTGTTCAGTTCCGTTCGCCCGCTGAGTA
Organism: uncultured Candidatus Solibacter sp.; assembly: GCA_964450255.1. Taxonomy (GTDB): domain Bacteria; phylum Acidobacteriota; class Terriglobia; order Bryobacterales; family Bryobacteraceae; genus Paludibaculum. The sequence goes on along the minus strand of CAYVDY010000081.1, from coordinate 5,988 downwards.
CCCAGGGGCGAAGGACGTTGTCGGCCGTGCCGACGGCAAGCACGCCCCAGAGAGCGAGAAACAGGGCCTTTCCCCAGGTGCCGTGGAACAGCAGAATCAGCACGCCCGGCCCCCAGATCAGCGCGGGGCCGACGATGGGCACCAGTGAGCTCACGCCGGAGATGGCGCCCCACATGATTGGGGCGGGGAGCCCGGCGATCCAGAATCCGATGCCGACCAGAAAACCCTGGGCGGCTCCGACCGCGGCAATGCCATAGACGTTGGCGATGATCGACTCCGAAATGGTGGTCCACAGTTCGGCCGTGCGATGGCGGGGTAGAGGCAACCAGGTCATCAGGCCCCTGCGAATCGAGGCGCCCTTGGCGATGATGAAGATCATGATGATGAAGCTGAGGATGGCGTTACCCAGCGTGGCCGTGATGTTGCCGAGCAGCGATCCGCCCCAGGTGATGAAAGCGGTCGTGTACGACTGAGCCTTTTCCAGCACCAGTTGGTGCACGGTAGGGGCCGGCATTCCCGTTTTGTCAGCGAGCCATTGGATTGGAGGATCGAAGTAATGCCCAAGCCAGGCGCTCCAGCCGCCGCCTTGGGCACTCTGCCGGGCGAGTTCGGCGTACGCGTCATGCGCCTCCCGCAGAATGGTCACGCCCAGTGCCCACAGCGGCAAGAGCACCACGATCAGCAGGACGACGGAGGTTACCAGCGCGGCCAGTCCATTGGAGCGGACCCGATGTGACAACCGCCGGTGCAGCGGGCTGGCGGCTATAGCGAGAACCACGGCGAAGAAGATCGGCTCGAGAAACGGCTTCATCAGGACGTAGATGAACCAGACGGCGATGCCCGCCAGGAACAGGAGCGCGATCTGCGGTTTCCGTTCGCTATTGGTTTGCGGCATTGAATCTACGTTAGCTCAGTGACAGTGACGACGCGGGATTCATCATCCCGCGCTTCAATACGGATCTCGATTCGCTCTCGCGGCAGAAGGGCGGGGAAGCGCTCCGCCCATTCCAGCAGGACGACGGCGCGGCGGCTGAAAATCTCGTCCAGGCCCAGGGATTCGACTTCGGCGGCGGTGTCGAGGCGGTAAAGATCGATGTGGAAGAGCTCGCCGCTGTCGCCGTATTCGTGGATCAGAGGGAAGGTGGGGCTGGTGACGTCATCGGCGCGGGCGATGCCGAGGCCTTCCGCGATGCCTTTGGCCATAGTGGTTTTGCCGGCGCCGAGGTTGCCGATGAGGAGGACGACGGCGGGACGGGGCCAGGTGGCGGCCAGTTGGGCGCCGAGAGCGATGGTTTCGTCCTCGGTTGCGGTGATGTAAATGCGGGCGGGGACGGTCATTGCTGGAGCTCGCGGATTGCCATGGGGAGGTAGCGCAGGATGTCGGTGGCGATCAGTGTGAACTCCGTTCCGGCGATGACGCCCAGTTCGCCGGCCCGGCCGTGAAGCCACACCGCAGCCAGGACGGCGCGCTCGCGGCGGTCCGGCCACTGCGCGAGCAAACCGGCGATGAGGCCCGTTAGGATGTCACCGGAGCCGGCGGTCGCCATGGCGGGCGAGCCGGTGGGATTGATGAAGACGCGGCCCTCCGGCGTGGCGATCAGCGTGCGCTGGCCCTTGAGCACCAGCACGACGCGGCGCTCCATGGCGAAGCGGCGAGCCACGCCAACGCGATCTGCCTGAATGTCGGTGGTGGTGCAACCGGCCAGGCGCGCCATCTCACCCGGGTGCGGTGTGAGGACGCGGAACGGGCCGGGTCCGAGGAACGAAGTACCGGCCAGCGCGTTGAGTCCATCCGCGTCGATCACCATGGGCAGGGCGGACTGGGCGAAGAGGCGTTGGGCCATGGCGGCCATCTCCGGCTCGCGGCCCAGGCCCGGCCCGATGGCGAGAACGTCTTTACCGCCCGGATCGTCGCCGATTGCCTGGGTCATCAGTTCCGGCGCCAGGGCGGTAACGGTGCGGCGTTCGTCCTCCGATGTTGCGACGGTGACCAGGCCCGCGCCGATCTTCAGCGCGGCTAGCCCGGACATCGCCGCGGCGCCCCCCTTGCCTGGGGCGCCGCCGGTGACAAGTACGTGGCCGAAGCTGCCCTTGTGCGCGCCTCGGGGGCGCGGTTCGAAAAGGCGGCGCAGCATGGCGGGTTCGAGGAGTTCCAGCCATAACTGTTTGTCCAGTTCGAGCAGGGCGGGCGGGGTGCCGATGGGAACGACATGCAGTTCGCCCACACGGTCGCAGGTTGGCGGAAGAACCTGCACCGTCTTCGGAGCGGTGAAGGTCACGGTGTGGCGCGCGCGGACGGATTCGCCATCTTCGCTGAGGCCTGACGGCATGTCGACGGCGACCACATGGGCGCCGGGGAAGCCGTGATTCATCTCCCGAATCAGTTCCGCGGCTGAACCGCGCGCCGGGCCGGTGAAGCCTGTGCCCAGCAACGCATCGATAACCAACGTAGCGGCACGCAGGCGCGGGGCGATCTCTGATGACACAGTTACGCCCGTGGCCTGCAGCATCCGCCAGTTTGCGAGGGCGTCGCCGGCGAACTCCTCAGGCGGCGCGGCCAGCACGACGTCCAGCGACGGCGGGTTGTGCCGCAGCTTCAACTGGCGGGCGATCACCAGCCCGTCGCCGCCGTTGTTGCCTTTGCCGCAGATGACGACAATGCGCTGCGAGGCGAGCGGCGAGTAATGACTCTCGAGAAACTCGACGAAGCGGCAGCCGGCGTTCTCCATCAGGATCAGGCCCGGGATACCCGCCTCGATGGTACGGAGGTCGACGTCGCGCATCTGTTCCGCCGTCAGGACTTTCATGCCGCACCTCCTGCGACGCGGGCCTCCAGCCGACGCAGCGGATCGGGCTCGCCCATCACAATGAGGTAGTCACTGGTTTCGATCACCGCATCGGCAGGCGGATTGAAGAGCATGGTGCCGTTGGCGCGCCTGATGGCGAGCACGATGACCTTCAGCTCGCTGCGGATTTTGGAGTCCGCCAGGGAGCGGCCCTGGAGGTCGCTGCGGACGGAGACCTCCAATTGCTCAATTCGCACGTTCAGGCCGATGGAAGTGGTCGCGAAATCCAGGAACTGGTGGACGTGCGGTTTGAGAAGCGATTGGGCGAGGCGAGTACCCGTCATGACGTAGGGAGCGAAGACGGAATCCGCGCCGACCTGGCGCATCTTGCGTTCCGCTTCCTCTTCCGCGGCGCGCGCTGCCACGCGAATTCGCGAATTCAGAGTCTTGGCGGAGATGACGGCGAAGAGGTTGTCGGCGTCAGTGGCGAGCGCGGCAATGAGGCCTACGGCGGTGTGGATCTGGACTTCCTTGAGAATCTCGTCGCGGGTGGAATCTCCGAGACAGGCGAGGTAGCCGCTGCGCATAGCCCAATCCACGCGATCTTCGCGACGGTCGATCACGACGAGAGGTACGCCTGCCTGCTTCAGTTCGGACGCAGCGCCGCGCCCCACGCGTCCGAAGCCGCAGATGATGAAGTGGTTCTTGAGATTGGAGATCATTTTCTTTCCACGGCGTTTTTCCAGAAGGTTGCCAAATTGCAGCTCGAGTACGGTCTGGGTCACGACGCCAATAGACATGAGCAGCATGCTGGCGCTCAGAATCATGAAGACGGAATTAAAGACTCGGCCGGCGTGACCCAAAGGCCGAATCTCAGCGTATCCGACGGTGGTCATCGTGATCCCGGCCATATAGAATGCGTCGAACCAGGGATAGTCGGCGAATACGACGTAACCCAGGGTGCCGATGGCGAGGGTTGCCGCAATGGCGGCAACAAAGATCATAATACGCTTGGTCTGCGGGTACATCGGGTTATAGCTTCCGTGCCAGCAGCATCGTCATGTCGTCCTGAAGCTCCGACGCGCCAGTCCAGCGCGTGACGTCGGCCACCACGAGGTCGGCGATCTCGGCTGCGTCCTTCTCGGCATTCTGCAGCAGCAACTGGATGAGGCGTTCTTCGCCGTAGTCTTCGCCGTAGGGGTTTTCGGGCTCAGTGATGCCGTCGGTGTAGCAGACCAGGAGGTCACCGCTTTCGAGCTGAATACTGACTTCGCCGTACTTTGCGAAGGGAAATGCGCCCACCACCATGCCGGTGGAATCCAGCGGAATGGCTTTGCCGCCGCGCACGAGGAACGGCGACAAATGGCCGGCGTTGGTGTAGGTGAGCATGCCGGTGAGGTCGTCGTAGAGACTGAAGAAAAACGTAGCGTACTTCTCCGGCGCCGTGGATGCGTAGAGTTGCTGATTGAGATTGGAGACGAGGCGGGCAGTGGACAGGACGTGATCGGAGGATTCCATGCAGTGCCGCAACTGGCTGCGCATGGCCGATTGGAGTGTTGCCATGAGTAGCGCGGCCGAGATGCCTTTGCCAGCGACGTCGCCCAGGCAAACGGCGAGGCGCGTGTCCCCGATGGCCTGGTAATCGAAGTAGTCCCCAGACACCATGCGAGCCGCGTTGCAGATGGAGGTGACGCGTAGGCCGCCCAGTTCGGGCAGCAGCTTGGGGTGCAACTGCGACTGCACCTCGCTGGCGATTTCCAGTTCGGCCTGCATGCGCTGGCGCTCTTTCTCGCCGGCCAGCAGGCGCTCCAGATTGCCGGACATGATGTTGAACGAGGTGCCCAGTTCCGCCAACTGGTCGTTGCCGTTGACTTGAATGCGATGGGTGAGGTCGCCCTGGCGAATGCGGACGGTGGCTTCGTAGAGATCGTGCACGGCTGACGTGATGGTGCGGGAGAGCGAGATACCGACCCAGGCTGAGACGATCTCGACGCTGATGAAAAGCAGGACCACGAGCGTGAAGGCGCCGACCATGGACGGCAGTCCGCTGTTGGTGTCGATACCGAACACGATGCCGAGCGGGCCTGAGACGCGCGTCACCGCACCGAGGAAGATCGTCTTCACTTCAGTGGGCTTCTCCCACATCGGCACCGAGAGGCGGACGCCCCATTTCAGAGGAACGTCGAAGAAGTTGACGGGCTGGGGGACGAAGGTGGATGCTGCCGTGGCCGCGTCGACCACTTCGCCAGGTACTGGCGGGTGGAGGCGGAAATCGAGGTCGCGAGCTTCGCCGGGCTGGACTCCGATAGGCTGGAGCACGATGTTACCCATGCGAGGGACGAGTCCCTGCAGCAGGGTGCGGGTGATGGGCGCCAACACGACCACTTCGGACCGAGGGCCGCCGGCGTGGGCCCAGAGATGGAAGATCTTCTGCCGGATGACGACGCCTGCGTTTTCGGAATGGCCGGACGGCGGGACGGTGAGCGTCGAGTCCTCGGGATAGTGGACTTCCTTGCCGTCGATGTCGTGGACCAGGATCTCGAGGCCGGGGAAGCGATCTCTGAATACGAAGCCGGCGCGGCGCACCGCCTCGGCCCGCTGTGGCGGCGGCACGCGGGCAAGAGAACTGGCGGTCTGGCGCAGCGAGGCCACGCGGCGGTCCATCTCCACGTTCAGCAGGTAGGCCGCGATCTGGCCCGAGATCATCCAGACGCTACTGGCTGCGAGCAGCGCCAGCAGCAGGATGGGTACGACGGCGATGAAGAGATAGGCGACGATCAGCCGGTTGCGCAGCCGCCAGATGGCCTGCCTCACGAATCGAAGGCAGAGCTTCCAGCAGAACGCCAGGCCGAAGATGCTCGTCATGATCTGCAGGAACAGTTGCGTACCTGCGGACCAATTCAGAACGTAGGCAGCCGCCGTGAGGATGAGGAAGACAGCCAGCAGCCGTTCCACCCAACCCAGGTTGCGGAGGTGATGTCGCCAAGCGGAGAGCATTCGGATTCAGGTTAGCGAATCCTGGACCACTTCAGATACGCGACTTAGCGATGTCCGGCAGTTCTTCGGCCGCGCGCACCTGGTACGGCTGGAGATAGTGCCGCATCAGGAAGTCCTTGAGGTTGTCGAGCGCCACGTGCGGATCGTCGACGAACTCCATGAGATCGAGGTCTTCCGGTGAGATGACGCCGTGTCTTACGAGTGC
>CAYVDY010000080.1:10777-16962 GCA_964450255.1 uncultured Candidatus Solibacter sp. | reverse complement strand
CGGCAAGCCGCTGCGCGAAGCGCTCCTCGAAGTGGAGCGCGCCGCCAACACGCTTCTCTTCTCTTCAGAGGAGGCGCACCGCCTCGTGGGCGAAGTCGTCCCCATGGACGCCTCCGCCGCCGGCCAGGGCCGCATGGCTCTCACCGTCCGCGAACCCCTCGGCGTCATCGCCGCCATCACGCCCTTCAACTTCCCCCTCAACCTCTCCGTCCACAAAATCGGCCCCGCCCTCGCCGCCGGCAATAGCGTCGTCCACAAGCCCGCCTCCGCCACGCCCGTCACTGCCGTGAAACTGGCGCACCTGCTCAGCCACTGCGGACTGCCCGATGGAGCCCTGAATGTCGTTACCGGCTCCGGCGCCGCCATCGGCGACTTCCTCGTCGAACACCATGCCGTCCGCATGATCACCTTCACAGGCAGCGCCGAAGTCGGCCTCCGCATCCGCGCCCGCGCCGGACTCAAGCGCGTCACCCTCGAACTTGGCAATAACTCTTCTCTGATCGTGGAAGACGACGCGGACCTCACCGAATGCATCGCCCGCGCCGTCCCCGGCGCCTACGCCCACTCCGGCCAAGTCTGCATCTCCATCCAACGCATCTTCGTCCACGCCCGCGTCGTGGAGGAGTTTACCCAGCGCTTTGCCGCCGCCGCCGGCGCCCTGCGCATCGGCCACCCCCTCGACCCCACCACCGACGTCAGCTCACTCATCACCGAAGCCGAAGCCATCCGCGTCGAATCCTGGGTCCGCTCGCCCCTCCCGGACGGTGCCGTCGCCGTCCAGTCCAGTACCCGCGCCGGCGCCACCCTCCCGCCCATCGTGCTCACCAGCGTCCCGCACAACTCCGCTCTCCAGCGCCAGGAAGCCTTCGGCCCCGTCGCCTGCATCGAGCCCTACTCCTCACTCGACGCCGCCATCGCCCGGGTCAACGACTCCGACTTCGGCCTCCAGGCCGGCATCTTTACCCGCGATTTAGAAAGAGCCTTCCGCGCCGCTCATGCAGTCGAGGTAGGCGGCTTCCTCATCAACGACGTTCCTCAATTCCGCGCCGATCAAATGCCCTACGGCGGAGTGAAACTGAGCGGCACCGGCCGCGAAGGCCCGCGCTACGCCATCGAGGAAATGACCGAGCCCAAACTCATCAGCTGGCGCGTATAGCTTCACCCCAGATAATCGAACAGACTCGTTCTCGGCACCGCGCTTCGCACCTGCATCGCCGCCTCCTGCGTGAACTTCAACTGCTGCAACTCCACAATCGCCTCGGTCACGTCAGCGTCCTCCAGCGTGGACCTCTCCGTTTCAATTCTCAGCTTGAGCTTGGCCGTCGTATCGGTCGCTTCGGCTAACTGGCTCTGCACCGTCCCGTAGAACGACAACGCCATGTTCAGCTGCGTGGAGATTCCCGCCAATGGCGCCAGCGCCGCCGTCATGGCCGCCTCATCGTTGGAAAGCAGCGCCGCCCGCAGAGTCTCAATCGACTGAAAGACATTCTTCGCCGGATCGGCGTTGTTGAAGATCTGCCCCCCATCCTGCGATATGCCGAAAGTCACGCCCGTCGGGTGCATCGCCCGGCGCGTCGCCGCCGTGCCCAGATAGCCGCCCCATACCGGCACTTGCGCTGCGTCATACAGAAACGCCGGCCCCTGATCGCTGTCGCCCGCGAAGATGAACCGCCCACCCACTTCCGTGTTGGCGATACCCACCATGCGCTCAATAATCGACCCAAGCTCCCCCGCAATGCTCTTTCGCGTCTCCGCCGTCTGCATGTTGCTGGCCCCGGTCATCCCCAGCGTCCGCACCCGGTCCATCAACTTCACGCTGTTCTGCAGCGCCCCCTCGGCCGCATCCACTTCCGTCTGCACCCGGCTCAGATTCGTCTTCGTCTGGTCCAGGCGCGCGATGCTCGTGTGCGCCTGCATCAGATTCGCCAGTGCGTCTGGGTCATCCGAAGCCACCGTCACCCGCTTCCCGCTCCCAATCTCACGCTGAGCCCGGTCCATCTGGACCGAGACCGATCGCAGATCGGTCAGAAAGCGATCATTCGCTGCATCCAGGTTCCTGATCATCACGGCCTCCCCCTGCCCCGCCTTACCGGATCATATTGATCGTCGTCTCGGTCATCTCGTTGATCGTCTGGATCAGCTGCGCCGACGCCTGATAGGCCCGCTGGAATTCCAGCAGTACAATTGCTTCCTCATCCAGGTTCACCTTCTGCAGCTCATCCCGCATCTCCCTCGCCTGTGCCGTCAGTTGCTCCTGCGCCCCCAGACTCTGCCGTGCTCCAGACAACTGCCGCCCGGCCTCAGCCGCCATATTGCCGTAAAACTGCGGATACGTGATGCCGTCGATGTTCTTCCCTCGAAACAGCGCCTCCAGTTGCAGCGACCCGGCATTGCCGCCAGGCGCCGCCGCAGCCGCCAGCGCCAGCTCATCCGGCGACAGGGCGTTGGTCTGCATCGTTCGCGCACTGCCCAGCGCTGCGTTGTAGGCAAATAGATTCTGCAATGGGACTTGCCCGTTCAAGTCCACGCCGCCTGCCAGCACGCCGTTCACGCTGTCCGCCACCGCCGCGGCCAATCGGTTCAAGCTCGCATGGTGCGCCGGAAACACGGTGTTGTTCAACTCCAACAGCGATTCCAGCCGCCCACCGCCGATCTGGCCGCTGATGGCGGTCCCGTCGCTGCCCAGCACCCGCGATTGGTGCCCCGCAATGTCGGCCGTCAATGGATACTCTCTCTCCCCGATTACCAGCAACGACTGCCCGCCGATGTAAACGTTCGCACTGCCATCCTCGGCATACAGAACCGTCGAGTCCACCATCTCCGACAGGTCTTCCAGCGCATTGTGCAGTTTTGCCTGCAAACCCGGATCAAGCTGCGCCGTGTAGTCGGCGCGCATCTCCCGGTTGACCTCCGCGATGCGTCCCACCAGTTCGTTCACCTTCGTTACCCCACTGGCAAACGACAGCTCAGACGCCGACCAAACCTCCGCCAGCCCCTCCGATGCCGCGTTGAACCCGCGCGCCAGTTCACCCGCACGGTCCAGTACAACCTGCCGCGCCGCCCCATCGTTCGGAGCCACCGCCGTCGCCGATACCGCCTGCATCATCTTGTTGATCGCCGACAATAGCCCCGATTCGCTGCTGATGTCCAGTACCGGCTCCAGCCGCTCCAACTGCTGCGTCCGCTCGTCCGCGCTACCCCAGCTCTCCAGACGCCGCCGTACCGTGTTGTCCATGTATGAACTCCGCGAATCCAGCGTGCCCGTCGAAGTCACCCCGCCCGGCAACCCGCGGTCCAAATCCACCCGCATCGCCTCCAGAGCCTGCCGCTGCTTCGCGTAGCCCGGCGTCGATATGTTCGAGACATTGCTCTGCACTACCCCAATGCCCCGCTCAAACACCTTCATCGCTCCGCTCGCGTTGCGCAGCGAAACCATCAGATTGCCCATGTGTCAGCCTTCCTCGTCCAGCCGGCGCGCCAAACCCCGGCCCGCTGCCGCAGCACTCCCGTCCTTCCGATACACGCCTTCGCTCTCCATTTGACAGCCGCTCACCATGCTCCACGCATGATCCAGCAACATCGCCAGATGGCTCACCCGCCCGCGCACCTCTTCCAGTTCCGTCCGCCAGCCCGATGCGCCAGCGCCCGCTCGCACCGCCAACCCCACCGCGCAGAGCTCACGCCAGCACTCTTCCAGATTTTCCTGCAGTACCCCGAGACCGGACGGCTCGGGTTTCAGCAACTGACGCTCCGCCGCGTCCAGCCGCTCCATCGCTCGCCATAGCAGGCGCTCGCCACTCGCTTCTCTCATCGAGCGCGCCTCCCCTTAAATGGCTCTAAGGCTTGTCCGCCTGCATCGCGTCAATCAGCTTCCCACTCAGCTCATCCACGTCGGAGGCATACTCTCCACTCTCTACCAGCGCCGACAATTCATTCAGTTTCGCTTCCCGCTCCACCGATCCATCGCCCGCCGCTTCCAGTTGAGCCGAAAGTCCCTGCAATCGCTCCGTCAGCGTCGATAGCGCCACTTCGTCAGTGCCGGCCGTCGGCGTAGCGCCGTTGACGCTCTTACCCGCTTTTCGTTCTATCCCGTCCGCCGCCTGCGCACGGTTCAGCCCTGAGGCTCCGATTCCCGACATATAGTTGTCTTCTAAGCGCATCTCAGTGTTTCCCGGCTCCGGCCCGCAGCCAGACCCCACCGGTTCCTCAATCCCCTTATCGGATCGACACCCATGCACCCTTAAACTTTTATTTGGATTTTGTTTCCAATCCCCTCATCGGCCAACTTCCAGCCCGCTTCAGCCTTTTTCCAGTCCCCGGGCACTCATCCCACCTATCCACCGCACTCCCTCGTCCCCGCTGCCCGCCGCCGGACCCCTGACTCCTCCACCCTGATGCCGCAAGATCTCCCCGCTGTCGAAGCCAATCTGCTCCGCATATTGCCGGATGTAGCTTGTCGTGAATACCCCGCCAGGCAGTTCACAGTACTCCCCGCTCTCAATCGCTTCCAGAAAGCGCTTGCTGATCTTGGTGGCATCAACGATCTCTTCCAACGTCACCGCGCCCCGAAGGCGGTGCGCCTTCCAAGGCAGATGACGTCCGGTTTCGACATCGACGGCTGAATGTCTCTTGTTCAGTAATCGCGGCATCGCTAGGAACCCTCAGCATATCATGCTCTTGCAGCACTTTCCCGTACCCGGTTGTCAACCGGGGCCGGAAGCAAGGGGCTCTCTCAGACGGTTTCTCTATCGGCGGTTCACCCCACCGCCATTACCCCGCGCACGCCGCAGCCCGCCAAACCGCAATCCTAACTCAATCCTGCAGTACCCTGTGGTAGACGGCCTCCCCCCCCTGCGATTGCCCGCAACCTCCATCGCCGCTGCCTGACCGGCGCTCGCTTACGACCCGGTCACCGCCCAAATCACCGAGGGCCAACCGGATCTCTCGCCTCTCCGCCGCTCGCTGAATGGGCTCGCGTCAGCGCGGAGGCCCCGCCCCCTCCGTCCCGCCAGCCGCATCCTCATTGCCCCCTCGGCAACGGAGTACCCTGCGGAGTCAATCCACCTGCCTCCGGCCCCCGCCGCGCCTTTGCCCGCTCGTAGTCCTGCACCAGTTGCCGAGTGATCTTGTCCGCCACATCCGCGCTGGCCGACCGCATCTTCGCCCCCTGGCTCTCCTGCGTCGTCGACCAAATCACGTCCCCTTCTTTGTTTACGAGCCGGACTGAAGCCGCTGCCTCATGTTTCCGTTCCTGAATCCGGGTCGATTCGTTCTCGCTTACGCCCGACCCCAATGACAGGAAATCCCGGTTCCTCGCCGAAGTTCCCCGCCCCGCCGAAACGTTGCCCCTCGCCCCCGCCGCTTCGCCGCTCTGAAATAGGTCCGTAAACGCCAAATCCTCCCCGGAGCCCCGCAACACCGCATCCGCCCGGTCCGCATTCTCAGTAACTACAAACAACCGAGCCCGCTGCAGACTCGCAATCACCATGTCCCGCAACTGTGCCGACCCCTCGCCGCCCCCGAACTTATCGATGAATACCCGCTTTAACCCCAACAGTTCAGCTGTAAGATCCTCCGCCACTTGCGCGCACGCCGGCACGACACAAAACACCATACACAGCAGCAGCCGCGTCATCCCTTGCCCGCCTTCCGCGCTTCTTCGTCCATGAACGTCACCTTCCGCCCCGTCCGCGCCTCCAGACTCACCAGTACCGCCCGAATCGACCCCTTGTCCACGCGAAACAACATGGCCTGCTGTTTCCCATCCTCGGTCTCAAACCCGACCGTCACGTAGTGCGCCCGCTTCTTGCTCAGAATCATCATCGGCGACAGCAGTATCGCCTCCATCAGGCGACGGTCGACCTTTTGTCCGTACTCCACTAAATTGATTCGCTCGTACGGCACGCGCACCGCGTTCTTCTTGGTCAGAAACACCAGCGAGATCGGGTCGTTGGTCCGCAGACTTCCGCCCGCGCCGGTCTCCACTGTCGCCAGCGTGCCACCCAAATACTCCGCCGGAGCGCCGGGATCTTTGCCAACCGCGAATCCCGCGGCCAGCACCAGCATCCATAAGAAGGTGTGGACTCTCGTCTTACTCATGACACTCGTCGTGTCTGTAGTGCCGCCAGTACGCTTTTTCTCTCACTGGAGTTGTGGATAATGTTCGATCTCGAGCTGAAGAAATA
>CAYVDY010000080.1:0-10767 GCA_964450255.1 uncultured Candidatus Solibacter sp. | reverse complement strand
GCCAGTTGCCGGCGCCGATGCAGCGCGGTCTCGGCTCTGGCGTCATCGTCAGCCCGGACACCCATCGCGCCCAGCGGATCCCGCCAGGCCAAAGCCGTACCCGCAAGTGGCCCGTCCTCGACGCCAGCGGCCCCCCCCGCATCGACATGACCAAATGGCGCATCGAGCTCTTCGGCCTGGTCGAAAAAGAAGCCTCCCTCACCTGGGATCAATTCACCTCCCTGCCCAGGGTCAAGGTCTTCAGCGATTTTCACTGCGTCACCCGATGGAGCCGGCTCGGCAATCTCTGGGAAGGCGTCGCCACCCGCGAGCTCGTGAAACTGGCTGGAACAATATCGCCCCGCGCCAGGTATGTATTGATACACGGCTACGATCACGGCTGGACTACCAATCTACCTCTCGATATGTTCCTCTCCGAAGATGCCCTCATCGCCACTCACCACGACGGCGAACCCCTCACGCTCGAACACGGCGCCCCGGCCCGCCTCATCGTACCCCTCCTCTACGCATGGAAAAGCGCGAAATGGGTGGGCGGCATCGAGTTCACCGAAGACGACAAGGCCGGCTTCTGGGAGCGCAACGGCTACCACATGAACGGCGATCCGTGGCGGGAGGAACGCTTCGGTGCCTACTGAAACCGCGCCCGCTCCACGCCGCATCGCGCGGCGCAGATGGCTGGCAGGGGTGGGCGTCGGCGCCGCCGGCGTCGGAGCCGGCCTCATCTATAACGCAGCCCCCATGTTCTGGCGCCAGTACGCCAGCGAGTTCGGCCACCCCATCCTCCCCGCGCCCCACCGCCCCGATGTCGCCGCCTGGCCCAATACCGGCATTCACGCCGCCTGGCTCGGCCACGCCACCGTCTACCTCAAAATCGACGGCTACACCATCCTCACGGACCCCGTCTTCAGCCGCTGGATCGGCCTCAACCTCGGCCCACTCACCCTCGGCATGAAGCGCCTGGTCGAACCCGCCCTCGAACTCGAATCCGTCCCAAAGCCGGACCTGATCCTGCTGTCCCACGCCCACATGGATCACTTCGACATCCCCACCCTCCGCGCGCTGGAGAAGCCCAACCAGGAAGTCGTGACCGCCAGGGCTACCTCGGATCTACTCCGTGTCCCACGTTATAAACGTGTCCAGGAGATAGGCTGGGGGGAGGAAATCCGCGTCGGCCCCGCCACCATTCGCGGCCTCCAGGTCAATCACTGGGGCGCCCGCATGCGCACAGACACCTGGCGCGGCTACAACGGTTACGTCATCCAGATCGGAAAGCGCCGCGTCCTCTTCGCCGGCGACACCGCCAACACCGATCTCTTCCGACAGGTCGGAGGAGCTGAACTCGCCCTCATGCCCATCGGCGCCTACAACCCCTGGATCCGCTACCACTGCAGTCCCGAGCAAGCCTGGCACATGGCCAACGACGCCCGCGCCGACCTCATCCTGCCCGTCCACTTCAATACCTTCCACCTGAGCCAGGAACCGTCCCACGAACCAATCCACCGCATCGTCAACGCCGCCGGCGCTTCCGCCGCCACCCGGCTGCCGCTCCGCGCCATCGGCCAATCCCTGCACTTGGCGTGAAGCCGGAATGACACCACCAGCGATGGACACGCCGGTCCATCGGCTCTCCTCAGGCTCATCTCGACCATCTGAGACATCAACCAAGCCTTGGGGCGTGGCACACACGGTAAACGAGGGCCGCGCGGCCCTCGCCCAAACTACCTGCCCAGCGCGCGAGGAGAGGCCCGTACCGCCCGCTCAAACGCCCAGCTGCGAATGTGGTCGATCTGCTCGCTCATCGTGCGCGACAGCGGCACCGTCTTGACGGCGACGTTGATCAGATCCTGGCCTGTGACAGGCTGTTCGGCTAGCCGCGCCTTCAGGATGGCGGAAACCACGCATTGTTCGATCTCGGCGCCACTCCACCCCACTGTGAAGGATTTCAACTGCTCGAAGTTGATGCCCGTCACATCGACGCCGCGCCGCTTTAGATGGATCTGGAAGATCTCCATCCGCTCTTCGTCCACCGGCAGATCCACGAAGAACACCTCGTCAAAGCGGCCCTTACGGATCATCTCGGCCGGCAGCAGATCGATGCGGTTGGCCGTGGCGGCCACGAACAGGCCGCGCGTCTTTTCCTGCATCCAAGTCAGGAAGAATGCGAAGATCCGGCCCTGCTCGTCGCCCGATCCGGTGGACGTAATACCCATCTCGATTTCGTCAAACCAGAGCACCGCCGGCGCCATGTCCTCCATCATCTTGCACGCCCTCACGAACGCGCCTTCCGGCTTACCGTGACGGCCGGAGAAGATCTCGATCATATCGATGCGGTAAAGCGGCAGTTGCAGATAGGACGAGATGGCCTTCACCGACAGGCTCTTGCCGCAACCCGGAATACCCATCAGCAGCACGCCCTTCGGCACCAGCTCGGCACTCAACTCCTCGCTCATCTGAAAGAGCTTACGGCGCTCCAGCAGCCACTTCTTGATGCCCTCCAGTCCGCCGATCTCGCCCATCGTGGTTCCATCGGACATGAACTCCAGATAGCCGGTGCGATTGATCAGCAGCCGCTTCTCCTCCAACAAGGCAGGCCGAGCCTCCAGCGTCAGGCCGCCATGCACGGCGATGGCGCGGTTGAGTGCATATTGCGCTTCGTCCAGAGTCAGCCCCAGCAATGCCGCCGCCAGCGGCTGCAGAACCTCTGGATCGGTCTGGCCGCTCTCCCGCCGCAGGAATTCGACGAGTTCCACGATGTCCGGCGGACGGAGCTCCAGGAACAGAACGCTGCGTTCAAGCTCTTCGGGGATGGCCCGCACCGGGGAACTGATGACAACGAACTTCCGCTGGCCCCGGCAGGACTCATACAGATCCCGAAATCGGCGGCGGATGCTGGCCGATTCGCGCAGCGGCTCGTGGAAATCCTTCAAATGGAAGATGGCCGCCTCCCTATGGGAGGCGATGAAGTCCAGGGCCTGGTGCGGATCGTGGGTGCCGGCCTCGGCGTGCACACCGTCACGGTGAAGCCCGCGGGTGAGACTCCAGGTCCAGACGGGTACCGGGTGGGTGGCAGCCAAGTGCAGGGCGGCTTCGCGCAGCACGTCGCCGGCACGCTGCTCCTCCGACGTCAGCAGGTAAGTGAGCGGGCGGCCGGACTCGAATACCTCGCGGAGAATGCGCGCGGCGCGGCTCTCTGGCGCCGTCTGGCCGGAGTGTGGTTCAGTATGCATTTGTTGTGGCGTAGCCTTCATTATCGACGATCCTGCGGGCTGTTGAGGCGCTGGGGATTTGAGAGATTGAGATAACCAGATATGAAGTTTCGGCGGAAGAACCCGATATGATGGATGTAGAGTCATACTGTCATGAGCAATCAAAACTGGCTGAAAGAGAACCTGGAGTACGGCAAGGAATTGGCGAGTTCGGCGCTGAAGGGCGCGGACTCGGCCCGCCACGACGTGCTGGCGGCGGACGGAGTGTCTGAGCTCTCGCGGGCGGCGAAAGATTCCTGGCAGCCGGCGGTCATCGGCGCCTGCGTCGGCGCCCTGGTGGCCTACATGACCGACGAGCGGAAGTCGGCAAAAACCGCACTCGCTGGTGGATTGGTGGGCGCGGCGATAGGGTTCAGCGGCGGCGTAATTTGGGGCTCTCGTAATGTCACGGGTCCCATCGCCAAAGAGGCGCTGAAACAGGTCAATCAGACCCGCGACAAACACTGGCTGGACAAGAACCCGGTCGTTTACGGATAACGCTTGAACTGCGTCTTCGGCGTACAGGATTTGAGCACCTGGGAGCAGACTCGGTGAGGCGGCTTCGAACGGACACAATGCGACGGCCGGCGAAGTTGACCGCCCTCGCGCTACTCCTGTTGGCAGCGCCCGCCCACTTGTGCGCCCTCGATCCCGCCAAAGCCATCAAGCACTATCAGTACTCCTCATGGGAAGAGGCCGAAGGCCTGCCCCACTACAGCATAAACGCCATCGTTCAGGGCTCGGAGGGTTACCTCTGGCTGGCCACTTATTATGGCCTGGTTCGGTTTGATGGCCGCGATTTCCGCGTCTACGACAAAGCCAATACGCCAGCGCTGACCAGCAATCTGGTTTGGGCCGTAAAAAAGGACCGCAGCGGCACGCTCTGGGTGGGCACGTCTGAGGGGGCGTTTCGCGTCTCGGGCGGCGCCTTCCAGGCGGTGTCCAGTACAACACTGACGCCTGGCGCCTCGGTGCGGGCCGTGTGGGCGAGTCGAGGTGGAGAAGTCTGGCTGGGTGCACACAAAGCGGGCCTGCACGTTTGGCGTGACGGGCAAGTCCGGCTGGTCGGCTTGACAGGCGAGACCTTCCGGACCATCTTCGAGGACAGCCGCGGTGCCATTTGGGTGGGCACCAACAGCGGCCTCCACCGCTACCAGAACGGCCGGTTCACGCATCTCGGTGTCGCGGAAGGCTTGCCCGACGAGCGCGTTCTGTCGGTCGCCGAAACCCCGGACGGGACCATCTGGGCAGGTACCAGAAGCGGCTTGGCGCGGCTGCGCAGCGATGGCCGTGCGGACGCCATCAGAGAGAGCGGCATCGAAGGGAAGGTGGTCTGGGCCCTCACCCGCGATCGCGACGGCGTTCTCTGGGTGGGCATGCTCGGCGGCGGACTGGCGCGCTGGACCGGAGGTAAGTTCAGTTTCCGGGATTCGCCCGACAGGAACGCCAGCGACGCCGTTACGGCATTGCACGAGGATCGGGAAGGCAGCTTGTGGATCGGTGCGAGCGGTGGCGGGCTGGGGCGGTTGCGGGACGTCTCCTTCCGCACCCTGACCACGTCGGATGGTCTGGGCGGCAATCTGCAACAGTGCGTACTGGTGGCGCGAGACGGCTCGGTTTGGGTGGGACACAATGGCGGCGGCATCACGCGCATCCCGCCAGGAGGCGGAGCGCCAGAGCGGCTGGGGCGCCGGCAGGGCCTGCAGAGCGAGGACATCTGGTCTCTGCACGAAGACCGTCACGGCAACATCTGGGCGGGCGGCTACAGCGGTGAACTCACCCGGATCGGCGGCGGTGACTTCAGGAATCTCCGGACATTCACCGCGCGCGACGGATTACCCTCTCAGCCCGTGCTGAGCGTGCTGGAAGACCGTGCCGGAATCCTCTGGATCGGCACGATGGGTGGCGGACTGTTCCGCATGCAACACGGCCAAATTGCCAGGTTCACCGCTGCCAACGATCTGCCCGGTGACCATGCTCGCGTGCTCCACGAGGACCGGCAGGGGCGTCTGTGGGTCGGTACGCAGAAGGGGCTTTGCCGGCTGGAGAACGGACGCTTTCAGGTTTACACTACTCTCGACGGGCTGGCCGGGAACCACGTTTTCTCGATTCATGAGGATGCAGAGGGGGATTTCTGGATCGGCTCCTTCGACGGAGGGATGACGAGACTCCACCTGGGCCAATTCATCGCCTATACCCCGCGGACCGGGTTCCCGGTGGATGTCGTTTTCAAGATCATGGAGGATGCCGAAGGCTACTTGTGGGTGAGCTCCAGTTCGGGCATCTTCCGCGTGAGTAAGAGCGAACTGAAGGCCAGGAAAGGCGGCGAGCGGCTGGGGATTCGGGCCCTGGCGTTTGGCATTGCGGATGGCTTGAATAGCCGGGAATGTAACGGCGGACAACCGGCGGGCAGCCGGTCCGCGGATGGACGGCTGTGGTTCCCCACGATGAAGGGACTATCCGTGGTGGACCCCAGGCGGCTGGCATACAACACGCTGCCGCCTCCGGTGCGGATCGAGAGCGTGGTGGTAAACGGGCGGGAGAGGGCCCTTCGTGCCGTGAACGAGTTGCGGGCGGGCAGCCGGAACCTGGAATGGCGGTTTGTCGGCTTGAGTCTGGCGGCGCCGGAAAAGGTCCGCTACCGGTACCGGCTCCTGCCGTACCAGCCGGATTGGGTGGAGAGCGGCAGCCGTCGCGAGGCGTTCTACACCGCGCTTCCGCCCGGCGATTACGAATTCCAGGTAATGGCCGCCAATAACGACGGCGTTTGGAGCGAAACGGCCGCGTCGGCGCACGTCCGCCTGAAGCCGTACTTCTATCAGACGATCTGGTTCGTGCTGGCATGCCTGACCACCGCGGCGTTGTTGACGTGGACTATCCACCGTCTGCGCCTTCGTCGTCTGGTCCGCCGAAACCGCCAGTTGGAGGCGCGGGTGACGGAACGCACCCGGAAACTGGAGGACACAAACCAGCAGTTGCTGAGCATGATCGACGAACTGGACGCCGCCAAGGAACGCGCGGAGGTGGCCAGCCGCGCGCGCAGCGAGTTCGTGGCCAATGTGAGCCACGAGATTCGAACCCCCATGAATGGCGTGCTCGGCATGACTTCGCTCATGATGGACACACCGCTAAACGAGGAGCAGCAGGAGTACATGCGCCTCACTCAGGTATCGGCGGTCTCGTTGCTCGGCATTCTGAACGACATCCTGGACTTCTCAAAGATCGACGCAGGTCACCTGGCTATTAGAGTCGCGCCGCTCAGTCTGCGCCAGACTGTCGAAGACGCTGTGAATACGCTCCGGCCGAAGGCCTTGGAGAAGGGCCTCAGCCTCAGCTGTGAGATAGCTGCCGGCGTTCCGGAATCTGTGGCCGGCGATGCAGCCCGATTGCGGCAGGTGATCCTGAATCTGGTCGGAAACGCTGTGAAATTCACCGAGCGCGGCAGCGTCGCCCTAAGGGTGGAAAGCGCCGGACCCGAAGGCGAATGCGTCCCGCTCCATTTCTCGGTGGCCGACACTGGACCCGGCGTGCCGGAAGACAAGCGGGCCATCATCTTTGAGCCGTTCGAGCAGGCCGACAACTCCATCACGAGAGCCTATGGCGGCACAGGCCTCGGCCTGGTCATATCCAAGCGGCTGGTGGAGGCCATGAAAGGCCGCATCTGGATGGAAGGGCGCGACGGCGGGGGCAGCACGTTCCACTTTAAAGTGGAGCTGGGACGCGTTGACAGCGAGTCTCAAGCCGCCGCCGCGCACCAGCCGGTAAACACTCCCGCGGATGGCCAGTTCCCGGGAGTGCGCGTCTTGCTGGCCGAGGACAACTCCATCAACCAGAAAGTGGCGCAACGCCTGCTGACCAAGCTGGGTTGCCACGTTGTCGTTGCCTGCACCGGGCTGGAGGTGCTGGAGCTCGTGAAGAACCGGACTTTTGATCTGGTGTTGATGGACGTGCAGATGCCGGAAATGGACGGGCTCGCCGCTACGGCCGCGATCCGGCAGGACGAACGGTCATCTGGCCGGCATCTGGCCATCGCCGCCATGACGGCCGGCGCCATGAACGGCGATGCCGACCGGTGCCTTGCGGCCGGCATGGATGGCTACGTCGCGAAGCCATTGGACCTGCAGGAACTCGCGGCAACCATCGCCCTCCTATGCCCGGCCATCGGCAGCGCGGACCGCTCGCGCTGACACCACGCAAAGCCGCGACTGATCGTCAATTACCGACCTTCACGTCTTGATACAATAAACGGCGGAGACCCCATGTATCTGGAGAACGTCAACGAGCGCAACTTCATGGTGACCTCAGTGGACTACGTGTTCAACTGGGCTCGGAAATCTTCCATCTGGCCACTGACGTTTGGCCTCGCCTGTTGCGCCATTGAGATGATCGCCGCCTCGGCCGCGCGTTTTGACATCGCCCGCTACGGCGCCGAGGTCTTTCGCCCCAGCCCGCGCCAGTCCGATCTCATGATCGTCGCCGGCACCGTCACTCTGAAAATGGCCCCAGTTCTGAAGCGCATCTACGATCAGATGCCCGAGCCGAAATGGGTGATCTCCATGGGCGCATGCTCCAGCGTCGGCGGCCCGTTCAATACCTACGCCACGCTCCAGGGCGTCGATAAGATCGTCCCGGTGGACGTTTACGTCAGCGGCTGCCCGCCGCGGCCGGAGAACCTGTTCTACGCGCTCCTGAAGCTCCAGGACAAGATCGACCAGATGAGCCTCATCGAGCGGCCTACGGAAGTGCGGCTGGAAGAATCCATGCTCGCCCAGTTCCAGCAACAGGTCATGGTGGCGCAGACCAAGCACCCGGCGGCGTGAGCATCGTTCGAAGCCCTCGCGGCTATTACATCTCCACATTGCTGAGCGGCCTGGAGTGGGTGGAGCACTCCTTCGGCACAGCCATTGCCTCGCCCGCTCCCGGCTACAAACTGCTGCATCAGATCCACTCCGCTAGGGTTCTGGAGGCTCGCGAATGCGGACCTGGCGTGGAAGGCGACGCCCTCATCACGCGGGACCACGGCGTTTTCATCGGCGTCAAGACGGCCGATTGCGTACCCTTGCTGATCGCCGATCCCATCCAACGCGCTGTCGCCGCCGTGCACGCCGGTTGGCGCGGCACACTCTCTGGCATCGCAGCCACCGCCATCACCAGCATGGGCGAGGCATTCGGCAGCCGGCCGGAAGACTTGGTGGCAGCCATTGGTCCAAGCATCGGAGTGTGCTGTTTCGAAGTGGGTCCTGAAGTCGCGGTGGAGTTCGGCGGAATTTTCCCTGAGCGCGGCGATCTGCTGCAAAAAACTAAGCTCGACCTGCGGGAAGCCAATCTGCGTCAACTGCTCGCAGCCGGCGTTCGCGGCTCGCAGATCGATACCGATCCGCCCTGCACATGCTGCGGCGGCGCCGAATTCTACTCCTGGCGCCGCGACCGAATCCTGGGGCAGCGCATGTTCGCCGCCATCGGCGCTATTTCCGCTTCCGAGACCAGGACGCGGTGATCTTGGAGTAGACGCCGCCGCGCGGCGTAAACTCACCCGTCACCGTCATCTCGTACGGGTTGCAGGCCTTCACGCAATCGGCCAGGATGCGGTTCACCACGTTCTCCTGGAAGATGCCCAGATTGCGGTACGCCATCCAGTAGAGCTTCAGCGATTTCAACTCCAGGCACTGCTCTGCCGGCACATACCCGATCTGAATCGTGCCGTGATCCGGCAATCCCGTGCGCGGGCAGACGCTCGTAAACTCGGGCGTGGAGATCTCAATCCAGTAGCCGGTTTTGTATTGGTTGGGCCAGCACTCAATGGCTGGCAGCTCCACATCGATCCCTGCCGCCGCGTGCTCGTCCGTGTAGACCTTCGCTTCGGCCTTCTTCTTCGCCATTATGCCTTGACCTCCGAAAGATTCTTATCCAGCAGTTCGAGGAACATCCCCACGTCGGTCACTACGCCCAACGCCTGCCCCGTGCCACGGTCGCTCAGCTTGGTGGCGACAGCCGGATTGATATCCACGCACACCGTCTTCACCCAGCTCGGCAGCATATTGCCGACCGCGATGGAATGCAGCATCGAACCCAGGCAAAGTACCAGGCCCGCCGTGCGCAGGTGCTGCGCATAGGCATCCTGCGCCTCGTTCATGTCCGTGATCGTGTCCGGCAGCGGTCCGTCGTCGCGCAGGCTGCCTGCCAGCACGAACGGCACATTGTGCGTGACGCACTCGTAGAGGATGCCCTTCTTCAGGCGGCCCTGATGCACCGCCTCGGCGATCGACCCCGCATGATAGATCAGATTGATGGCCCGCATGTGATTGCGGTGGCCGTGCTCTTCCTGGCGCCCATCGGAGAGCCGCACCCCGAGCGATGTGCCGATCATCGCCGCTTCCGCATCGTGCACGCCAAGCGCATTGCCTGCCAGCAGCGCATGCACGCAGCCCTTCCGGATCATCGACGCCAGCGGCTTCGCCCCGCCCGTATGCACCACCACGGGCCCGGCCACGATCACCACCTTCTGGCCATTCTCCGTGGCATGCCGCACCAGAGCGGCAGTCTGCCGCACCGCTGTCTCCACCTGCCGCTCACTGCTGATGCCGTTCGACATGAAGGCGAAGGCAAGACGGTCGCGTTCCTTCGATTCGGGGATCACGCGGATGCCGCGCATACCTACGACAATCTCGTCGCCGGCCTTCAGATCACGCAGCCTCCGCGCCCAGGCTTTGCCATCTGCCCACACAATCAGCGCGTCCATGCGCTGGTTCTCCACCACGTGCCATTCGCCGCCGCGCCGCACCAGCGTGCGGTGGTTGGTGGTGGAGTAGAAGTCCTCCGGCGCACACTTGTCGCGATCGATCCGCCGGAACTCAGCGTCGCTGCCGTCAACCGGAGTGCAGCCCAGGCCGAGCAGCGCGCCGATCATCTTCTCAAGCTCTTCGGCCGCCGGCGCTTCCACCCGCAGCCGCAGCCGCGAAGGTTCCGAATTCGTCTTGCCGATATGGAAGTGCTCCACTTCGAAACGGCCGTGGTACTCCACCACCGTGTCGAAGATCTGCTCCATGATGTGCGAATCGATGAGGTGGCCCTCAGCCTCCACAATCTCCTGCAGGGAGGGCTTCACGTGCTTTTTAGTCATGGGGGGTAACCCCTAGGATACCAGCCGTCTCAAAAACCGGGCCGGCCCTCGCGAATTCGACGCGAGAAATCAGCCTCGCTGGCCTGGTGCGCCACGTTGTTAATGTGAGCTCGTTTCTTCAGTTCATCAAACGGCAGGCCGCCGGCCAGGGTACCCCGTTCATACATCATCTCGTCGGCCAATCCGTTCACAATGATCCGATAGTCCCAAGCGGCCGTACCGCTCGCCGAAGTGCCCAAGGTCTGCTGGCGGATGTCAGTCGTGCAGTTCTTTGTCAACGCGTTATACCACTCCGGCTGCTTGTGTAGGCGGTTGATAGTCGCCAGGTAGTTGAGCAGAATTGCCCGCGACTGTTCCAGCGTCGAGTTGGTGCGGTAGAGGTAGACTTCTTCGCCCTTCCGG
>CAYVDY010000079.1:0-17300 GCA_964450255.1 uncultured Candidatus Solibacter sp. | reverse complement strand
ACTCAAACCCGCCAAACCCGGTGGGGCTTGACAGGGTCGCTCCATATCAGAAGTAAATCTTCGCCGCCAACTGAATGATGCGCGGGTCGCGGGTATTGTTCAGCGCGCCGAAGCCGAACCGGCCGCCGTTGCCGCCGAGCGTGTTGGGCAGGTTGATGATCTTGCCGCCCACCGTGTCGAAGTTCGCGGTGCGATTGAAATCGCTGAAGCGCGCCATGTTGGGTGCGTTGAACATCTCCAGGCGGAGCTGGACGTAGCGGGATTCTCCACCCAGGAACGGGAAGTTCTTGAAGACGGAGATATCCCAGTTGTTGTCGCCTGGCAGGCGAATCGGCAGTCTCGCCGAATCAAAGCCGCGGCTGCCCTTCAGCGCCGGTGTGGTGAAGCCATCCGTGTTCATCCAGATGTACTCACTCTTCGGGTAGCTGGGGGTTTTTGTGTAGATGATACGGGGGGCAACGCTGGCGGAGCCAGTGAAGCGCTCGTTGACGTTGTTCAGGTTGGTGACGCCGAAGCTGATGTTGGACGGCGCGCCGGAGATCATGCTGGTGATGCCGGAGATCTGCCAGTTGTTCACGATGAACCCGCCGACCTTCTCCGCGGCGGAGTTGCCCTTCAGGAACTTGGGCAGGTTGTAGACGTAGTTGAACACCAGGTTGTGCATGCGGTCAAACGACAGAAGGCCGTAATCCGCTTTCCTGGTGTCGAACGGGTTGTTGCCTGTGCCGTCGTCGTTGGTGGTGCCCATGGTTTTGGACCACGTGTAGGCGACGCCGAAGGTGACGTTCTTGCCAAGGCGGCGGTTGGCGCCGACCTGGAGGGAGTTGTAGTTGGAGTTGGCTCCGAAGTTGATCGTGTTGGCATCGCCGAAACCCATATAGGGGCGATAGAAGTTGACGGCCTTGGTGGTGCCGCCGTCGAACTGCGGGTTGGAGTTGAGCGGATCCTGATTCTGTGGGAGCCAGGCCGAACCCAGAGGCAGTGCGTTCTGGTTGAGGCGGTAGATGAGGTGGCTGGAGGAGGAGCCCACATAGGCCACATCCAGCAGGACGCTGAACGGCAGTTCCCGCTGGAGCGTGACGTTCCAGTTGTAGGTGGTGGGGATCTGGCCGTTCTTGTCGAAGCCGTTGACGCCAGCCGGGAAGTAAACGCCGGCGGAGGCTGGAGGGATGGAAGACAGGTTGCCGTAATAGAACGTCGGGCGGTTCGTGGACGGCGGGTTGGGCAGCATGTCGAACACGGGATTGCCCTGGAACCGGTCGTAGAAGACTCCGCCGCCGGCGCGGATTACCGTCTTGTTGGTGAGGCGGTATGCCAGGCCGACCCGCGGAGCGAAGAGAATGCCGGCGCTGTCTATCAGCCCCCTGGGGTAGCCGTTCTTGCCGGCCTGGCCCATGCCGTTGGCATAGAGGCCGTTGACGAAGCCGCCGCCCGCGTTGACGATGGCGCCGCGCAGAGCGGTCGGGCCGGTGGCGCCGGTGACGGGGTTCTGCGAGCCGCCGGGAATGGGCTGCCAGAGTTGAGCGGTACTCTTGGTGTCGTAGAGTTTCGGATTGAACGACGAGGTCTGGAGTGCAGCGTCATACTGCGGCTGGATCAGGTAGAAGCGCATGCCGAAGTCCAGAGTCAACTTATTGTTGACGCGCCAGTTGTCCTGCACGTACCACTCGACGTTCCAGTAGCGGTACTGGCCGTTGAGGGCATGGTTGGACTGCTCCAGAGTCTGGAAGTTGCCGAGCAGCGCGTTGGAGAAGCCCCAGTTGGTGTCACCTGGGTTGTTGCCGTCGCGGCTGAAGTTGATGGTGCCGTTGATGGGAGTAAAGGCGGTCTGATCCTTCAGGCTCTTCTGCAGGTAGATGCCGGCCTTGATCGTATGGGCGCCCTTAATCTTGGCGACGTTGTCGGTGATGTCGTAGGTGTGATTGAAGTTGCGGAACGGAGTGCCGTTAAACGCCGAGGTTGGTGAATTTGGCACGCCGAAGCGCCAGTTCTGGACGAGCCCGAGCTTATCGGCGTCCGGGAACGGCATCTTATAGGCGAGGTTGAGCTTCTTTCGATCCCAGGCGTCGTTGACGGGGTCGATGTTCAGCACGTTCTTGGACGAGCCGAAGATGAACTCGTTGGTCAGCGTGGGGTTGATGATGGTGGTGACGTTGCTGATGAAGGACCATCCCGGATCGCCGAAGTTCATTGGGCCGAACGGGATATTGTAGTCCGCGTTCCACTGCCCGTAGTTCTTGTTGGTCTGAGAGTAGGTGGTGATGTAGCGGGCGTAGGCGCGCCACTTGTCGTTGATCACATAGTCGCCGCGGAGGATGGTCTCGCGCCGGGGATAGGTGTCAGAGAACTGAGTCTGGTAGTTGAAGTTCGGATCCAGACCCACCGCGTTGGGCTGCGGGTAGAAGTTGAGGATCTTCTGGCCGTCCGAATTGATGCGATTAGCGGGAATGATGTTTCCAGGAAACGGGGTCTTGTTGTTGGCGGGATCCCAGATTGGCACAAACGCGCCGCCGCCATCGCGGGTCTGGGAAAAGTCGCCGGCCCGTTGCAGGTTGGTGGGGACGGTGACGTCTCGCCGGTCTTGCGGGATCAACTGGTTCTGCCATTCCTGGCCGTAGAAGAAGAAGAACTTCTCCTTGTCCTTATTGAACTTGCCGGGGATGTACACCGGACCGCCGATGTTGAAGCCGGCGTAATTGTAGCGATAGAACTGGCGTTGCCGATTCTCGATGTTGTTGCGCCACCTGTTGGCGTTCAGGCCTTCATGGCGGTGGAAGATGTAGCCAGTGCCATGGAAGTCCTTCGAGCCGGACTTGGTGACGACGTTGATCTGCGCGCCGGAAGAACGGCCAAACTCGGCGGGCTGAGAGTTGGTCAGAATCTTAAACTCGGCGATCATGTCGACGTTCGTGCTGGCCAGCGCACCGCCGTTGGAGCCGGTGTCAACGTTGGTGACGCCGTCGAGGGTCAGGTTGTTCTGGTTGCCGCGTCCACCGTTGGCCTGAATGCCGCCGAGGCCGCCGGTGTAGACGACGCCGGGGACGGTGCGGGCCAGATCCAGGAAGTTGCGGCTGGTCATGGCGAGGTCGTTCACCTGGCGGTTAGTCAGCACGCCGGAGCGTTCTGCCGACTGAGCTTGGAGCGTGACGGCCGATGCTTCGACTGTGACGGACTCAGTGAGTGCGCCGACTGTCAGCGACAGATCCGGCAGCGAGATCCGGTCGTTTGCGTTGACGACCAGGTCTTTCTGCTCGCTCTTTTTGAAGCCCGGGGCTTCGATGCTGAGCGTATAGGTACCTGGTTGCACCGGGGTGATTACGAACGCGCCTTCAGCACCGGTGTTGACTTCACGGGCACTGCCTTGGTTCTGGTTGAGGAGGGTTACCTTGGCATTGGCGACGACCGCACCTTGCGCGTCTTTCACCACACCATAGATAGTGCCCGAGATTTGTTGTGCCCACGCCGAACAGACGAGGACAAGAAGGAGGGAAAGTGCTCTGCACAGAGCACCTGCGGAATTCTGCATGACTGAGAGACCCCCTGCATTTGCAGACGTTCAGTCTGGGCTGGACGACATAGTCCAATCAGACTAGGCCGATACTATTACAGAGTGGTGTCAAGCGTCAACGGAAATTTGACATTTTTGACGGCGGCTCGATGAATCGGTTTACTTGAGCAGGGCGTCGGACTCGATGCGCTGGCGATCACGCTCGACAACGGCGTTTTTGAGGCGCCTGACTTCCGCGAATTCGACCTTCGCTTCGGCTTCGCGGCCCAGGGCTTGGTAGGTCCTGCCCAAGAACAGCCGGATTGCTTCCTGATTGGGCAAAATCCGGCGTGCTTGTTCCAGTTCCTTCAGCGCCACCGGGTAGTTTTTCTGGTTGAAAGCGATGCGGCCAAGTTGGTAGTGGGGGTCGGCGTAGCCGGACCTGAGGGCGAGCGCGCGTTTCAGGTTGGGAATGGCTTCGGTGGTGCGATCGTTGCGGTCCAGCAAAACGCCGATCTGATAAAACGATTCAGCGTCGGTTGGGTTGAGTTTGACGGCACGTGAAAGAAGTTCAAGGGCTTCTTCGTCGAGGCGTTCGAGGAGGCGCAGGCGGCCCAGGGCGGCGACGGCGGGAGCGACATTGGGGTCCCTATCGAGCACCTGCTGAAGGAGAACGGCGGATTCGGCGAAACGGCCGCGGCGGTATTCGAGCAGGCCCTGGAGCAGCGCGGACTGCGTCGGGTTGACGTCTGTCCTGGCCAGCAACTCCTGGGCGCGGGCCTCGTCGCCCGCGCGGGCGTGGGCGTAAGCGAGGGAAGAGAGGATGGAGGGGTCCGACTGATTGGTTTGGAAGGCGGCCTCGAGCTCGGCGATGGCGGCGCGGTTGTCGCCCGTTTCGATGAGGGTAAGGCCGAGCAACTGGCGGGCGCGGGGCTCGTTGGGTTGGACCTTCAGGAAGGCTCGGAGGTGGGTGATGGCGGCAGGGTCTCGCAGTCGGATGAGGGCGACGGCGAGGTTGAAGTGGATCTGATAGAGGCGGGGATTGGCCTTTAGTGCCTGCCGGTAGAGTTGGATGGCCTCCGGGTACTGTTGACGGCGGGCGTGGACGGCGGCGAGGTTGGTGTGGGCCTCGGCGGAGTTGGGATGGGATTTGAGGTAGGCGCGGAAGGACTGCTCGGCGCGCGGCAGGTCTCCGGCGTTCAGGGCGGACTGGCCGTCGGCGAGAGAGTCGGGCGCGGGCGGGGCGGCCAACAGGCACAGGGTGAGAAGGGAGAACAGGGTCACTGCCCACTAGTATGCTCCGGCGAGCGCGGCTCCTGTTATGATTGACGCAATTGGAGCGAGTGTGGCTTCCCTACTTCTTGACGGAACTTCGACTGCAATCTGTCCGCATGGCGGAGATGCGCTGCCGGCGGGGCTGGCGCCGCGCGTGCTGTTATCGGGCTCGCCTGCGGTGTTGCAGCAGCCGCCGTGGCCGGTGATAGGATGTCCGATGCCCCCGCTGTTCGGCGCGGGGCCGACGGGCCAGATGCATACGATCATTGGGATGCTGCCGTGCTTCCTGGTGAACTGGATGACGGCGACGGTGCGCGTGAAGTCCATGGGGCAGCCGCTGCTGCTGGCGACGAGCCAGAGCGTCATCCTGCCGAATGGTCAGAGTGCCGTGCCGCTGCCCCGTCAAGCGCGTGTGACAGCAGTATAGAGTGAGAGAACCCGGAGGTCCACGTCCATGCCCCAGATGTTCGGCAAGTACCGCGGCATCGTCACCGATAACATAGACCCCCTTACCATTGGCCGCGTGCAGGTGATGGTGCCGGCAGTTCTGGCTGACGCGGCATCCTGGGCGCTGCCGTGTTCACCGTTCGCGGGGCGAGATGTGGGGCTGTGCCTGGTGCCGCCGGTCGGCGCGAATGTCTGGGTGGAGTTTGAGGGGGGCGACACCGACCATCCGATCTGGAGCGGGTGTTTCTGGGGCGCGGGCGAGTATCCGGCTGAAGCGCAGGTTCAGCCGCCGGACCAGGTGCAGGTGTTGAAGGGCTACGGCTTCAAGCTGGTGGCGAATAGCGTTGGGCCCACCGGGCTTACCATCGAGGTTTCGCCGCCGATGCTGGGACGGACACTGCGCATCGTGCTGGATGACAACGGCATCGTGGTGAGCAATCAGGACGAGATGACGCTGAAGATGACGGAGAGCCGGATTGAGATGGAAGCCCTGCAGTCCAGCAAACTCACGATGAGTGCGGAGGAGGTTGTGATCTCCAACCCGATGTCTAAGATCGAGATGTCCGGCAGCAGACTGGACTTGACCAACGGCGCGGCAAGCGTAAAGATCTCGCCGGCCACTGTGAACGTGAACAACGGGGCGCTCGAGGTCATCTAACGCGATGCTGGTGATCCGCAAGGCGCAACTGCACGCGTTGGGACTGGAGCGGCGGCGGGACTTCGCGCGCCGGGCCGGCGCGCATCTCTGCTCAGGTTTCGCGAAGTGCGCGGCGATGGCGCCGGCGGAGTTGCGGGCATTCGTGGATGAGGGCATCGCGAAGGCGTCGCGATATGGGATCGAGACGGAGCGCGACATCTGCAAGTTCCTCAACCTGCTGGTGGTCTTCGGGCCGGTATTCGATACGGAACTGAGCTGGGCGCGGAAGACGCTGGCAGCGAAAGAGGATGCGTCGCTGCGGCTGAACCGTCTGTATGAGCGTGCGCTGCGGGTAGCCGACGGGGAGGAACTGGGATGAGCGCCGCGGGAGATGCTTTGCGGGCGAGCGGAGCGGCGGTGGAGTCGAAGTTCGCCAATCAGCCGGTGGGCAGCACCCAGAAAAATTGCCGTCCGAAGAGCTGGATCGATTTCCGGCTGCTGGACGCCAACGGCAAGCCGATCAGCGGGATGCGCTACAGGCTGGACGACACAGAGGGGCGCACCGTGGAAGGCGTCACCGATTTCGATGGCTGCGCGGGTGAAGGCGGGATCGATCCGGGCAACTGCCAGATTACGTTTCTAGGCTACGAGGGGCAATAGAGATAGGGGTGGTGAGCAGCTTGCCGCGGTCCAGGCGGAACTCGATCAACTCGCCGGCGTCCTCTGATTCCGCGTAGAAGCACTCGATGCCGCCGAAGACGGTCTTCAGTTCATCGGCGAAACAGGTGGGCAAGTAGGCGCGGAGGACGCGTGGATCGTAGTAACGGAAGACGAGCTTGCGGCCGGATTCATCCTCCACGCGCAGCAGCGAGCGGAGGTGCTTGCGGAGGCGCTCGATGCCGCTGGGGGATTTCAGGAAGACGCACCAGCTTTGGCCCCATCCATCGCGGATGAGGGACTGCGTGAAGCGGTCGTCGAAATCGACCTGCACGAGATAAGGCGCGGCGAATTCGAGCTCGGGGTGGAGGTCGCCGCGGTAGAGGCAGACCGAGTTGGCGTAGGAGTTGACGAGGTTGGAGAAGATGCGGCGGTCGCGAGCGCCGTCGACGATGGCGTAGATATCGGTGCGGGGATCCTCGGGCCAGAAGTAGCGGCGGAGGGCGGTGAGTTGCGGATTCATCGGCGCGCGCACTCTTCGCAGAAGGGGACGCCGGCCTGGGCGGCCTCTTTCAGGGCCTTGGCCTGGGCGAGGGCGTCGTGAGTGAGGGGGAACGTATCAAGCTCCTCGATCTGAGCCGGACGCGGCGTGGGCGGTGGCGCCGCCGGGGCGCTGGAGCCTTTCACGTTTTCAAGGAAGTAGGCGTTGCGCACGTAGCGGCGGCATTGGACGATGACTGAGCCGCGCCACAATTGATCGGCCAGGCGGCGGAGCGCGGCGGCGGAGGTGAGGCGGGTGGAACCGGCGCCAGCAGGGAGCAGCGAGCGCAACGCTGCCACTGCGGCGGGGTTGTGGGCGAGGCGGCGAACGAGCATTGCGGCCTCCTCGCTGTTCGCAAACTCAACCTGCTCCTGTTCCTCATGGACGTTGTTCCGGCAGAGGGGCGCACCGGGCCGCAGGAACAGGTATTCGCTGCCGTCGTCGCGGCTGTAAATGATGCGCATGAGGCGTGGCTACCAGTCTACGACGGAGTCATCATCCTCATCGTAACTCTGCTGGTTGGTCCAATCGTGGCCGAGCTTATCGGCCATGGCGTTATCGTCGAGCTCGACGCCGAGGCCGGGGGCGGTGGGGAGATCCAGGTAGCCTTCGCGGACCTTAAAGGGGGTCCTGATGTAGCCTTCGCCGAGGGAGACCTGTTCCTGAATGAGGAAGTTGGGGATGGAGGCGGCAATCTGGACGCCGGCCGCGAGCGAGATGGGGCCGAGGGGGTTGTGGGGGGCGACGGCGGCATAGTAGGCCTCGGCCATGCCGGCGATGAGGCGGACCTCCGTGATGCCTCCGGCGTGGCAGAGATCGGGTTGGAGGATGGTGGCAGCCTTCTTTTCCAACACCTCGCGGAAGCCCCACTTGGTGAAGACACGCTCGCCCGTGGCGATGGGGAGATGGGTGGAGCGGGCGATATCCGCCATGACGTCGTGGTTCTGGGCCTGGCAGGGCTCTTCGATGAACATGGGGGTATAGGGCTCCAGGGCCTTAATGAGCATCTTGGCGTGGGCGGGGCTGATGGCGCCGTGGAAATCCACGCCGATATCGACCTTGTCGCCGACGAGCTTCCGGAAGGCGGCGAAAACTTCGCCGGCGTAGCCGACTTCCGAGGGGGTTTCGACGTAGTGCGGGAACTTGCGGCGGCGCGCGGGGCCGGTCTTGAAGGCAGTGAATCCCTGCGCCAGGGCGGCCCTGATGCGTTCGGGGTTGTTGGCGGAGGCGTGAGCGTAGACGCGGACGCGATTGCGCGTAGGGCCGCCCAGGAGTTCGTAAACGGGCACTCCGAGCGCCTTGCCCTTGATGTCCCAGAGGGCCATGTCGATGCCGCTGAGGGCGGAGGTGAGCACGGGGCCGCCGCGATAGAAAGCGTGGCGGTAGATGGCCTGCCAGTGCTGGACGACTGCGCGGGGATCCTTGCCGATGAGGTAAGGCTCGATCTCCTTGACGGCGGTCTGGCAGGTGAGGGCGCGGCCTTCCGTGATGGGCTCGCCGAGTCCGGTGATGCCGGCGTTGGTGTGGATCTTGAGGAAGAGCCAGCGGGGTTTGACGAGGAAGGTTTCGAGCCTGGTGATCTTGAGGGGGTCTTTGGCTGCGATGGGGGCGGCCTTGAGGGCCTCCGCGCTGAGTGCGGTGCCGAAGATCGCTCCGAGCGCGCCGCGGCGAGATGGCTGCAAGGGGAAACGCTGGTCCATGTTAGTGCTGATCCTCCGGAAGACCGATTCTATGTGTTTCGGCATACAGAAGTAAATTTACGGGCTCTCTCCTTGACGGTCTACAGGAGCGGTGGCATTCTTCCTGTAGAGATTCTAGGAGAAGGCACGGATGGCTAAGCCGATCGACCTGTTGCAGGGCACGCTGGACCTGCTGATTCTGAAGACGCTCGCCGTGGGTGGCGAGCACGGCTACGGGATCAGTGTGCGCATCCGGCAGATGTCGCGTGAGGCGCTGGAAGTGCAGCAGGGATCGCTGTATCCGGCGCTGCAACGGCTGGAATCGGCGGGGTGGATTCAAAGCGAGTGGGGCAATTCGGAGAACAATCGCAAGGCGAAGTTCTATTCGTTGACGGCCGCGGGGCGGAAGCAACTGGAGCTGGAGACCGAGAACTGGCAGCGGATGACGCAGGCGATCGGACTGATACTGCGAACGCAGGAGGGGTGACATGACATCGACTGGGCATCGATGGCTGGATGTGTGCCGGCAGAGGGTGGCTGCGCTGTGGCGGTGGCGTGGATTGGACGCGGAGATGGCAGCGGAGATGCGGTTCCACCTGGAGAATCTGGAGCGCGAGTATTTGGCTACGGGCATGAGCGAAGCCGAGGCCCGGCGTCGGGCGCGGATCGAGTTTGGCGGAGTGGAGGGCGTGATGGAAGAGACTCGCGATGCCCGTGGTTTGGCCTGGCTGGATGCGCTATGGCAGGACGTGCGGTTCGCCGCGCGCAGTTTGCGGAAGACGCCGCTCGTGACGGGCACGGTAGTGGGAACGGTGGGTTTAGGGATTGGCGTAACGGCGACGGTCTTCACCTTCCTCTATAGCGCTATGTACCGGCCGCTGCCGGTGCCGGACAGCGAGCGGTTCGTGAACGTCCACGTGGAGGCGCGGGGAGATGGGGCGCGACGAACGATCGGGACGATGTTCAACGTGTCGACGGCGGAGTACCGGCAGATGCGGGCGGCGTCGAAGACCGTGGATGTGATGGGCGCGGCCGAAGTGAGCCTGCGGATGCAGGGCGGCGGGGACCGGCCGATGCGCGGGTTGCTGGCTACGGCGAACCTGTTGCCGGGCGTGGGTGGGCGTCCGTTGCTGGGCCGGTTCTTCACTGATGAAGAGACCGGCGTAGTGGTTCTGCAGAACGAATTCTGGAAGAGCCGGTTCGGCAGCGATTCTACCGTGGTAGGGCGCGTGGTGACATTGAACCGGACGCCATTCACGGTGATCGGCGTGACGGATGCGGACACGCACGCGCCGGTGGCGCAGCGGCCGGATGTATGGATTCCTTACACCATGCAGGCGGCGCTCAGCCCGTCGATGGTGATGCTGACGGATTCGGCCTCGGGATGGCTGCAACTTTTCGGGCGGCTGCGGTCCGGCGTTCGCATGCAGGATGCCCAGGCCGAACTGAGCGTATTGGCGGCGAACGCGCTGAAGGGTGAGTTCCCGAAGAAGTTCACAACGGTAACGGTGGTCCGGGGTAGCTACTTCAACTTCCCGAAGCTCGTGAGGACGGCGCGGATTCCATCGGCGATGTTGTTCGCGGCCTGCGGACTGATGATGCTGCTGGTATGCGCCAACGTGGCGAACCTCTTGCTGGCCCGGGGGCTGGCGCGAACGAGGGAGATGGCGATCCGAGTGGCGCTCGGCGCAGGGAAAGCGCGGCTGGTGCGGCTGCTGTGGACGGAGAGCGCGTTGTTGGGAGTAATGGCAGGCGCGGCGGCGCTGGCAGTGGTGAGCGTAGGCGGCCCCGCGTTGCTGGCGCTGGTAGAGATCCAGAGTGGTCCGCTGGCGTTGAACGCGCGCCCTGACGGCGTGGTGGTGGCGTTTCTGCTGGCGCTGTGCCTGGGGACGGCGTTGGTGTTTGGTGCTGCTCCGGCGGTGCAGAGTCTGAAGACGGATATGCAGCCGGGATTGCGGAGCGAAGGCGCGGTGCAGTTCGGACCCGGGCGGCGGTGGCTGCAAAGCGGATTGGTTGTTGTGCAGGTGGCGGCATGCGCGGTGCTGCTGGTAGGCGCGGGGCTGTTGGTGCGCGGATTGCAGCGCGGGATGAGCATCGATCTGGGCATGGCGCGCGAGGGCGTGGCGATTGTGAGTCTCGACCTTGGCGAGCAGCAGTACACTCCGGAGCGGGCGCGCGCTTTTATGCAGGAGATGCAGCGGGCGGCGGCTGCGCAGCGCGGGGTGGAAGCGGCGGCGGTGACGTCGCTGGATCCATACATTCACGGATGCGACAACGCGGTGCAGCTTCCCGGTGCGAGTGTGGACGGAGATCGCAGCTTTATGGCGTCGTGCCAGGAGGTGGGGCCGCAGTTCTTGAAGGTGATGGGGATCCCGCTGCGGGCGGGACGCATGTTCAGCGAGGCCGAGTGGCTGCGCGGCGAGAAGGTTGTGGTGATCGGTGAAGACATGGCGGCTCGGCACTTCGCGGGACGCAGCGCGCTGGGCGGGCGGATTCGCGAGGGCGGCGACGAGCTGTTGGTGATTGGTGTGATGGCGCCGGTGAGGAATTTGGATCCGACCGCCATGCGGCGACCGATGTACATCCGTCCACTGCCGCTGGATGCATCAGTTCGCGCGAAGCTGGTGGTGCGGACGCGCGGCTCGAAAGAGGCATTGCTGGCCGGGTTGCGCGAGGCGGCGGCGCGGTTGGATCGCGGCGTAACGCTGCAAGTGAAGGGCATCGAGGAGAACGTGAATTCGGCGCTGGCGGTGTCGCGCGCGGCTGCGGGATTTGCGGCGGGACTGGGCGGACTGGCTTTGCTGTTGGCCGTGTTCGGGATCTACTCGGTGGTGGCGTTCGCGACGGGGCGGCGGACCAAGGAGGTGGGGATCCGGATGGCGCTGGGGGCGGACCGCTCGGCTGTACTGCGGTTGCTGATGGGGCAGGGGCTGAGGCCCGTGTTCATCGGGCTGGCGGCCGGCCTGTGCCTGGCGCTGGCTGGCGCGCAGTTGCTGCGCGTGATGCTGTATGGGCTGAGCCCGGCGGATCCGTTGTCTGTGGGGGGCGTGGTGTTGTTTTTGCTGATAGTCGCGGCGGCGGCATCGTACCTTCCGGCGCGGCGCGCGACTCGGATCGCTCCGTCGCAGACTCTGCGGCACGAGTAACGATATGATCTGAAGCGATGCAGAGACGTGAGTTTGTGAAAGCGCTGGCCGGTGCGCCGGCCGTGTTGCGGGGGCAGGCCAGGGCCGCAAAGCCGAATGTAATTCTGGTGGTGGCCGATGACCTTGGCTATGGCGACCTGGGCTGCTACGGCCAGACAAAGGTGCTGACGCCGGAGATCGACAAGTTCGCCAGCGAGGGCGTGAGGTTCACACAGGCGTATGCGGGCAGCACGGTGTGCGGGCCGTCGCGCTGCAGCCTGTTCACCGGGCTGCATAGCGGGCATTCGCGGATGCGCGGCAACTCGCCGGCGTGGCTGCGGCCGCAGGATTACTCGATGGGCGAGATGATGAAGGGTGCCGGGTATCGGACGGGCCTGTTCGGGAAGTGGTCTCTGGGCGGGATCGGGACGGAAGGGCATCCCAACAAGAAGGGCTTCGACGAGTTTTTCGGATACTTCAGCCAGGCGCAGGCGCATCTCTATTACCCGCAGATGATGCTGCACAACCAGAGGGAAGTGAACTTGCCAGGCAACTGGGGCACGAGCCGGAAGCAGTATGCCCATGACCTGATCACGGACCGGGCGATGGCGTGGCTGGACAAAGTGGAGGGGCCGTTCTTCTCGCATATCGCCTGGACCATTCCGCACGCCAACAACGAACTGGGGCGCGATACGGGCAACGGGATGGAGGTGCCGGAAGACGCGCCGTACTCCGGCAAGCCGTGGCCGCAGGTGGAGAAGAACTTCGCGGCGATGGTCTCGCGGATGGATCGGGATATGGGGCGGCTGATGGAATTGTTGCGGAGGCGTGGACTGGATGAGAACACGCTGGTGCTGTTCACGTCCGACAACGGGCCGCACAAAGAGGGCGGGCATGACGCGACGTTCTTTGAATCGAGCGGACCGTTGCGGGGGACGAAGCGGGATCTGTACGACGGCGGGATTCGCGTGCCGACGCTGGCGCGGTGGCCGGGCACCGTGCCATCAGGCAAGGCCAGCGACGCGGTGTGGGCGTTCTGGGATATGCTGCCGACTCTGGGCGAGTTGAGCGGCGGGCGCGTACCGGCGGGGCTCGATGGGCAATCCATCGTGCCGTTGCTGCGAGGGCAGGCGCAGAAGCCGCACGAGTTTCTGTACTGGGAGTTCCACGAGCGCGGGTTTACTCAGGGCGTGCGGCACCAGAATTGGAAGGCAGTGCGCTCCGGGTTGAAGGGGAAGTTGGAGCTGTACGACGTGGCGAGTGATGTCGGCGAGAAGCAGAACGTGGCTTCGGCGCATCCGGACGTGGTGGCGCGGATCGAGAAGTATCTGGAGACGGCACGGACGGAATCCGCCGAGTATCCGATCAAGGGCGCGGCGTGATGATTCCGAGGCTCCAGGGGAGATCCGGGTAGGGGCCGGTGTGGGCTCCGGCAGGGAGTCCCTGAATGAGGAAGCGGAGGTTTGCGGGGTCTATGAGGAGGCGCTCGTCGTTGCCCTGGCGAATGAGTTCGCCGTGCGAGATCTCCTGAGTCCAGGCAGGCTGGCGGATCGTGCTGGCGAAGTTGCGATCAGTCTCACGGAAGGGTCCGGCGGGTGAGGCGGCCTCAGCCAGGCCGTAGGCACGGAGGTCGTTCTGCTGGGTCTCGAAGAAGAGAAAGTAGCGCGGGGTGGGGCCGGCGGCGGCGTAGATGTGGGCGGATTCGTGGAGGGGCGAGAAGACCTTGCGGGGCTCGTCCCAGCCTATCGGGAAGCTCTTGAGCGGAGCCGTGGCCATGTAGAGATCGCGGTGGCCGCGGGTGAAGTAGAGATAGGCGTTACGCGAGTCGCAGAGCACCCAGAAATCGATCCACTTGGCGGTGTCGCGCTTGTCGATGAGGGGCTGTGGCGCGGTCCAGGCGGCGAGATCTGAACTGGTGGAGAAGACGGGCTGGTAGTTGGCGGCGGTGGTCTGGAAGATCAGATACCACTTCTTTTGCGGGCGGAAAAAGAAGACCTGCGGGGCGGCGGCGTAGGCGGGCATGATTTGGCGGCGAGGGGCGTCCTTCAACTTCTCGAGCGTGGGCGCGGTGACGTAGCCGAGCGTGTACTGGCCGCGGCCGCGGGCGGTGTAGAAGAGGTGCCAGGCGTTGTGGTGGAAGACGATGGAGGGGTCTTTGACGGCGGTCTCATCGAAGGCTCCGGGCGGGCCGGGCGCGAGGAGGATGGGGCCGGCGAGCCAGTCCGCGGCGAGGAGGATCGCAAGTAGGAGATTCACAGGCGTAGGTCTGTTTATTGTACTTTGGGTGCGATGACTTCCAAAGAGAGAGTGCTGGCGGCGATCAGCCATCAACAGCCGGACCGGGTGGCCGTGGATCTATCGGGGCACCGGTCGTCGGGGATCTCGGCGATTGCGTATCCCAAACTGCGGGCGGCGTTGGGGCTGGAGCCACGGCCGGTGTACGTCTACGATCCCATTCAGCAGTTGGCGATTGTCGATGAGGACGTGCTGGCGCGGTTCGGCATCGACACGATCGAGATGGGGCGCGGGTTCTGTCTCGACGAACAGTGGTGGGCAGACTGGACCCTGCCGGATGGAACGCCCTGCAAGATGCCGGTATGGGCGCTGCCGGAGTGGGATGGGGTGGCGTGGAAACTGCGGGCGGGGCATGGGCGCGTGCTGGCGCGGATGCCGGAGGGCGCGCTGCACTTCGATCAGATTCACTGGCCGTACTATGGCGTGGAAGAGGATTTGACGAAGCTGCCGGAGGCGCTGGAGAGCAGCATGTGGTCTGTGTTCGGGTCGCCTCCGGGAGGGCAGAAGTTGACGGCCGATGGCGCGCGGCGGCTGCGGGAAAGCACGGACCGGGCCATCATCGGACTGTTCGGCGGTAATTTGCTGGAAATCGGGCAGATGTTGTATCGCATGGACGAGTTCCTGGTAATGCTGGCCGGCGAGCCGGAACGGGCGCACAGATTCCTGGATGCTCTGGTGGAGATGCACCTGAAGAACCTGGAGACGTTCCTGGGCACGGTGGGTCCGCATATCGACATCATTCTCTTTGGCGACGACCTGGGTGCGCAGAACTGTCCGCAGATCTCTCCGCGGATGTACAAGGAGTTCTTCCAGCCGCGGCACAAGGTGATGTGGGCGCGGGCGAAGGAGCTCGCCGATGTGAAGGTGATGCTGCACTGCTGCGGCGCGGTGCGGCCATTGCTGCCACTGCTGATCGAGGCGGGCCTCGACGCGATCAACCCGGTGCAGATCAGCTCACGCGGGATGGAGGCCAAGGGGTTGAAACGGGACTTCGGCGCGGACCTGTGCTTCTGGGGAGGCGGGTGCGACACACAGCGGCTGCTGCCGGAAGGCAGGCCGGCGGAGATCCGCGAGCATGTGCTGCGGCAGTGCGAAGTGATGGCGCCGGGCGGCGGATTCGTCTTTCAACAGGTGCACAACATCATGGCGAACGTCCCGGCCGAGAATGTCATCGCGATGTTCGACGCGGTGCGGGAGTTCAACGCGGCAGGGGCGTGACGGTCCATGCGCCGGGCGTGAGGTCGACGCCGCCGACCAGTTCGGCGCCGAGACGGACGAGCGGCTCGCCCTTGGCCGGAGTGAGCTGATAGAGGGTGTTTTCGTCCACCGTGTACCACTCCGGAAACTCGTTCAACCGAATGATGTTGGAACGAAGATTGAGGACTCGATGGTGGCGGGCGTAATCGAACTCAACTCGGGCGGGCTGGTTGAGGAAAAGGGAGAGCTTCTCGCCGTCACGCGTGGCGCCGAGTTGCAGGCCGGGCTTCCAGGGGGCGGCGCGGAGGCCCTGTGACTTCATGAGCGCCCAGAGGATGGCGGTGCGGTTGAAGTTGCCTTCGCCGTACCAGTCCTCGATGTGGCCGTCGGGGCGCTGCATGGCGAGCATCACTTTCATTTCGGAGTCGATCCAATCGAGCGCTTCGGGGACGGGCTCGCGATTGACGAGATAGAGGGCGGATTCGATGGTATCGGCGTAGCCGTCGAAGGAGCCCAGGGCCGGATTTTTGGCATTGGAGGATGGCTCCCAGCAGTAGTTGCGGTACTTGGGGAGGTTCTTCAGTACGTGGATGGTGGCGTCCCGATACCTGGTTTCGCCGGTGACCTGGTAGAAGCCGTAGAGCGCGCCGTAGAGATAGCCCCAGTTGTCGCTGAGGCGATTATCGATGGGGGCGAGGGTGCGCGTATCGATGGTGTTGTAGAAGAGTCCGTCGGGGTTGGCGGAGGCGAGAAGGCGGTCCAGCAGGTTCTTGAGGAGCGGCTGCATGGAGGCCGCGCGCGGAGAGCCGAGCTGGGCTTCGAGAGCGAATTGAAGGACGAGGCCGACGATGATCTCGTTGCCGTGGTCGCGGAGTTTGAGTTTCGAATCGCCGGTGTGGGTCTTGAAATCCCAGGTCATGGAGGGCAGGCCGTGGTTGCCGGGGAGCACCTCTTCCACGTAGGCGTCGGCGATGCGGCGGCCCCAGGCGAGGAAGCGCGGATCGCCGGTGAGGAGGTAGAGACGGGGCAGGACCTGGAGATAATCGCCATTGAGCTCGGCGTCGGAGGCGGGAAGTTTGCCGTGCACGGAATCGACCGGCGCCTGGTCCATGGCGTCGGCGATCATGTCGATCATGCGCGTGGTCCAGGGGGTGCGGCCGAGGTATTCGGTGACAGTGATGAGGCCGTCCTTGGCGTACTCGCCAGCGCCGAAGAGGCTGGCCGGGCCGAGCTTGCCGGTGGCGAGATCGAGGTTGCCGGGGACGGCGCGGCTGGCGTTCGTATGGCGGATCTCGTTGCGGAGCACTGCCATCATGCGGCCGTGATAGAGGGCGGGATCGGTGAGACGGGCGGTGATGATGAGGTAGGGGTAGAGGTCGGCGCCGGAGTTGTGGGGAGTATAGACGCGCTCCGGGCGGTTGACGCGGTCTGGCAGGAGGAGCGTTTTGGAGTCGGCGCTGCGGAGCCAGGCTTGAAGAATGTTGTGAGAGGCGGCGATGGCCCTGGCGTGATCGGCGGCGTTGGCCTGGGGCGCGGGCGGGGCGAGGAGAACGGCGAAGAGAAGCGGGGTCACGCGAATATCATATCGAGTGCCGTATTGACTAGTCTGGCCGTCGGGCACTATTCTCTGGACAGGCGTAGCGAGCGATGACAGCGAGAAGCTCAGCAAGTGGTACCTGTTGCCTATGGCTCGCATTCTGGGGATGCGGGCGCTCGGAGGCCAAGGCGCCGTTGCGTGTAGGCGTTGGCTCGTCGCCGCCGATGAGCTATGTGGATCAGGACGGGAAGGCGCGCGGGTTTGTGGTGGAGGCGTTGCAGGAGGCGGCTAAGCGGGAGGGTCTGACACTGGAGTGGAAGACCGCGGGCGAGATCGCTGCCAACAACAAATCGTTAGGCGTAGGGCAACTGGACCTGATTGTGGGGGCGGCGACGCCGGAGCGGCGGCGGACATTTTGGGTCT
>CAYVDY010000078.1:11590-17374 GCA_964450255.1 uncultured Candidatus Solibacter sp. | reverse complement strand
GGGCATCCACACGCGGATTGGAATACGGGCCAGCAGTATAGACGCCGGAGCCGGGGCCCGGCGAATGCATCAGGTTGTGGAGGAAGCTGTAAGGGTGTAGCGTCTCAGATGCCGCCCAGCCCAGCAGGAACATGTCCGACCGGCCGGATGCCAGTTCCTGTAAATATCGGGCCTTTGTCTGAATCCGCAGATTGGCCCTCACCCCGACTCGGGCGAACATCGCAGCCACACTCACGCACAATGCTTCGTCGCCCGGGTAGCGGTCATTCGGGCAGTCCAGACGCAGGCTGAAGCCATTCGGATAACCGGCGGCGGCGAGCGACCGTTTCGCCGCCACCGGATCGTAGGGCAGGCGGCCGTCGAGACGCGGATCGTAGCCTTCCATCGCGCGCGCCATCGGCACGCTGGCTGGTGCGACGTGACCCAACATGATCTTGCGTGCGATCAGTTCGACATCGATGGCCTGATATAGCGCGCGGCGGACTCGCAGGTCCAGCAGCGGATTCCTTCCCTTGACGTTTGATCCGGAAAGGTCGGAGGCTCGCAGGTTCAGCCCCAGCATCAATGTCCGCAGCGAACTTCTCTCCAGAACTCGAAAATCCGGATTCTGGCGAAGCTGCTCCATGTTCTGGAGAGGGCACGGGAAGATGAGATCGGTCTGATTCGAGAGCAGCGCGGCAATGCGCGTTGCATCAGACCGGATGGGCTGCACGTGCACTTCGTCCAGATTATGAGTCCGAGCCGCATGATTCCACCATTTCGGATTCGCCGCAAGGACGCTGATGGAGTCCTGCCGGAAAGTCTTCATGACAAAAGGCCCGGTCCCCAGGATGTGGCTCGCCAGGTAGCTGCTGTGGCCCTGCAGAGGGTCGTATGGGGCGGCGGCGCCGTGCTGATTCACCCACTCACTGTCAAAAATCAGAAGCATCGGAAGCTGCCGCGGCAACAGCGGGTGGGGCCCGTCTGTTTCCAGATCCACGGTATAGGGGTCCTTGCGAATGGCCTGCCGGACGCGGCCCATCTCTCCGCGGAACGGCGAGTTGGCATGCCGCGCGCGTTGAACGGTGAAGACCACATCGTCAGCGCTAAGCGGGTTTCCGTTGCTGAAGGTCACACCTTTTCGAAGATGGAAACGCCACAGCGTCGGCGACACCCGTTCCCAACGCTCAGCCAGCGCCGGCTCGAGTTGCAGTTGTGCGTTGAAGCGCACCAGCGGCTCCATGATGTTAGACAGGAACTCGGAGGTTGTCGTCTCTCGCATCGATTGGGGATCCAGTGAGACGATCTCGCCCTGCAAAGCAACACGAAGCGTTCTTGCGGCGGGCGTTGCAGCAGAGATGCAACTCGTTGCGCCCAGAATCAGGGGAAACAGAAGTATTGCTAACGGCCCGGAAACGCGCCGTTTCTTGACAACCCGCATGAGCTCCAATAATACTCGATTGTGCTCTTGCAACCCCACAATCAGACGCTTTCCGGGGCATTCGAACGCCAGGCAAGGGAACATCCGGATCGCCTGGCGGTGGCGTCATCCGACGGTATTCAATACACGTACCAGGAATTGGACCGTGCTGCCGCGAGGATTGCCCATGCGATTCAAGACCGTCTGGGCACAGGCTCAGAGCCTGTGCCGCTGTTGATGACGCAGGGGGCCGGATTCATCGCTTCGATGCTTGGCGTTCTGAAGGCCGGCAAGATATTCAGTCCGCTTGACCCGTCGAGTCCTCCGTTGCGATTGAGCGGGATCGTTCGGAATCTCGGAGCGCGGCTGCTTCTGACGGATGCAGCTCATGTCTCACTGGCGGAGAGCGTCGAACGGGAATGCGGGGCGGATTTCGGCGGCATACCGCTGAATGTCGATGAGCCGGGTTTGGAGCAGATGGAGGACGCACCCTCGCTGACAGGGCCATCTCCCCAGGATCCGGCCTGGATCTCGTGGACCTCCGGCTCGACCGGGAAGCCCAAAGGCGTGATGCAGGAGCACGGCCGCGCCGTGCAAATGACGCATGACTACACGAGGCTCACGGGTCTAACCTGCGACGACCGCCTCAGCCTCTATCATCCAAACCTCACCTGGGACATCTTTGGTGCGCTGCTGAGCGGCGCGAGCATACATCCGTTCGATGTCCGCAGCAGTGGAGTCGAGGCGGCCGGTGAATGGGCGCAGTCGCGCGAACTGAGTGTCTTCCGGGCCTTTCCCACCACCTTCCGCAGCATAATGGCGGCGCTCGGGGATTTGGTGCTGTCCAGTGTCCGGCTTCTGCACCTCTCCGGTGAGACGGTGACTCCGGATGACGTCGCGAGCTTCCGGCGCCATTTCCCCATCGGCTGCTCGATGATGGTTCTATATGGCAGCACGGAAGGCGGACTCGGCACGGCGAACTTCATCTCGCATCAGGATAGGATCGAGGGGCGCGTTTCCATCGGACGTCCGGTGGAGGGTGTGGATCTGCGGGTTCTGAATCCCGCGGGCGAGGTTTGCGCACCGGGCGAACCCGGTGAGATTGCAATCCGGAGCGCTCATG
This sequence comes from uncultured Candidatus Solibacter sp., assembly GCA_964450255.1. GTDB lineage: Bacteria > Acidobacteriota > Terriglobia > Bryobacterales > Bryobacteraceae > Paludibaculum. The sequence continues at coordinate 14,852 of CAYVDY010000078.1, read as the reverse complement.
TGTTTCCGGGATACTGGGGCCGGCCCGATCTCACCGAAGCGGCCTTCCTGCCTGGCTGGGCCAGCCATGCCGACCGTGTCTTTCTGACGGGAGATCTCGGTGTCATGCGGCCCGACGGCCAGTTCGATCATGCGGGGCGCAAGGACGACCAGGTAAAGGTGCGTGGTTTCCGGCTGGAGCTGGCTGAGATCGAATTCGCGCTGCAAACGCATCCGGCGATCCAAATGGCCGCGGCCAAAGTATTCGATAACGGCGGTGTGGATGGACAGATTCTGGTCGCCTACTATGTCCCGCTCGGCAGCGCTCCGAGTGACGGCGAACTGCGTCACTTCCTGAAGGAATTACTGCCCGAAACGATCCATCCGGACCGGTTTATTCGACTGGCTTCCATGCCGATGACCAGCAACGGCAAGGCAGACCGGCGAGCCCTGCCATCACCAGGCCGGCAACGGCCGGACATCGATACCGTGTTTGAGGCGCCGCGAACGCCGATCGAGACGGCGATGGTCCGATTGTTCGAAGAGCATCTTGGACTGGAATCCGTCGGAGTGCACGACTCGTTCTTCGAACTAGGCGGCAAGTCGCTGGCAGCGTTCCGGGTGCTGAACCGAATTACATCCGACTATGACGCAGTGATTCCGCCGCGCGCGTTCTTTGAATCGCCCACTGCTGCCTCCACGGCGCTACAGGTTCTGCAATGCATACTGGCTGCGACCGACGACGATGCCTTGGCACTGCTGCTCGCGGAGATTGAGGCGTCGTCGGAGCTATCGGGTTGAGAGCCTCCCGGCTGAGTTGCTAGTTGGTCCGTTGCATCGCGGTCTGAATCGCAATCGCCATGTGTTTGGCGTTAGGCTCGTGAAACATGCTGGAATGGTTGCCCGGAATGTCGGCGACCTGGAGGTTGGGCAAGAGATCCCGCCACCAGAAAGCCAGATCTGCCTGGACGCCCCTCGGTCGCTCCATTGGACGCAGCATCAGCACGGCGCCCGGATAGGGCTTGGGCTCGTACTTGAATGCACAGACGCGCATGATCTGCTCGACGTCCAGAAAATCCGGATCCACCTCTACTCCTTCCCGCAGTTTTTCTTCGTAATCCCTCCTCCATCTGCGGCTTCGGAGATTCTTGGAAAGCGTCTGCCAACGTTCGCGTCCGTAGTCGATCATGTGATCGGCGTCCATCCGTGCCAGGTTCCGCAGATGGAAGATCATCCGGTCGACCCGCGCCAACAACGGTCGTTGACCAGCTGACTTCGGGTTCGGCGAATCGATCATCACGACCAGCGGCAGCTGGCGTCCAGCAGTCCGAAACTGTTGCGCCATTTCGTAAGCCAGGAGGCCGCTCAGGCACCAGCCTCCCAGAACGAGGGGTCCTTCCGGCCGCCACGCGCTCAACGCGGCGACCTGCAAGGCCGCGACGTCCTCGAACTGAAATGGGACGGGTATCTGAGTGGCCGCGACTCCGCCGAGGGCGACCAATGGCAGGTCCGGGGCCGCGTGACGGACAAACGAACTGAAGACCGGCGACAGACCCAGGATGACCAGCGGCGTACCTGGTCCCTTTCCGGAAACCGGAACCACATACGACGGTTCCAGTCTCCCGCCGCTCTCGCGGACCAGTTCCAGCATCTTGCCCGGCGTGGAAGCAAGGAACAGATCCATCAGTGGTAGCCGGCGATGGAAGGACTTTTCCACGCGCGCCAACAGACGGGCGCCTAGAAGCGAGTGGCCGCCCAACTGGAAAAAATCATCGTCCATGCCGATGGGATGGTGCGAGAGGACATCCTCCCAAATCTGCGTCATCACCCTTTCATGGATGTTTACCGGGCAGCGCGGCTCACTGATTCGAAGCGCTACCGAAGCAGGCAGCCGCAGCGCCTTGCGGTCCAGTTTGCCGTTGGGCGTCAACGGCAACTCCGGCAGCGGCACGTAGGCAAACGGAAGCATATAGGAGGGCAGTGTGCGCTCCGCCAGCGCGCGGATCCCCGGTTCGGCGGCCTCACCTTCCCTGGCCACATACCAGGCGGCCAGCCGCCGGTCGCCGGGTGCGACTTCAATCACCGCCGCAGCCGCGGATCGCACCCTCGGATGGCTGCAAATCGCCGCTTCGATCTCTCCCAGTTCGATTCGGAATCCGCGGAGTTTCACCTGATCGTCGAGGCGGCCAAGGTACTCAAGCTTGCCATCGGACAGCCAGCGCGCACTATCGCCAGTGCGGTAGAGCCGCTGGTTCTCAGCCGGCCCAAACGGGTTAGCAATGAACGCTCCGGCAGTCAGTTCGGGGCGATTCAGATAACCCAGCGCCAGGCCATCTCCCCCGACGTACAGTTCTCCAGGCACGCCAACCGGCACCGGTTCGAGTTGCGGGTTCAGAACGTAAGCACTCGTGTTGGCGATCGGCCAGCCTATGGGTATGCTCGTTCGCGCGCGGTTGAAGTCGGGAGGGATTGGATAGCAGCATGCAAACGTTGTGCTCTCCGTGGGGCCGTAGCCGTTAATGATTTGTACGCCGGGCAGAGATTCCATGGCCTGTGCAACGTGGCGGACAGACAGGGCCTCGCCACCGATCAGCAACTGATTGAGCGGGGCGAGAATCTCCGGGGCTTCGTCGATTACGGCATTGAACAGCGAACTCGTCAACCAGAGTGTCGTGACCCCGTGGCGTCGAATCGCCACGCCAATATCCTGAAAACTCGCCTGCTGCCCGCCGTAGATGACACAGCGGCCGCCATTCAGGAGCGGAGCCCAGATCTCAAATGTTGAGGCGTCGAAAGCGGGCGGCGCCATATGAAGAAAGACGTCATCGGCGCCGAGTCTCGCGTAGTGGTTGTTCTTCACCAACCGCACGATGCCCCGGTGAGGAATCACGACTGCCTTGGGTTGCCCTGTTGAGCCGGAGGTGAACATCACGTAGGCCGCGGCCTCCGGCGACACGGGCGTACCGGCGGGAGCCGTGGCCGGTGGAAGCTTCTGCAACGACAGAATCCGGATACCCTGAAAGCGCGGGGCCGCCGCACCGGCCCCAGTGGTCAATAGCAGTTGCGCGCCAGACTCCCGCAGCAGGAGCTCCGTTCGCTCCTCCGGATCACCCATGTCCAGGGGAAGATACGCCGCTCCGACCTGGAGTACGCCAAGAAACGCGGCCACCATCGCGGCGGAACGTTCGCTCAGCACCGCCACTACCGCGCCCGGCCCAATGCCGGCCCGCTCGAGAGCCGCGGCGACGCGATGGCTCTCCCGCCACAACTCTTCGTAGGTCAAG
>CAYVDY010000078.1:0-11580 GCA_964450255.1 uncultured Candidatus Solibacter sp. | reverse complement strand
AAGGTGCGTTCGCGATCGGAGAGCGCGATTCGATGCGGCGTCCGCGCTGCCTGCTCCGCAAACACCGCATGAACCGATTGCTGCGGGTATGGACGGCCGGTCCGGCTGCCCAGGGCCAGCGTCGCGTCCCGCTCGTCCGGTGTTGTGAGCGGATACTCCGAGATCGGGCGGGCCGGATCAGCAGCTATCCCCTGCAGCAGCCGCAGGAAATGGCGGCTCAGGCGTTCACACGTCGATGCGTCGAATAACTGCGCGCGAAGGACGATCCACGCCGCGATTCCATCGGCGTGCTGATTGGCAGCGATCAGCATGTCGAAATGAGCTGAGCCAGGCGGAAACTGCCGGCGGCACGCGCGCAGTCCGGTCATCGCCACGTCGTCGGAAGGCAGTTCCATGTAGGCGACAGCGTTCTGAAAGACCGGCGCGACGCCCGGCGACCGCGTCATTCTTGTCTTCTCCACCACTTCGTCAAACGCGGCGTCCTGATGCTCAAATGCATCCCATACCGTTTGTTGTACGCGGGCCATCACTGCGTCGAGCCGAGGATCGCCCCCCAGGTCGATCCTTAACGGCAGCGTGTTGGCGAAGAAGCCCACTAGCCCTTCCAGTCCGGGACGGTTTCGCGCGGCGAACGGCGAGCCGATCATGATCTCGTCGCCGCAGCCCGAGCGATGCAGCAGCACTGCCCACGCGGAGATCAGGAGGGTGTGGAGTGTGGCCTGCCCTTCTGTGCAAGCCCGCTCCAACTCTTTCAGCAAGTCCTTGGAGATGTCGATTTCTCTGATCCATGCGTCGGAGGACGTCTGAGCCGGCCGGGCAAAGTCCAGCGGCATTTCCAGCACTGGCGGCGCGCCGGAAACCTCCCTCTTCCAGTACTCCGATCCAGCTTCCTTCCCTGGCCAACCAGTCGCCAACTGTTTGGCAACCTCGGGAAACTCTACCGAAAGAGCGGGTAGTTCTGGCTGGCGGCCTTCGACCGCGGCGCTGTAGATCTCCGCCAACTCCCGTTCGAGAATGGTCATCGACCATCCGTCCGTCACCAGATGGTGGATCACCAGTACCAGCCAGTGCTCTTCCTTTCCGAGGCGGATCAGAGTCGCTCTCATCAGAGGACCCTTCGAGAGTTCAAACAACTGTCTGGCCTCTTCGTCTGCAATTTCTTTGGCCAGTTCCTCGCGGTTCGCTGCATCATCCGCCAACTCAACCGATCGGAGGGCGATGCGGCAGGTTGGAGAGATCCGTTGGACAGGCCCCTCCGGCGTGTCATGAAATGTGGCACGCAAGGCGGAATGGCGGTGGAGCAGCGCCTGAAGGGCTTGATCCAAGACCTCGACGTGGAGCTTTCCGGTGAGGCTCAAGACCCAATTCACATTGTAGGTCGGGGTGTTGACATACAACTTCTCGAAAGCCCAGACACGCCGCTGTGTGTGACAGAGCGGATACTCTCCCGTGGCTTCGAGCGGCGGAACCACTGCATGCGCCGTGGAGGTTCGTGGTCCGGACTGGAGCAGCCGCTCTTCGAGTGCAGCTCTCCTTTCCGGGCTCAAGCCCGCAATCCGATCCAGAAGCTCTGCTTTATGTTTCGTGCTACCATCATAGGCCATGTGGCGCCGGGTCGTGGGGCGGCTCGCCGAGTCGATTTTCGGCGTTTTTGCCGTCGTTTTTATCGCTTTTCTGCTGTTTCGCTTCCTCGGTGACCCGGTGCAGATTCTGATGGGCGACCGGGCCTCAGTAGAAGCGATTCAAGCTTCGCGGACCCAGGCTGGTCTGGACGATCCCGTTCGAGTGCAATTTTTCCGGTTTGTGGCACGTGCCCTTCGCGGTGATCTGGGCGTGTCGTACCGCAGCGGTATGCCGGTCCTTTCTCTCTTTGCCGAGCGTCTTCCCGCCACTCTCGAACTGGTCTTCTGCGCCTCCTTGGTGACTGCCCTGATTGCGGTTCCCCTGGGTGTCTACTCAGCAGCCCGGCATGGCAAATGGCAGGATAGTCTGGTGCAGGCTGTCTCGCTCGCCGGCGCTTCGATGCCCACGTTCCTGAGCGGCTTGCTTCTGATCTACGCCTTTGGCGTGCTGATCCCGGTTTTCCCTGCCGCCGGCCGCGGAGAGGTTCGAATGTGGGGATGGTGGAGTACGGGTCTGGCCACATCCTCCGGCCTGCTGGCGTTGGTTCTGCCCTCCCTGACCCTGGCCGTCTATCAGACCGCCCTGTTCATCCGCCTGATCCGCTCTGAGATGGTGGAAGTGCTGGCCTCCGACTACATCGCGTTCGCGCGTGGGCGCGGGCTTTCGTCCCGTTCGATTCTCGCCCGCCATGCCCTGCGCAATGCCCTGCTTCCTGTGATTACCGTGACCGGCGCGCAGGTGGGAATGCTGGTGGCCTTCTCCATCGCTACGGAAACCGTCTTCCAGTGGCCCGGCATCGGGGCGCTTTTCATCAGTTCCGTACGTAGCGCGGACCTGCCGGTGTTCTCCGCCTACCTGCTCTTTACTGCGCTGATGTTTGTTCTGATCAACCTCGCGGTGGACCTGTTGTCCCTGGCAGTAGACCCCCGGCTGCGCAGGCCCGCACAGCCTGGGGCGGGACGTGCCGAATGACGCGGCTCGGCATCTTTGTGCTCGGATTCCTTCTGGTGCTTGCAGCGGCGGCTCCGTGGATCTCTCCGCAGAATCCGTTCGAGCTCGCTCAGCTGGATCTCAATCAGGCCGATCACCGGCCTGCCTGGATGGAACCGCAGGGGCACTGGCTGCTTGGCACCGATGCGCAGGGCCGGGATCTCGTCTCGCTGGTACTTTACGGAACTCGCATCTCCTTGATTACCGCGTGCCTCAGCGTCGCACTGGCACTCTGCATTGGCGTACCGGCTGGACTACTGGCTGGCTACGCCGGCGGATTGGCGGATACGGTTCTCATGCGGTTGGCTGACGTCCAGCTGAGCTTTCCGGTGATCCTTATCGCACTGGCAATTGATGGACTCGCAGGCACTATTCTCAGCGCGGAGGGACGGGAATCGTTGATGTTGCCCATCGTCAGCCTTTCGATTGGACTCTCGCAGTGGGCCATTCTGGCTCGCACGGTCCGGGCCGTCACGATGAAGGAGCGAGGCAGGGCCTATGTCGAGGCTGCGCGCATCTACGGGGCCAGCCGCCGGGCTATCCTGGGCCGCCACATCCTGCCCAACACTGTGGGTCCGGTGATTGTGCTGGCCGGCCTGCAGCTCTCCAGCGCTGTATTGGCGGAATCCACTCTGTCCTTCCTGGGCGCCGGCCTGCCGCCCACCACGCCGTCACTCGGCACCCTGATTCGCACCGGCTACGAGTTCCTTCTGGCAGGCCGCTGGTGGCTGACCTTTTTTCCAGGCATGGCTCTATTCGTTCTCGGCCTTTCGTCCAATCTGGCTGGCGACTGGCTGCGGGACCGGCTCGACCCGCGGCACGAGCTGCGCCCATGAGTGCTCCGATCCTCGAAGTCGACGGGCCCCAGGTCCAGGTGCGCCAGGGAGCAGCCGCGGTTCCCGATGTCAGCTTCCGGCTTCAGGAGCGGGAGACCTTCTGCGTGGTCGGCGAATCCGGAGCGGGTAAATCGGTACTCTGCCGGGCGATTGCCGGGTTGCTGGCGCCTCCGGCTTCGATTATCGCGGGCCGCGTTCTGGTCTCTGGTCAGCGTGTTGACGATCTCAACGAAGCGCAGATGCGCCGCCGGATCTGGGGCAAGCAGATCTCCATCCTCTTTCAGGAGCCGGCAGGCTGTCTGAATCCGGTCCTTACCATCGGCGAGCAGATCGAGGAAACCCTGCGCGTCCACGGTGTCCCGCCGGAGCGGAGTGCGGCACAGTCGATTCACTGGCTGGAGGAGGTCGGCATTCCCGAGCCCGGCGCGCGTGTGCGCGCCTATCCGCACGAGCTGAGCGGCGGCATGAAGCAACGGGTCGCACTGGCGCTTGCCTTGTGCTCAAACCCGCACCTCCTTCTCGCCGACGAGCCAACTTCGGATCTCGACTCGATTCTTCGGCTCCGTATCATGCGCCTGCTTCAATCGCTCTGCAACACGCACCAAACGGCGCTGCTTCTGGTGACTCACGACATCGCAGCGGCCAGCCTCGCCCAACGGATTGCCGTGATGTATGCGGGGCGTATCGTCGAGCTTGGCTCGTCGTCAGATGTGCTCAACGCGCCGTCTCATCCATACACTCAGGCATTGGTGCAGTGCCGCCCGCGGATCGATCAGGCTCGACAGGACCGGTTACCCTCCATCGAAGGAGCAATGCCCCGTCCGGGCGAGATCGCGTCAGGTTGCGCCTTTCGGGCGCGCTGTTCGGCGGCGATGGAACGTTGTGCGACGGAAGTTCCGGAGTTGCGTCCCTTGGGCACGGTTCAGGTAGCCTGTTGGCTCGCCGGCGATGGAGGCGGAGTTGGCTGATTATCCACAACCTGCTCCGCTTTTGTGCGTGCGCGACCTTGTCTGCCATTTCGGCGAGCCGGTTGCGGCTTGGAGGCGGGTGGTGGGTGGTGGCGCCAGTCCGCCCATAGTCGCCGTAAATGATGTGTCGCTGGACATCAGGCGTGGTGAGACGCTCGCTCTGGTAGGGGAGTCCGGCTCCGGAAAATCCACTCTCGCCCGTTGCGTGGCCGGCCTGGTTCGGGCCACTAGCGGCACAGTCTCCCTCTACGGCCCGCCGCACCCTGGGCGAATCCAGATGGTCTTTCAGGATCCAGGCGCCAGCCTCAACCCGCGCATGCGGGTGGGCCGGATTCTGGCCGAGCCGATCCGCATCCGGTTTGGAGCCGCGCCCAGTGCCGGCCAGCTCATTCACCTGCTGGCGAGCGTCGGTTTGGAGCCCTCGGCCGTCAACCGGTTTCCACACGAGTTCTCGGGCGGCGAGCGTCAGCGCATTGCCATTGCGCGGGCCATCTCGACCCGCCCGGACCTTCTCATCTGCGATGAACCCACGTCCGCGCTGGACGTCTCGACGCAGGCTCGCGTGCTCAACCTGCTGGCCGATCTCCGCGAGGAGTACGATCTGGCGTTCCTGCTGCTGTCCCACGATCTCGCCGCGGTAGCGCAGATGGCGGATCGTGTCGGGGTGTTGCACCAGGGCTCGATTTGCGAGATCGGGCCGGTAAGAAGTGTCCTGACGAATCCGGCGCACCCATATACCAAGGCTTTGGTGAACGCCTGTCGGTGAGCGCGCGGTTTAGAGTTCGTGCAGGTCCAAGTGGACCGGTCCGGGTTCGATGACGAGGGCTGCCGCGAAACCGGGCGGGCTCGGGATGGCGTGGAGTTGCCACCGCGCAAGCTCCGCGGGGCCGCGTGCGGAAGCGACGAGGGCTGTATCGGTATCGGGGACGACCGGAACTGCGAAGCTGTCGAGCGCGAGCGACAGGCCCTCGCCGCAGGCCTTGATGTAAGCTTCTTTGCGGGTCCAGATGCGATAGAAGATGGAAGGGCGATCCGAGGGCGCAGCGGAGGCGACGGCTGCGCGCTCCGATGACGCGAAGAAGCGCTCAGCCAATGCGAGGAGGTCTTCCTTGGGGTGGGTCTCCTCCAGATCGATGCCGACTTCGCGGCCGTGGGCGACTGCGATAAGGGCGTTGCCGGCGGAGTGAGAAACGTTGAAACGAACTGGGCTGCCGGCCAGGAATGGCTTACCGGTGGCCGTGTAGTGGAACGCGAGCGCGGCGGGGTCGGTGCCGAGGCAGGTGCCCAGGATGAGGCGAAGTGCGCCCCGGCTGGCGATGAATCGCTGGCGGTGGATCTCGAAATGAAAACGGGCGGCGCGCTCCAGTTCGTCCGGGGATAGCGTTTCGGGCGCGCCGGCTGCTGGCGCATCGAGCCGGATGGTCCAGAGGCCGACTCGGGGATCAGGGGCCAATGTGGAGGGCGCGGGCGGCATCGCCTCCTACCGTTCAAGCGCCACTACGCCCCAGGGACTCTTGCCTGCAGCGATCTTTTTGAGCACCTTGTTCGTTGCCACGTCCACCACGGCCACTTCGTTGGTCGGACCGTTGGCGGTGAATAAGGTCTTCGCATCCGGCGAAAGCGCGATGCCCCAGGCGCGGCCGCCGACCTCCACCGAGCCCGCCGGCTTGTTCGTCTGCGTATCCACCGCGAACACCATATGACCGCGGCCGGTGCTCACGAACAACTGCCTGCCATCCGGCGTCATCACCAAACCCATCGGCTTGATCACGCCTGGCTTGCCCAGTGAGATCGTCTCGAGCAGCTTGTGCTTCAACGCGTCCACCACCACGACGCTGCCGTCGTTCTCAGCGTTTACATAGGCGCGTGCGCCGTCCGGCGTGAACGCAATGGACCGCGGCCGGCGCCCCACCTTGAACGTGCTCGTGATCTTGCTCGCAGCCACGTCGAGAACAGAGATAGTGCCGGTTTCTTCGGACGTCACCCAGACCTGCCTGCCGTCCGGCGTGGCAGTCACACCCTCGGGTTCGCCGCCCACGGGGAACGACCTCTCCACGTTGCCCGACGCGATATCCACAATACTCAAAGTTGAGGCGTCCTCATTGGAAACGTAGAGCTTGGCGCCGTCCTGGCTGATGTCGAAACTCTCCGGGTCCGAGCCGCCGCGAATCACGCGCACCAGCCTGTTCTGTTTCACGTCGAATACGCCGATGCCGTCCGCGCTTTTGTCCGGCGGCGGCAGCGTGCTCTCGTCCACGTCAGGACCGGCGATCGGCGAGCCGCTCAATGCGATGTACAGCGTTTGGCGGTCTGGGCTGGCCTGAATGCCGCGCGGCCGTTTGCCAAGCTCCACCGTGGCAATCACCGCCATCGTCGAGGAATCGATCACCGTCAGATCGCCGGAGACCTCGTTGGTCACGTAGATGCGATAGGCGCCGGTGTCTACCGGCGTCTCCACGGGTTTGGAGCAACTCAGAGCGAGCAGTGTGAGTGGGATCAGGCAAAGCGTACGCGCGTGCATTGAGTTATTGTCCTTTGAATCGGAATGTGGCCTCGATCTTCCCCGACGGCGGCACGTTGATTTTCTGCTGCTGCTCACCAAAGGTCTCGTGCCAAGCGGCGAGGGTGTATTCGCCCGGCGGCAGGTTGCGGATCTCGAAGCGCCCGTCGCGGCCGCTCACCGCAAAGTAGGGGTGATCCACCACGCCGAGAAAGGCGCGCATCCAGCCGTGAATATTGCACTTCACGCGGATCATGATCTCGCGCTTCGAGAACTTCCGCGCCAGCGGCGCGTCGCCTTCGCCCTGACTGTGGTTCCACTCGCGGTTGATGTGGGCCAGCGGATGGATGTTGTGGGTCACCGGGTCGGAGTTGGTCACCTTCAGCACCTGGCCTGTTTGGATCCCCAGTACGCGAGGCTGGAACCAGCATCCGTTTTGATCAATTACCGCTGGGGCCGTTGGCGGCTCGAACGTCTTGCCCTCCAACCCGCTCTTGATGTAGACAAGGGTGTTGGCGAGCGTGCCGTTGGAGTTTACCACCACTGGGCCGTCGTAATTGCCTTTTTTGTGTGCCTCCACGCAGGCAGGGTCCTCGCTCATGTCCACGTTGGTTGGAGCCGGCCTGGGACCAGTCAGTGAAATGGCGCCAGCTACCATGGCGGCGGTCGCGGCGTCCACCTGGTGGTATGCAGGCCGCTGGACTTTGCTGGCGCAGGCGGCGAGGAATGTGATGGTGAGGAGCGTGGCTAGTTGTTTCATTGGGCGGGACCGATACCGGCCGGCAACTCGCCGGTGAGTGCTCTCAGGAACTCTACCAGATCGCCGCGCTCGCGCCCGTTCAGACGGATCGTCTTCATCTCGGGATCGAGATGGGCATTCGAGTTACCGCCGCCGGCATAGAAGTCCACCACCTGCTTCAGAGTCCGCAGGCTGCCGTCGTGCATGTACGGAGCAGTTTCCGATACATTTCGCAGACTGGGCGTCTTGAACGCACCCTTGTCGCTCTCGACCTTGGACTCGCCATACCGGCCTTGGTCGGTGAGCTCGCCCTCGCCATTAACCCCCGCGCCGGTGTTATGGAACTTGCCGTCAGTGAACAGCGCGTGTTGATCGCCAATGGGGTGGCACACGACGCAGTTGCCGCGCCCGGCGTCGGTAAATACAGCTAGTCCGCGAACCGCCGCGGCACTTAGCGCGCCGGTCTCGCCGGCATAGCGGTAACGATCGAACGGCGAGTTCCCGCTGATGACAGTTCTCTCAAAGCTCGCGATCGCCTTCTTCAGGCGGCCCATCGTCACGGGCCCGGGACCAAACGCCCTTTCAAAGGCAGCCGTGTATTCCGGAGCGGCGTTTAGCTTGGCCAAGCAGAGATCGTGCGGCAGATTCATCTCCACCGGGTTGGCGATGGGGCCTGCGGCCTGCTGTTCCAGGCTGGCTGCACGCCCGTCCCAGAATTGCAGCGGCATATAGGCGGCGTTCATCACTGTCGGCGCGTTGTGGGTTCCGGTTTGGCCGCCCACTCCGATCGAATGGCTGCGCCCGTCGGAGAATCCCCGCGCCGGGTCGTGGCACGACGCGCACGCCACGGTGTCGTCCGCCGAAAGGCGCTTGTCGTAAAACAGCTTGCGCCCGAGCGCGACGGTCTCCAGCGTCGGCGGATTATCGGCCGGAATGGGAACGGGCGGTAACCCGAGCGGCGCCCGGATCTGCAGCTTGGCGCCACGCGGAATCTCCGATGGCGGCGTCGTGCAGCCAAGCGAAACGGCCGCTACTGCAAACAGGCACTTCTTGAGTTCCATCGGGTCAGAACGTAATGCGGTCCTTCTTCTCTTCAAGATGCCCGGCGTCGAGAGCCGGCACCTTCTTCAGATCAGCGAGCGACTTGAAATTCCCGTTCTTCTCCCGATACGCGATCAGCGCGGCTGCCTGTGAGCGTCTGAGGCTCAGACCGCTTTCCAGCTCAATTGCGCGTGCCGTGTTGACGTTGACGCGTGGAAGATCCTCGGCCGGATAGTATTTGGCCAGGTAGTCGAGAACCATCGCAGATTCTTTGTCGGTGCTCTTCATGCCGAAGGCGGTCATCCGGTTGAAAGTGTGGTTCCAGCCGTCGCGATCCTGCCGCAGCGAGATGGAGCGCGCCAGTTCGTGGCACTGTTTGCACAGCTTCTCGGTCTCCTGGCGTCCGGCGCCTTCAGGAAGCTGAAATCCCTGAGCGGTCACTGCGGCCAGGACGAGCAAAAACACGTAGCGCATCATGATGTCATTGCCTCACTCTAATGCTCAATGGGGAATCCGAAGGCATACTGCGTGCCGTCCTCGGCCGCAACATACACGCGCGAACCGCCCACCGCCAGCCCGCCTCTCTTTACGAAAGACGCAATTGTGTCGCCGCTGTTCCAGAGTTCGGCGCCGCTCAATGCGTCGAGCGCGTAGAGCACCGCCTTTCGCGATGGTGCGCCGCCGGATAGCGCGAAGACAACTCCGTTGACGACAACCGGCGGCAGCGGGGAGTTCAAGTCGCGCGACATCCACGCGGGCTGGAGCATCAACTGCCCACCCTTCTCCGCCACCTTCCAGGCAACGACAGCGCCCTGCTTGATTTCGTCCCCGGCAGCCCGGAATCCGGCATCCGCCGCAAGCGCGCCGTGTGTTGGCGCCAGGATCCAGCGGGTGCCTGCCGGGTCCTGCCAGCTAGTGAGCGATCCGGTTGCATAGCCGGGCCTGGAAAATGGCGTGGTGCGAGCCAGCGGAGCCCCTCCACTCAGATTCGCGCTGTCGAGCAAGTGCAGGCGTCCGTCGCCGCTTGCCACCGCAATCAGGTTCCGGCCCTGATAATCGAAAACGACCGGGCTGGAGGCGAAGGCCGCGCCGCTGGTCTTATGGATGGCGAGCGGCTCCAGTTGCTTCGGCGAGAGAGCCACCAGATTGGTGCCCGAAGCGGCATACAGCGTGCCGTCTGGTCCCACGGCCGGTCCGGCGTTGCCCGCGATCGCCTGGGACGATTTCCAACTGCTCACCTTTTGGGTGTCGAGATCGACTGCCCAGATACCGTTACCCGCAGCGCCGCACCCGTTGGTTGTGGCTACATAGGCGGTTTTGTCGTAGGCGACCAAGCCCAGTGCGTGGGCGTTGGGCGGAATGAAGGGGATGCCCGGCGAGGGCTCATTGCCGTTAGACACCCAGAGCGAATGCAGCTTGCCGTCGCTGGTGAGCGCCAGTGCGGAGAGCACACGCGGGGCGAATGGATTGTCGATTGGGGCGGCATTGGCCGCTGGCTTTGCAGCGGGTACCGGTGGTGGAGCCGGAGGCGCTGCCGCTCGTCTCGCCTCATACGCGGCCAGCACCACGGATCCCTCGTGCGGCGCACCGACCCCCGACTTGGCAGGATTGCTGCGCCCGCCACCGCCGCCAGTGGGCAGGGGCGGATAGCCGGTGCCGGTTGGACGGGTGACGGCTGCGGTCATACCACCTGGGCACTCCGGCGTGCCGCGTACGTTCGAGGCGGGCGGGTACTTGTTCTCCCACTCCAGGCGCCCCAGCTCGGTGTCAACTGCGATGACCTTATCCGAACTGACGCTGAAGAAGCCCAGCGCGCGGAAGCCTCTGTAGCCGATGTAGAAGTCGATATGCGAAGGGCTGGCGACGATGTTCCGGCTCTGCCCCCCATCCCCCATCTTCATCTTCCAGACCAGCTCGAAGCCTGGCTTGGCCATGCTCTTGGGCGAGATCTTGGCGTCGCTGCGTACCCAGGACGAGCGCTGTGCGTCGTTCGCGGCCGTCATCCAGTCGCTGGATCCACGCTGTGCGCTGGCGGCGGACGCGAAGAGGAGGAGACATAGTGCGGACCGCCGCACAGCTGGACTTCGCTTCACGTGGATACCCTCCCAGATTCAATCCCTGACTGTAAATCATATACCGATCGTACTGATTGATGTATAGTGTCACGAATGAGAGTATTCGCTGTTCTCCTGCTGCTTGCCTCCGGGCCGGCGGCCCAATCCGCAAGGGGCGCGGACTGGCCGACCGATGGCGGCGACTCCAAACGAAACAACTGGCAGAAGGACGAGACGATCCTCACACAGGCCAACATCAAGGGGCTGCATCTGCTCTGGCAAGCGAAGCTCGACAATGAGCCGAGACAGATGCATTCGCTCTTGGAACCGCTCGTCATTGGCAGCGTGGCCACGAAAAACGGGCCGCGCGAGATCGTCATCGAAGCCGGCGTCTCCGACAACGTCTACGCCCTCGACGCCAAGACCGGCGAGCTGATCTGGAAGCATCACTTCGAGAGCACTTATCAGGACCCTCCGAACGGACGCGGACCGAGCATCCTCTGTCCCGGCGGGATGACCGCGAATGTGACAGTCGGTCCGGGCGCTGGTCCGGGCAAGTATGTGATCTACGCGGCATCGTGGGACGGCCGCCTGCACATGTTGAATACCGCCGATGGCGTACCTCTTGGGCCGCACGAGAAGTTCATGCCGCCCAGCGGCAGGCCTTACGCGCTGAACCTCGTCAACTACGTGATCTACAACCACTCCGCCCAGGGCTGCGGCGGCAACCCGAACCTGGCGTACACCTACGACCTCGCCACGCACGAGGTGGGCAGTTGGGGGCCGGCCGGTGGCGGCCCGGCTGCCCCCTGATCGGAACCCGGACAGA
>CAYVDY010000077.1:0-17432 GCA_964450255.1 uncultured Candidatus Solibacter sp. | reverse complement strand
AGCGAGGAGCAGGCGCGGCGGAACCTGGCGGGCGAACTGCCGGGTTGGGACTTCGACGGGACGGTGCGGGCGTCGTATGACGAGTGGGACGAGTGGCTGGGCAAGATGCGCGTGGAGGGCGGGACGGAGCAGCAGCGGACGAAGTACTACACGGATTTGTGGCACACGCTGCTGGGCCGGCGGACATTCAGCGACTTGGACGGATCGTATATCGACAACACGGGGGATCAGCCGCGGGTGCGGCGAGTGCCGCTGGACGGGCAGGGGCGGCCGACGCGGAGCACGTACAACTCGGATTCGTTCTGGGGTTCGCAGTGGACGCTGAATGTGGTGTGGTCGATGGCGTATCCGAAGCTGATGAGCGAGATGGTGGATTCGCTGGTGGATTACTACAAGAACGGCGGGATGATTGCGAGGGGACCGGCTGGGGGCAACTACACGTTCGTGATGGTGGGCGACCAGGCGGTGCCGCTGATTGCGGCGGCGTACAACAAGGGGATTCGCGATTTCGACGTGCAGTCGGCATGGGAGGGCTCGAAGAAGAACGCGTTTCCGGGCGGGATTCGGGATCATGCGGGGTACGAGCATGGCGCGGACGCGCTGGGCGGCGGGATGCGGGAGTACGTGGAGCGCGGGTATGTGCCGGTGGGGGTGGGAGGCAAGGGCATGCATCGCGAGGGCGCGGCGCAGACGATGGAGTATGCGTATCAGGACTGGTGCCTGGCGCAGTTTGCGAAGGGTCTGGGCAAAAACGAGGATGCGGCTTTGTTTGAAGGGCGGGCTGCCAACTGGAAGAAGCTGTATGACGCGGGCAGCGGGTGGATCCGGCCGAAGACGATGGACGGGCAGTGGATGACGCCGTTCGAGCCGACGTGTCTGGGATCGAACTGCAAGGGATTTGTGGAGAGCAACGCGGCGATTTATACGTATTTCGTGCCGCACGATATGCCGGGGCTGATCGCGGAGATCGGCGGGCCGGCGAAGTTCATCGAGAAGTTGAGCAAGCAGTTCGAGCTGGCGGCTCCGGCGAAGTTCATCACGCCGCATGGGAAGCATGGGGAGAACTGGGTGGATTACGAGAACCAGCCGTCGTGCCAGATGGCGCATTTGTTCAGCTATGCGGGGGCTCCGTGGCTGACGCAGTACTGGGTGCGGCGGGTGAAGGAAGAGACGTTCGGAGACGTGAGCCCGTACGGGGGCTACAACGGCGACGAGGATCAGGGGCAGATGGGGAGCCTGGGCGTGCTGATGTCGATTGGGCTGTTCGACGTACAGGGCGGCGCGGCGGTGGAGCCGAGGTACGAGATCACGAGTCCGCTGTTCGAGCGGGTGACGATTCAACTGGATTCCCGGTACTACGCGGGGAAGACGTTCACGATTGTGACGAAGGGCGGCGGGCCGGAGAACGTGTATATCCAATCGGCCAAGTTGAATGGGAAGCCGTTGACGGGGCGATTCTGGATCACGCACCGGGAGTTCTCCGCGGGTGGGACGCTGGAGTTGGTGCTGGGTCCGGAGCCGAACCGGCAATGGGGTGTTGCAGGGGAGAAATAGGCCAAAAAACGCCA
Organism: uncultured Candidatus Solibacter sp.; assembly: GCA_964450255.1. GTDB lineage: Bacteria > Acidobacteriota > Terriglobia > Bryobacterales > Bryobacteraceae > Paludibaculum. The sequence continues at coordinate 15,864 of CAYVDY010000077.1, read as the reverse complement.
GAACGGGCAGCCAAAGCTGCCCGTTCTGGTGTAGTTAAACTCGATGAGACGGTTGGAGGTCTAGCCCTGGGTGGCGCTGTTGGCCATCACGGTGTTGACCTTGCCGAAAATGGTTTTGATGGAGGCGGCTACACCGGGGACGATAGCGCCGGCTGCGACGGCCACAAAGCCCGCCATCAATGCGTATTCAATGAGGTCCTGACCGCGCGTGTCCCGCATGATCCGGAGTTTCCAGATGAGTGTATTCAATTTCTTCATTTTATTTCTCCTCTCCCATGCAACCGATTGTGTGTTGCTAGGCCAAGAGTAACAGTACGTCCTGACTATCCAAATCCGCCAAAAACCCTAGTTGCGGGTCTGAAAAGTCTCACCAGCTCAGGGGGGCAGGTCCGGGGCCGGGAAGTTTCTCAGCAAGGCGGTACGACCAGGGACCGCCGACAGAAGCGGGTCCAGACCTGTTGATGATTGAAACCACAGCCGATAGAAGAGAGTAAGGTGAATAGCGCCAGTCCCAGCCTGAGAACACTCCAGTACTTAGCAGCCCTGAGTTTAGTTGCCACCGCCGTCTGCGGGTTCTCCGCGCCGATTCTCTCCGACGAAGTCTTCAGCGTGGACTTAGCCAGCATAGGGTGGCGTCCGATGCTCGCGCAGCTTCGCTCCGACGTGCATCCGCCGCTTTACTACTGGCTTCTGCGGCTCTGGTTCCTGATCGTGCCGGCCACCGAAGCGGGGTTGCGCGCATTCTCAGGAGTTTGCCTGCTGGCTGCCACCGCACTTCTCTGGAGATTCCTCCGCCGCGTGGCTGGGGCAGAGAGCGCAGTGGCGGCCGTGGCGCTCTGGCTGGCTAATCCTCTGGTGATCCTCATGGCCGGCTACGGCCGGATGTACCTTTTGCTGGCAGTCTGGTGCGTGGCGGCGCTGGATGCGGCGTGGCGGCTCTCTTTCGGTGATGGGGCCTGGAGAGCGCGAGGGGTTCTTGCCGCGGCAACACTGGCAGGACTGCTGACACACAACTGGTTCGCCTTTTTCCTCTGCGGGTTGGGCGCCATGTTGATTTGCCAGCATGGCAAGGCGGCGTTCCGTCTGGCGGCTCCCGTAGCTGCCGGGGGGGTTCTCTACGCACTGGTTTGGGGCGGCACGGCGCTGCGGCAGGCAACAGGTAGCCAGAGTCAACTGGCATGGCTTCAACCTCCGGGCTGGCAGGCTCCCCTCGATGCCGCCATCGCGCACCTTTGGCTCCCTATGCTGGCGGCGCCCCTGATCCTGGTGATTATCGCGGTGAGCAAAACGCCCGCCGCACGCTCGCCGCTGATCCATCGCGCCGCGCTCGTGGGTGCCGCGGTGACTATCGCAGTGCCGCTGGCAGTCTCGCTCTGGAAGCCGGTCTTCAACCCGCGGTTCACACTCGTGGCTGCTCCGTTTATCGCGCTTGGCCTGTCCGGGATGGTCCAGCGGGGCGGGCGCAGTGCCGCGGCGCTGCTGCTCGTGCTGGGCGCCGGATGGGGCATTTGGGACGCCAGCCATCCGTCGCCTTGCAACAGCCGATCCGCCGCGGCCGTTCTGACGCGGCAGGCGGGCGCGGGAGACACGGTGGTGTTTACGCGTCTCAGCCGCAAGCCGGTCGAATGGTACTGGCGCAGTGGTCCCGCTCGGCGTTTCAGCTTCCCGGCCGAGATCGATACGCATCCCGGCTATGAGGGTGCGCCCAGCGAAGAATCCCTGCGAGCGGAAGCGCGCGAGCTTGTGGGCACACTCAAGGGAAGCGTCTTCGTACTGGCCGATCCCTCCCGTGCGCCTTCGCGCATCCTTCTGGAGGAACTGCGCGCCAGTGGGCACGAGCAGTCGACGCCCTGCCTGGCCTGTGAGCAGCCGGGCAAGCACTACTTCAGTCAGTTGATCCTGTTCGACTTCAAGCGCTGAGGATGCCCATCCGCCTGCCAACGCGGGTGAGTGTCTCCACTGCTCTATCGAGATGCTCGTGCGTGTGCGCCGCCGTCACGATGGTGCGAATGCGGGCCTTGCCCTTCTGCACGGTCGGGAAGCCGATACCCGTCGCCCACAATCCTTCTTCAAAAAGAGCGGCCGAGTACTCATGCGCCATTTTGGCCTCGCCGACGTGGATCGGCGTGATGGGCGTCTCGCTCACCCCGGTGTCGAAACCGTTGGCGCGCAATGCGTCCTTGTAGTAGCGGGTGTTAGCCCACAGCCGCTGGACACGCTCTGGTTCCTCGATCAGGAGGTCAAACGCGGCGCTGCACGCCGCCGTGACGGCTGGCGGATGTGAGGTGGAGAACAGAAACGGCCGGGCGCGATGGTAGAGGTAATCGATCAGGTCGCGGCTGCCGCACACGTAGCCGCCGAGCACGCCAATCGCCTTCGAAAGCGTCCCCACCTGCACGTGCACGCGCCCGTGCAATCCGAAATGATCCACGGTCCCGCGGCCATTGCGCCCCAGCACGCCCGAGGAATGGGCGTCGTCGATCATCATGATGGCGCCGTACTTTTCGGCCGCCTCGACCAAGCCAGGCAGGGGCCCGATATCGCCATCCATCGAGAATACGCCGTCCGTGATCAGGAGCTTGCGGCCGGAGACGCCCTGTAATCCCTCCATGAGCTCGGCGGCGTGGGCGGCATCGCGGTGCCGGAAGACATGGATCTTGGCGCGGGACAGCCGGCAGCCGTCTATGATCGAAGCGTGATTGAGCTCGTCGCTGATGATGTGATCGTCCGGCGTCAGAATCGAGCTCACCGTGCCCGCATTGGCCGTGAAACCGCTCTGGAACACGACACAGGCCTCTGTGTTCTTGAAGGCTGCGATCTTGCGCTCCAGTTCCATGTGGATGGACATGGTGCCGGTGATGGTCCGGACGGCTCCGGTGCCCGCGCCATACTTCCGCACTGCCTCCAGCGCGGCCTCTTTCAGGCGGGGATGATTCGCCAGCCCGAGGTAGTTGTTCGACGCCAGGTTGATGACCTCGTGGCCATCGACGCGGCTGACCGGCTCGCAGGCGCTTTCCAGCTCGCGGAGCCTGAAAAAAGATCCTGAAACGCGAAGTTCGTTTAATTGATCTGTAAGATAGGAAAGTGGACCACACGGCCCGGGTATAGTGGCTGCCATAAGCAGTCACAAGTATATCGACTATCATTTGAGGTTGAACATGCTCCGTAGATCACTGCTGGTATTTCTGTGCGCAGCCGCCCTCCAGGCGCAGAACAAGGGGCTGACTGCCCTGGATCGCTATGTCGCCAAGCCCGACGCCGCCTACAAATGGGAACTGGTGAAGACCATTCCCGGCCAGGGCGTCACCGGCTACGTGCTGGGGATGACTTCCCAGAACTGGCTCACGCCGGCGGAAGTGGACCGCACAGAATGGAAGCACTGGGTCACGGTCTACAAGCCCGACGTGGTGGAGAGCGACGTGGCGCTGCTGATGATCGGCGGCGGCAACAACGGCAACGCCGCGCCGGACAAGATGGAGCCCTTCACTGCCTCGATCGCGGCAAAGACGAAAACGGTAACCGTGGAACTGCGCATGATCCCTAATCAGCCGCTCAGTTTCTATGGAGAATCCCGCAAGCGCACCGAGGACGCGATCATTGCGTTAACCTGGAAGAAGTACCTGGAAACAGGCGACGATCGCTGGCCCACGCGCCTGCCCATGACGAAGGCCGCGGTGCGGGCGATGGACGCCACCCAGGAGTTCATGGCCAGCGAGGCAGGCGGCAAGAATAAGGTCGCGCGCTGGGTGATCACCGGCGGCAGCAAGCGTGGCTGGACCACCTGGACCACGGGCATCGTCGACAAGCGCGTCATCGCCATCATGCCCGTGGTGATCGACATGCTGAACATGGAAGCGTCCTTCATCCACCACTGGCGCGTCTATGGATTCTGGGCGCCGGCCGTTGGGGATTATGTCGAGCACGGCGTGATGGACTGGCAGGGATCGCAGCAGTATCACGACCTGATGAGCATCGTGGAGCCGTACCAGTATAGGGACCGGCTGACGATTCCGAAATACATTGTGAACTCCACCGGCGATCAGTTTTTCGTGCCGGATTCGTCGCAGTTTTACTTCAAGGACCTGGTTGGAGAGAAGTACCTGCGCTATGTTCCCAATACCGATCACGGCGTCACGCGCCGTTCGGATGCCGGCGAGAGCCTGGCGACCTACTACGAGTCGATTGTGAAGAACTGGAAGCGGCCCGAGTTCTCGTGGACGATCTCGAAAGAGGGCGTGATCACGGTTACCTGCAAGGACAAGCCGAGCGCCGTGAAGCTGTGGCAGGCCACCAATCCCGACGCGCGCGACTTCCGGCTGGAGAAGATCGGCCCGGCGTACAAGAGCAAGGATCTGACGGCGGAGAGCGAAAACACATACGTAGTGAAGCTCGGCAAGCCTGAGCAGGGATTCATGGCGTCGTTTGTCGAACTCACGTTCCCCACGCCCGGCGGCGGGAGTTGGAAGTTCACCACAGATATGAAGGTGACTCCGGATGTATATCCGTTCCCCGCCCCGGCGTTCAAATGGCCGGCTGCAGCCAAACCTCTGACGACCAACTAAACGGCCCCGCTCATGGCGGCTGTGGCCGATAATGGACAACAGTCCCCACTGGGCAAAAGAGGATACTGAGATGCCATTGACAGAAGGCGAAGCCAAACTCATCGCCGGATACGTTCTTGCGGATTACCGGCGCGAGCTGACGACGACGCGCAAAGTATTGGAGGCCATTCCGGCGGGCCAGGAAACGTACACGCCGGACGACCGTTCGATGGATGCACTAACGCTGGCCTGGCACATCGCCTCCGCGGACTCGTTCTTCCTGGCCAGCGTACTGGCGGGCGCCTTTACAGCAGGTGAAGGAAAGCTGCCGGACACCATGAAGAGCGCGGCGGATGTCATCGCATGGCACGACGCGAACATTCCGGCGATGCTGGACGCGGTGGACGCCTTGCCGGGTAGCGCGCTGGCTGCCGACGTCGATTTCTTCGGAATGATGACGGCACAGAACGTGAACTACCTGCAATTGATGGTGAAGCACGCCATCCACCATCGCGGCCAGTTGTCGGCCTATTTGCGGCCGATGGGCGCGAAGGTCCCCGGCATCTACGGTCCCAGCGCCGACTCGCCGGTGCAGAAATAGAGCCGTGTCCGGGGGCCGGAGGCAACCAGCCGGAAACGCTTTAACTCCGTTGCGTAGAGACTCGTTTCCTTCGGTTCCGCGCCCTCAAACAAAAGGTAGTCCACGCGGCCCCTGGTTTCGCGCTCATAACGGCCGATGTCGATTCGCGGCATCGGCCGTTCCAGGTCCATCTGCTTGCCGAGCGCAGGAAACGGCGAGTATTCGGGCCGGAACGCGGTGACAAAGTGGTCTGTGGCCGCTTCGTAGTTGCGGAGATCCACAAACGGCTTAGGCGCCAGCAGCCCGATGGCATGCAGTGTGGGCGAATAGTGGCGGCGAAGACCCTCCAACCGAACGGCGAGTACCGTACTACCGGGTCGAATCGCTGAAAAGACCTGAGTGTAGGCGGCGAGGTCTTCGCTCCACTGGCGGCAGAGCTGAAAACGAAGCGCCGAGCCCCAAATCAGGAGCACCAACGCTACGGCGCCCAGAAAGCGGTGCTCGCTCACAGACCACGACCGTCCGGCACACCAGACCATCAGCAGCAGGAACGCGAACATGGCCATTCGCGGGCCAACGTAAGTCTGCGCTTCCCAGTTCATATAGGGAGGGAGAAAGACTCCAGCCAGCAGGCAGACTGCGGCGGTGGCGGCCAGGGCGTCGGGCTTTCGGCGGGCGGCAGCGAGAATCAGAACGAATACGAAACAGACAGCGAGAGCCCACAGCGGCTCACTGGTATTTGTTGAAGTGTGGAGAAAGCTCAGGCTGTAGATGGGCCATAGCCGGTCACTCCAGGAGGCAACAAATTCCTTGCGCGCGCCTCCCGCGTGAGTCATGTAAACCAGGAAGAGGACTGCGCCGGGCACATGCGCCAACACGGGCAGAAAGCGGCGCGTCTCCAGCGCCCGTATTCCGCAATACAGCCCGAATACGGCCCAGGCAAGCGGGTGGCTCAAGTAGAGGGCCAGGCTGAAGGCGGCGATGCCCCAGACGCTCTTCCCGCGCGCCGCCCAGCCGAGGGCGACAAGAAGCAGCACCACGCCATAGGAGAAATTCCAGAAGCCCATCTGCACAAAGAAATTCAAGGCGCAGAGGCTGCCGAAGATCGTGAAGGCCGCTATTTGCGAGGTAAAGGCGGAGAGCAGCCACGCGAAGGCCAGCGGAAACGTCGCCACCACAATCACGGAGACGGCCTTGCCCGCGGCGGCCGAGGTTGGCAGCACGCTCTGCAGCAGCATGACGAGGGGCTGGGTGAGGACATTGCCGGCGAGCGTGAAGCGCCGCTCGTAGTACTGCTGGTAGATGGGCGTGCTGGAGTAATCGAGCAGGACGGCTCCGTTGTGCAGATGGGACGGCCCGTCCTGAGTGGGGAAGTCCGGCGGCCCCAGGACGGGGAGCAGGCAGATGAAGATGGAGAGCGCGAGGGCCGCGCGGTTCATCGCCGCGATGCGACGCGGTAGTCGCCGACTTTGGGCATGCGCACGATTTTGCACATTTCAAAGAGACGCGAGCGGGCCCGCATGCCGATCTTTTCGGCCAGGGTCGACTTCACGTCGAAGCGCGCCGGCGCGCCCTCCGGCAGGCGCTCGATGAGCGTGCCGCCCATATCGGGATCGGGCAGATTCGTGGTGACGATGGTGGCCTTCTGCTCGTTGCAGCGGTAGGTGAAGATCGACGTGATTGTGTCTTCCACCCAATCGGTCACACGGTGAGCGCCCAGATCGTCCAACAGCAGAACCTCGGCCTCCAGTGCTTCGCTGTAAGCCTCGCGCGGGCTTTCGCCGGACATGGGATCGTAGCTGGCGCGGATGCGGTCCAGCAGGTTCTGGTAATCCATGAACACGCCCTCGAAGCCGTTCTCAATCAGGCGTTGGAGCACGGCGACGGCGAGATGCGTTTTCCCGCAGCCGGGCTCGCCGATGAAGACGAGCCCGCGCGGTTCGGAGTTGGGGAAATCGCGGCAGTAGCGAATCAGCATGTGCTGGATCTGGGCGAGTTCCTTTGAGTCGCGGTTGTCGAAGTTGTCGAACTTGTCGTTACGGTAGTTGGCCGGGATGCGGCAGTTGCGCCAGAGCGATTCGGCACGTTTCTCCAGCATGCAGTTGCAGCGTTGGGCGGCGGTAAGGCCGTCCTTCTCGATGATGATGTATCCCGTACCGCCGCAGCGGGTGCAGACTTCTTCCGGCATCCGTTCCTCAGTGTAGCGTCATGGAGCGGGCGCGGGGCGGACCGAGAGCACGCAGGCGAGCTTTTCTAGCTCCGCGATGCGATCGGCGCGGATGCGGCCGAGGCGAATTTTGGCGATCCTGGCGGCTTTCGGCGACGGCTCGAAGCCGGCCTGTTTCAACTGCTCCAGAATCTGCGGAGTGAAGTCGGTGAGCCAGACTTCCACATCGACCATCTGCGTGCCGGTGCGCGGCAGCGCGGCTTCGTCCTTGACCTTCACCTCGGCGGCGGCGTTCTGCCGCATCACGCGCATGGGTGACGGTGACATGGCCATCGGCTGCGAGGAGAAAGTCATCTTCCGGGCTCCGAAGACGCCATCATGGCTGACGCCTTCCGGCATCTCGGACGGCACTTCGATGCGCACGGGCTGACCGGTTCTCGGGTCCTTATGCGTGTCCACGGCGACAAAGGCAGTGAACTGGGTCAGCAGCCGGAATTCGAGACCGAGGCGCGTCACCTGCTCCTCGTCGGGCTGCCGCGGGTTGGCGTCCATCAGGTCTTCCACGCGCGCCCGTGCCCAGAGCGTGGCCGGCACGTCATGCTCTTTCTGCTCGCGCGGCAGTTGCACGGCGATGGTCCTGGTGAACGGCCTGCCGCTCATGCGTCCGCGCAGAGTGATGGACCCGCCGGCGGCGGCGCCGTAGCGGCCGTGCAGGATCAGCGGCTTGGCGCTGAAGAGATCGGGGATGCGCTCTGGATAGACATCGGAGACCGGCAGGCCGTTCCATTCGACGGCGATATCGGTGAGCAGCGGATTGCGGACGCGCTCGTGAAAACGGCGGGCGGCGGCCGAACCGTCGTCATTCAACGCCACATACTCCACCTCGCCGCGGCCCTCCTCCGCCATCTTGTCGAGCAGATAGCGGTTCACCGAGGAGCCGATGCCGAAGCTGAACACGCGGGCTTCGGGGTGGCGCTTCACCTCGGCGATGATCTCCGCCTCGTTGCCGACATAGCCATCGGTCATAAAACAAATCACGCGGACTTTGTTCTCCGAGCCGGACGGGGCGAATGCCGCGCGCACGGCCTTCATCATCTCCGTGCCGCCTCCGCCGTAGTGGCCGTCAAGGAACTGGCGCGCGATGCGGAGGTTCTCCGCCGTGGCGGCCACGGGCTGCGGAAACAGCACGCGCGTGTCGCCGGCAAAGGTGATCAGGTTGAACGTGTCCCGCGGATAGAGCCCGGCGATCGCCATGCGCATGGCCTCTTTCGCCTTCTCGATGGGAAAGCCGCTCATGGAGCCGGAAGTGTCTACAACGAAGATGAGTTCCTTGGGCGTGACATCCTCCTGCGTGACGCGCGCCGGGGGCTGAAGAATCAGCGTGAAGAAACCGCCGCGGGCGGCGCGGTGGGTGAGCACGGCATCCTGCAGAGCGGCGCCGGCGACTTGATAGCGCAGAATGAAGTCCTTGTTGGGCACAACGGCGGACTGCTTGAATTGAACGGTGTTGCCGCTGGTTAGAATCTCGTGGCTGGACGAGGCGATGTTCCGCACAGGCACTCCGGCGTCGATGGTGAGGCGGAGCGAGAGGTCGTGGCCGGCACGCGTGGCGGGCGGGGCGTATTTGGGATTCAGACCGCCATCCTTGTAGCGAGGTCCCACGGTCATCGGGAAGCTGAACTCGTAGGAGCCTTCGTCGTACTTGAGCGTCTCCACATAGCTGATGCGGACCAGCACCTTGGCGCCGGGCGCGATGTTGGTGACCGACTGCGTGAAGACGTTGGGCCGCTGCTGTTCGAGCATCGCGGCGGTGCGGCCCTGGCGGCGGGCGTCGTCAAAGATGCGCTGAGCATCGGCCCGGCGGTGGATCTCGGCCCGGATGATGCGGTCGCCGATGGTCATTGTCATCTGGTCCACGGCGGCGAGGCGCGGCAGCGGAAAAGTATAGACCGCTTCAATGGTGTCGGGCGAGTTGTTGACGAACTCCTGGGTGACGTCCACGCGGGCGACGGAACCGGTGATGGCGCCTTGTACATCTGTGCGCCGCAGGGGGCAGAGCTCGCCGGTGTGCTTGCCGTAAGGATCGGTGCGGATGAGGGCACCGCTGGTTTCACCTCGTTCGATGCTGGGGGGGATGGTGTTTGCCGCGGAAAGGATCGCGGCCAGGAACAGAAAGAATCTCATGGGCAACCTCCGTAGTGTCACTGCACCGTGGAGATGCCGTCAGGCGGAGATTCCTTTCACTCGATTCGGAGACGAATTTCGCGGGTCAGGCTGGAGGCGGGCTGGGCGATGGCGGAGTCTGCCGCCGCCATGGCGCGGGCCTTGCTCTCACGGAGCTCATTCGCCACTCGCCCGAACGCCTGCGCGGGCGGCTGGACCAGCGTGAGGCGTAGACGCAGTGAACCGGCCGGCTGAGCGGGCAAAGCGATCTCGCTGGGGACACCGGCGGTCAGAGTGCGTGCCTCGGCAAGCTGCGGTTGGAGGGCGAGCAATCCGGCTTGAGGGCTGGTGACCCGCAGGCGAAGCGGACGATTGGCGGGCACAGCGGATTGGAGTTCGAGCGGGCGCCACGTACCAGCCTCGTCCTGATACGAGAGGGCGACGGCGAGGGACTCGGCAACCGACTCGGCGGCGGCGGCCTTCTGCCTGGCCATGATGACTGGTGCAGGGACGGGGGCGTTGGCCCGTGCGCCGGCCGCTTCGTCCTTCACCGCTGATTCCGCGGCAGGAGCAGCCGGCGGGGCGGTGGCCGGCGGCGGGGGCGCCATCGCCATCACCTTCGGTTCGGTTCGCTGCGGAGCGGAGATTTCAAGCGCTTTCCGGGGAGAGACCGACTGGCTGAGCTGAAGCTGCTTTGGCGTCTCGATGACGACCGGCACGGGCTCCGGGGCGGCCGCGGCGGGCAGGTTCTGCGCCACCTGGACGGGCGTAGGCGCATCCATCGGGCGCAGCACAACGAACAGCGCGACCGCCGCGGCGACGGCTCCCAGGCCCGTCCAGGGCCACGGATTGCGCCACCATGCGATGGCCTTCGCGGCAGGCTCCAGGGCGCGCAGCAGCGCGGCCCTGGTGGCCGGATCGGCCAGGGTCTCGCGGAGTGCCTCCTCGTCCATCAGGACGTCGAACAGAGCCTGATCGCTCAGCGCCGCCTGCATGAGCTGTGCGCGCTCTTCGCCGGTCAGAGTGCCGGTGGCGTAACCGCCCAGGAGTTTCTCCCACTGTGTCATGGCAGTGTCTCCCAACGACCGCCCATCTTTTCCAGCAAAGACTTGCGGCAGCGTGCGTCCCAAGTGTAAATCGTATTGATGGATTCGACGCCGAAATGACGGCGGATTTCCTCAAAGCCCAGCCCCTGCAGCTTGAGTTGGAATATCAGGCGGCAGCGCTCCCCCAGCGCCGCCACCGCATCCAGCAGGCGCGCGCGCATCTCCGAACGCGCCGCCGCCCTTTCCGGATCGTCTCCGGGCGCGGCCAGCGGCAGGTCCTCTACGGGTATCGCACGGCCCTCGCCTCGCCGCACGGATTTGCGCACGGCGCCGGCCATTTTGAAGCGCACAATCTGGAATGCCAGCGGCAGCAAGTCAGCCGGTTCGTCGATGTGCGGGTACTTTTCGTGGAGCACGAGCATGGCTTCCTGCGTCACGTCCTCGGCAGCCTCCCTCGATAGACGAGATGCCGCGAAGTGGAGAATCCTTTCGCGCAGGAGGCGGATTGTCTCGTCATGCGGCACCGTGTGAGTCCTCAAACAAGATAGACGATGAGGGCGCGCGTGGTAAAGTGTTGCAGAGACACCATGATTGCAGAAGCCGCCAAAGACTCGCTAAAACAGCGCGGCATCCGGCTCACACGCCAGCGTCAGTTGCTGCTCGACCTGTTGGACAAGTCGGGGCAACATCTGGATGCTGAAGCGCTGTATCAAATGGCCCATCAGAAGGACCCGAAGCTGAACCGGGTGACGGTCTACCGGACGCTAAAACTGTTGAAAGAGGGCGGGTTGGTGGATGAGCTGGACCTGATGCACTACACCGGGGACCAGCACTACTACGAGACCCGCACCAAGCAGGAACATGCTCACATCATCTGCCTGCGATGCGGCAAGGTGGAGGAGTTCTACGGAGATCCTCTGCACAAGTTGCGGCGGCAGGTGGAAGGGATGTTCGGTTTTCAGATTCTGATCGCCCGAACGGAAGTGGGCGGCTACTGCGCCCATTGCCAGGTTCTGCGTTCGCAGGAAGTGGAACAGGCGCGGCGGAATCTGGCGGAAACCGTGGCGGCCGAAGGGCGAAAGCCGGCGCGCAAGAAAAGCTCCTGAAACTTCTCCGGACCGGCGGAGTCCAACCGTGTGGGTGGAAGGACAACCTAAACTAGTGGATGCTATTATTGTGGTGAAGCCATGAAGCGCCTGATCTTCTGGGATTTTCCGCGAGCCGGGTGGCAGTACGACATTGCCGTCGCGGCGATTCTGGCATTCATTTTCCTCACCCCCCGCGAGATCTTCAAAGACCAACCCCGGCCGGCCAGTATTGTGCAGATGCCGTCAGACACTGGCGGTAACGTCTACTGGCTGGAAACGTCTCTGCTTGAATCCACTCCCGAAGCCGGCCGCTCGCAAAGGGCGGCGGAGCTGTTGCGAGTGCGCTTCGGAAAACCCGCCAACGTAGTTAAAGTTGAGCCGATCCATGATGCCGAAATGGAAGTCCGGGGCTTCATGGCGATTGTGAAACCGTGATTCAATTTCCATCCCTCTCCTCCGTGGCGCGTGGTGCGCTGACTCTGTCGCTGCTCTGGGCACAAGGCGCGCAGGCGGCGACGCTCGATGAAGCACTGGCGCGTCTGGACAAGGCGGCAGTCGGATTCCGCGGCCTGACCGCCAGCATCAAGAAGACCTCCTACACGGCGATCATCAAGGAATCGTCCGAGGAATACGGCAAGATGACGCTCTTCCGGCCCAAGCCGAAAGACCTGCGCATGCTGGTGGAGTTCGACAAGCCGGAGATCCGCGCGGTGGCGTTCCAGAACCGCAAGATTCAGATTTACTACCCCAAACTGATGACGGTGCAGGAGTACGATCTGGGCAAGCAGGCTTCACTGGTGGATCAGTTTCTCCTGCTGGGCTTCGGCACTTCCAGCAAGGAACTGAAACAGAGCTATGACACAAAGCTGGCTGGCGAGGACGTCCTGTCCGGCGGCAAAGCCGACCGCCTGGAATTGACACCGAAGTCGGAAGAGGCGCGCAAGAGCGTCAAGCGGATTGAGATCTGGATTTCGCAGGCCGACGGCACGACAGTCCAGCAGAAAGTGCATCAACCCTCCCGCGACTATGTCTTGATCAGCTACACCGACATCAAGCTGAATCCGGCCATGACGGAAGATTCGGTGAAGCTCAAGCTCCCGAAGGGCGTAAAGAAGGAGACGCCGCAAAAGTAGAGATGGCCAAGACCCTATCACGGACTGGACACCGCCTCGCTTTTCTGGACTGGACCCGCGGATTTGCAGCGTTGATCATGCTGCAGGGCCATGTCTTTCACTCATTCACTGCCAAGGATCTTCGCAACGACGGCCCCTACACGCTGTCGCAGTTCTGCGGCGGACTGACTCCGGCGGTGTTTCTCTTCCTGACTGGCGTGACGCTGGGCTTCCTGATGGACTCTTCCGCCAAGAAGGGCTTAAGCGGCTGGGATCGCGTGAGGACGGCCGCCAAGCGAGCCGGATTCCTGCTGGCGATGGCGTTCCTGTTCCGTTTTCAGATGTGGGCCTTCGCGATGGGACAGAGCCCGTGGACGGATATCTTCCGCGTGGACATCCTGAACGCGATGGCGCTGGGCATTGTGGTTCTATCGCCGCTGGCGGTGTTCGAAACGCGAGAGCGCGTGCGCAATGCGATCATCACCGGGCTTGCGATCGCTTCAGCGGCGCCGCTGATCAACGCAATGAATTTGAGCGGAATCCACCCGCTGGTCCGCGCCTGGTTTGAGCCCAACGTCAACTTCTTCGCCTTCTTCCCCTGGGCGGCGTTCATCGCCTTCGGGCTGGCGGCCGGTTCGGTGCTGCGGCTTGTGGAAGACAATGAGATGCACCGGGTGATGCAGTGGGCGGCGATGGCCGGTTTCGGCCTGTTGTTCGGCGCCCAGTACTTCGCCAACCTGCCCTATTCGCTGTATGCGAACTCGGACTTCTGGCTGAACAGCCCGGCGCTGATTCTGATGAAGACGGGGATCATACTTCTGCTGGCCAGTTTTGCGTTTCTGTGGACCCGCCACATGAATCCGAACGGCTGGAGCTTTGTGCGGCAGCTCGGCGGCACGTCGCTACTGGTTTACTGGGTGCACACGGAGCTGGTGTACGGACGCTGGTTTGGGGCGTTCAAGGAATCTCTGAACGCGGGGCAGTCGGCCATGATGGCGGTGGTGATCATCCTGCTGATGATTGCGCTATCGGTGGCACGGACCGGCTGGAAGGACCGGCCGGGATTCCCGGTCTGGTTCCGGCAGCAATGGGTTGCCTGGCGGGCGGAACCGGCGGCTCAACCGGCGGGAGACTAAGAACTATCTGAGTGTAGAGGCGTCGGTTCGGGCCTGCGTGATCTGTTTTTGCGTCAGTTCCCGCACTCCGCGAAGATCGGCGCCGCGCAGGTCCGCTCCGAAAAGCTGCGCGTTCTGAAGTCTGGCACCCCGCAGCACCGAACCAGAGAACGCGCAGCCCCGGAGATTTGCAGAGTGAAGGTCTGCACCCTGCAAATCGCAATCCACAAAACTGCTTCCTCCGAGTTCAGCTTCGTGGAACTTGGCGCCGTCCAGGAACGCTCCGTGAAAGTCGCAGCGTTGCAGGTGGGCGGAAGAGAAGACGGCCCGGCTGAGTTGGGCCGCCCGGAAGCGGCAAAAGTGGAGGCTGGCACGGTGGAACACCGCGCCGCCCATCTCAGCCGCCGCAAAGTTGCATTCGATCAGCGTGGCGCGATGAAAAGAGGCATGGCTGAGTGTGGCATCTGAGGCATCGCAGTGGGCAAGATGGGCCTCCATCCAGCGCGAGGCATGGGCCTTCACACCAAGCAGGCGAGTATCGGTAAGAACGGCCTCGCAGAAGTTGGCGCCAGCCAGCAGGGCATCCCGCAGGTCGCACTGTTCCAATTCAATGCCGCAGAGTTCAGCCGACTTCAGATCAGTGCCGCGAAGCTCGGCGCCTCGCATGGAGACAAGACCCACCATCGCAACAGGCGCCGGTGCATCGTGCTGGATTAATTCCCCAAGCCTGAGCTGTTCCAGCCCCAGCTCTTCTAGCCCCACCTTCTCCAGCCCCAGATGAGATAGCTCGTCCGCCTGCACCGCACCGCACGCCGAGATGCGCAACTCATGAGGAGCAAGTACATGCCGGCCCGCCAACGCGGCTTGTGATTGCTGGTAGATCCACTTGAGGGACTTGGTCATTTCGAATTGGTCACCTGTGTCCCTTATCGGAGGAGGGGGGGGCGGTTTGAGAACTTCTGTGGCGGGCGAATGTGGTGGGATAAGCATATGGCCGATTGGCAGTCCGTTTACCTGAGCAAGCGAAAGACAGCAATAGAGGCGCTGGAAGAAGTTGCCAGCGGAGAGCGCGTTTATGTGCACATGGGAGCCGCCGCCCCGCAGGCGCTGCTTGCGGCGTTGTGCGAACACGCGCCGCGTCTGCGGGGGGTGGAGGTGCTGCACTGCATCACCATCGGTGACGCGCCCTACACCGACGAACTCCTCGCCCCGAGTTTCCGCCACAACGCACTGTTCGTCAGCGGCAATACGCGGCGGGCGGTGCAAGCCGGGCGGGCGGATTTCATTCCGATTTTTCTGCATCAGATCGAGGGGCTGTTCACCAGCGGGGCGATGCCCATCGATCACGCGCTGATCCAGTGCGCTCCGCCGGACCGCCACGGCTACATGAGCCTGGGGCCGGGCGTGGACATATCGCTGACCGCGGCGCGGCAGGCGCGGCGTCTGGTGGTGCAGGTGAATCCGGCGATGCCCAGGACGTGCGGCGATTCCATGCTGCATGTCTCCGAAGCCAGCGTAGTTGTGGAGGCGGAGCACGCGCTGCCGGAGTTTCTGCAGGGCGAGGTTACGGCCACTCACCTGGCCATCGGGAAGCACGTCGCGGGCCTTATACGGGACCGCGCCACAATTCAAGTGGGTGTAGGCGGGATTCCGGAAGCGGTGCTGGCGCAGTTAAGCGGCCACAAGGACTTGGGCGTGCATACGGAGATGTTCAGCGACGGACTGATCCCGCTGATTGAATCCGGAGTGGTGACGAACGCATTCAAGACGCTGCATCCGCACAAGGTGGTCACCAGTTTCGTACTGGGCACGCGGGCGTTGTACTCCTACATTGACGACAACCCGGTGTTCGAGTTCCTGCCGAACAGCTACACAAACGACCCGTATATCATCGGGCAGAACGAGCGGATGGTGGCGGTGAATGCGGCGCTGGAGGTGGATCTTTCGGGGCAGGTTTGTTCGGACTCGATCGGGCCGCTGCCGTACAGCGGCATTGGCGGTCAGGTGGACTTCATTCGCGGGGCGGCGCGATCGAAGGGCGGCGTGCCCGTG
>CAYVDY010000076.1:6991-17457 GCA_964450255.1 uncultured Candidatus Solibacter sp. | reverse complement strand
GGATTTCGGGGCCCACCGAACGAGCCCGGGCTTTTGGCGCGCGGGGGGGGGGGCCTTCTTCCGACAGACTCCTGGATGCCGTGGGGGATATCCCGGCCCGTCAACCCGGGCTTGGCCGGCTTATCGGGCCGCACCCCGAAGCGCATCGCGTAGTCGCGTTGGCCCACCACCATGGTGGAGCCAACTCCCGCCGTCCGCGTGATCGCGTCCACCATGTTGATCGACGCATAGTTTGATAGGAACGTCTCGTCAAAGCTCCTGTCCGGTGAAAACAGCGAAACCACCACCAACATGTCGGGCAACCGCTTCTTCACCGAGACGCCCGCCGCCACGGCTTCCTTCGGCAGCTTCGATTGCGCCTTGCTCACCCTGTTGTTGATGTCCACGTTCGCCAGGTCCAGATTTGTTCCGACCTTGAACGTGCACGTCAGCACGTAACGGCCGTCGCTCGACGACTTCGACGACATGTAGATCATGTTCTCGGCGCCGTTGACCTCCGCCTCCACGCTGGTGGCGATCGATTGCTCGACGGTTTCCGCGTTCGCACCCGGATAGTTGATCTCCACCTGAACCGTCGGCGGTGCAATTTGCGGGTACTGCGCAATCGGCAATGTGCCGATGCCCACCCCGCCCGCAATCAGGATGATCAACGAGATCACGATTGCGAAGACGGGGCGATGAATAAAGAATTTCGCCATATGCTACTCGCCCTTCTTCGCTTCGCTCTTCTCAGTGCTGACTGGCGCAGCCATTGGCGTCACCGTCATACCCGGCTTAACCTTCAGAGTGCCGTCCACCACAATCCGCTCGCGCGCCTTCAGACCCTCGGTCACGATGTAGTCCTGGTCGACGCGGTCACCCAGTGTCAGCGAGCGCAGCTGGACTTTGTTGTCGGCGCCCACGACATAGGCGACCTTGGCGCTCTGTATCTCCATGACCGCCTTCCGCGGAATCAGAATCGCATTCTCCACCACTACCGTGGACAGCCTCACCCGGCCGAACTGGCCAGGCCGCAAGAGTTGCTCGGGATTCTGAAACTCGGCGATCAGGCTGAGGGTGCCGGTCTTGAGATCCACCGCACGGTCAGCGATGATGAACCGGCCTTTGTACGGGAACACCTTGCCGTCCGCCATGATCATTTCCATACTTGCCGAGCCCGGGGCCTTGCCTTCTTTTCTCAACTGCATCAGCCGTAAGTAGTCCGCTTCGCTGATGCTCATGAAAACGCGCAGCGGATTGATATTGGAAACCGTCGCCAGAAGGGTCGCCTCTCCGCGGCCCACCAGGTTGCCCGGCGCCACTTGCCGCGTGCCGATCAGTCCTTCGATCGGCGAGGTAATGTTGCAGTACTCCAAGTTGAGTTCAGCCTGTTGGATCTGGGCCTTCGCCGCCATGACGGCCGCGTTCGATTGGCCGACCTGCGCCGTCTGGTTGACCTTGGCAGTGTTCAGGCCCGACTTCTGCCCCTCCAACTGCGCCCGCGCCCCTTGCTGCATCGCCAGCGCGTTGTCATAGTCCTGCTGCGGCACTGCCTGCTGCTCCGCCAGCGGCTTTAGCCGCTTCACATCCTGATCCGCTTTGTTCAACTGCGCCACTGCGATCTCCAGGTTGGCCTGCGCCATGTCCACCAGAGACCGTTCCTTTGCCGATTGAAGGTCCGCCTCGGCCCTCGCCAACTGCGCCTTCGCGGTCTGCAAGTTCGCCTCGTACTCGCGCTTGTCCAGCGTGAACAGGAGCTGCCCTTTCTTCACCATCCGGCCTTCCTCGAAGTGCATCGCCTGGAGAAACGCCGAAACGCGAGCCCGGATCTCCACCGTGTCATTGGCGTCTGTGCGGGCGGTGTATTCCGAGAATACGGGCACCGTCTTTTGCTCCACCGGCGCCACCACTACTGACACTGCCTGTCCCGCCGCCGCGGCGGCTTTCTTCGCGGACTCTTCCTTGCCGCCTCCGCAGCTAACAACGAGCAGGGTGAGCACCGTCAGCACTCCAGCCAGGACAAACCTCATTGTGTTGACTCCTGATTCCTCATCACTTTGCGAAATTTTGCCGGCGGCGAATCGCACCGATGGCGCTTCTCGCCCGCCTCAATGGCGGGACCTTTGCCCACACCTCTGCGGCATCCGCGCCAACTCTTTTGGGTAGTTTCGCATCGCTCACGGTTAACCGCCCTCGTTATACGACTTAGAGCATTTTCTGTAATAATATAGACTGCCCCGGCGTTTTGGACTGCTGGCACACAGCCATGCCTAGAGTGTATTCGGACGATTTGCGGCGCAAGTTGTTGGAGGCGCACGAGCGGGGCGAGGGCAGCTTGACGAGTTTGGCGATACGCTTCAGTGTGAGCGTGGGTTGGGCCAAGAAGGTCTCTCGGGCGTTATTGCACACCGGCCAGATGGAGAGGCCGGCGGGGGCCAAGCGCGGTCCGGCGAGCAAAATGACCGAGGAGGTGCGCAAGTGCCTGCGCTCGTGGATCGCGGTCCAGGCCGACCTGACACTGGCGGAGTTGCGTTTGCGCCTGCGGCAGGAATGTGAGGTGAGCGTTAGCGTGGGGCGGCTGTGGGCGGTATTGCGGGAACTCGATTTGCGACTGAAAAAAAGTCCTTCCACGCCGCCGAGAAGGACACCGAAGCGGGCCGCCGGAAACGGGCGAAATGTGTGGAGCAGATGGCCGGGATCGAAGCCGAGCGCCTGATCTTGCTGGACGAAAGCGGTGTGACGACCGACATGACACGCCGCTATGGTCGGGTGCTGGGCGGCGTACGCGTGTCGGAAGGCACGCCTGCCGGACACTGGACAACCCTGACCGTGTTGGGCGCAGTGAGTTCGTCCGGATGGGTAGCCACGATGACTATCGAAGCAGCCACCGACGGAGATGTCTTCCGCGCCTATCTGGAGCATGTACTGTGCCCGCAACTCAAGCCCGGGCGGATCGTTGTGATGGACAATCTGGCGGCGCACAAAGTCGATGGCGTACGGGAGCTGATCGAAATGACAGGGGCGTAATTGCGCTACCTGCCACCCTACTCTCCCGACTTCAATCCCATCGAAATGGGCTGGTCGAAAGTCAAACAGGCGCTGCGTGCAACCAAAGCGCGAACACTCAACGCCTTGGAACAAGCCATGGCCAGTGCGCTGGCGACCGTCACCGCTCAAGACTCGGCCAACTGCTTCCGCCACTGCGGATACGGACTATAACAATATTGAAAATGCTCTAGATGGCAGCCCTTTACCTTCGGTAGGTAGTTTTTCAACATCGTCTCGGCCGCCCTGATCATGTTCTTTCGTCGCCGTTCGGCGCCAGACGAGTGGTTGTCTCGCCGCGTCATTCTGCCACCGCTGGCACAGCAACCGCGCCGGTACCCGGGTCCAGTGCCGAAGGCGCTGTTGAAGGAGGTGATCTGCCTCTCCCGGCGTACCGCCAACTGGCACACGATGACGAGGCCGGATTACGCGGAAGTGGGCCTATGTAGTTCCCTCTTTGCCATTCGGCGTCCAGCGCTTCGCCCAATTGCTATAGAGTGAGTTCATTCACCTGGAGCGAATTGACGCCTTGTAGTTGATGAAGTCAGCGCCTTAATCGAAGCTGTGTTTCGCGCTTCCGTTTTTCCGTCCGCGCGGACCAACTGGGTGACCGGGAGCAGGCAAAGCCATCTTCGAGTGAGTGGTCGTGGGGGGCGTCTCAGGCTTCGAGCCAGCGCTGAATGAACTCCTCAGGGCTGCCGGACATATCCAGCGGCTCGGCGCGGAGTTCCTGTCCGTCCTGAAGATAGACGGCGACGATACCCTCCGGGGTAGGGCGGAGTTCCAGGCGCCGCGCGCGGGCGTCGAGGCGCAGGGTGGTGCCGATCCAGGCGATGTCGACGAACGTGCGCAGGCGGTGGCCGGTGGTGCGCGCGGCGGAGAGTAGTTGCTGTGTATAGGGGCCGGTCTTGAGGGTTTCAACGTGTGGGGCGAGCAAAACCGCCGCGTCACGCTCGGCCTGGCGGGCCTCGAGATCGCGCTTGCGTTTCTCGGGGTCGCGTTCCTCCTGGGACTCGAGGGCTTTGAGATTGTTTTCGAGACTATCGAGGAAGCTCATTCCTCTCAGGATAGCTAAGGGGCGGAATCCGCGGCTGCGCGCTACCGGAACTCGCCGGCTTTCCTGGGCCTCACATACTCGAACTCCACCCAGCCCTGCTTGCCTGCGGAGGGGCCTTCGGTGACCTCCAACCTCACGCGGCTTTCCGATTCCCAGAGCACCTTGACGAGCGTGCCCACCGGAACCGCAACAGCAGTGCCATTGTCCTCAAAGGTCTTGAGCGCAGCCGCGTCTTTTTTGACCATGGCGATGTTGATGCTGTAGGTGTCCTTCTGGTTCATCGCCACCCAGACCTTGTCGCCAACCCTGCTGGTGACGACGGCAGCCTCACCAGGATGAAGTTCGTGGTCGTATCTTGTTTCCGGCAGGAGTTTCCAGGCGCGTCCGACGCCATACAGTACGACAAAGCCACCCAGAATGAGCAGGACGTACAGGAACTTGTTCATCGCGGAACCCTCCCTGCGATCAACACGATTCGCAAATCAGGCCTTTTCAGGTGAAGATCGCAACTAGAGTATAGTGCCGCTGCCAGAGGCCTGCAAGACGCACGTGGCAATTCTTGGAGTTAAAATGCAGAGGACAGGATCTGATGATCTGATAAACCCGCTGAAAGTGGAGACAGCCATGAAAGGTACTTCGTCCCGCCGCGCGTTTCTCTCAGCCAGCGCGCTCACGGCGAGCGCACAGATTCCGGCTATTGGCGCGAGCGGTTCGCCGAAACCGGAGTATCGAGTGCTTGGCAAGACCGGGTTGAAGGTCTCCTCATTGGGATTCGGCTGCATGACCACGTCGGATTCCACCGTGATTGAGCGTGCCGCCGACATGGGTGTGAATTTCTTCGACACGGCGCGCTCCTACCAGAACGGCAACAACGAGCGCATGGTGGGCGCGGCGCTGAAAGGCAAGCGAGCCGGCGTGATCATCTGTAGCAAGTCGCCGGCCAAGACAAAACAGGAGGCGCTTGCCGATCTTGAGACCAGCCTGCGGGAACTGCAGACCGACCATCTGGATATCTGGTATCTCCACAACAAGAGCACTCCTGCCGAGGTGACGGACGACTTATTGGAAGCACAGCGAATCGCCAAGCGGGATGGAAAGATTCGGTTCGCCGGCGTGAGCCCCCATTTCAACCGGCCCGGGATGCTGGAGCACCTGGTGAAACTCGGCCAGACCGATGTCACGCTGGCCAGCTACAACTTCACGATGAAGCCCGATGTCACCGGCGCCATCCAGAAGGCCCGGACCGCGGGAATGGGCGTGGTGGCGATGAAGGTGCTGGCCGGCGGCTTCTCCCGGATCCAGCGGGGCGACCGCCTGTATGGAGTCGATCCCGAGGCTCTCGGAGCGACTTTGAAACGCGAGGGGGCGATGCTGGCGGCGATCAAGTGGACGCTGAAGAACCGGTCCGTCGACACGGCCATCGTCTGCATGACGGATGCGGATCAACTGCAGGAGAACTTCGTGGCGATGACGCAGCCGTTCTCAACGAAGGATGAGCAGTTGCTGGCCGGGCAGTTGGCCGCCATCAGTCCGCTGTACTGCCGCATGTGCACTGCCTGCGGCGGTGTTTGTGAACGAGGCGTGCCTGTCTCCGATGAACTCCGGATACTGGCGTATGCCGACGGCTACGGGCAGTTCTCGCTGGCCCGGGAGAGATTCCTGGAGATCTCGCAAAGTGTGCGCGGCATTCGCTGCGAAGATTGTGACTCCTGCACGGTGCAGTGCCGGAACGGCGTTCGCGTGCGGGACCGGCTGATGCGTGCGCAGAGTATGCTGGCGTGATGGGATAGGATCCGATTAGTTCGACTCGATCTCCCTCAGCGGTTTGCGGAGGGACATCGTCGTGATGTCGTAGAGGAATCGCTTTCCGCAATCCAGGCAGACCACGAATCCATCCCCCGGAGGCGTGCCTGGTTTCCGGACAGGAGTCATTGGGAGCGACATGTGGCGATGCCTGCACCCGAACAGCAGCTTCGCGAGCTTCTCGATCATGACACTCATGGTCCTTCCCTGTAGGGGAAGACAACCGCCCCCAATAATGCCCATGCAAGAGGCGTGCCAATTCCCGCGTTGCGGAGAATCAAGGGCTTGGGGCGGTGGCGGCGCCGAAGGCGGGAAATAGAGCGCTTCCGGCCCGGTAAGGAATACCGACGCCTACCTCGCAGCGCGGTGCTTTTCGACGTAGGTGGCGATGGCATCGACCGTATCGAGCCAGATGCCGCTGGCAGGATCCTTCGCGTATTTGAGGAAGGAGTCGAGCACTGCGGGATCGTTGGACTGCGCACCCGCGCCGCCGATGTCGTGACCGGCGAAAACCAGCCAGCCGCCTTGCTGTTCGGCCTTGCGGACAGCTTCTTTCATCTGGTCGAGAGTCATCCTGTCGGAATCGACTCCGAGCAACTGGGCCAGGTCGCAGTAGGCAGGATCATTAGCCGCCTCATCCCGGAAGCCGCGGCCGGCACGAAACCGTTTCGCTATGACGGGCACGTAACTCTGAGTGTTCACGCCGCGGCCGATGAACTTGGACCCGCAGGGGTAGGCGAACGTCGTCGTCTTTACACCGGCGAGGCGCTCGATTCCCCGGCTGGCGGAGTCGAGATCGGCCTCCAGGCGCGCGATGGTGTAATCCTCCAGGGCGTTCTTTCGGGAGAACGGGAAGTTACCGGAGCACGGGTGCGTGTCCGAGTGGCTGCCGAGCTCGTGACCCTGGGCGACGGCCCGCTTCCACTGGTCTGCGTGCTTCTCCATGTTGCGGGGATTGACGTAGAAGGTCACCCTGGCGCCATGGCGTTCAAAGAGATCCAGCCCGGTGAGCACCTGGCTCGCGCGTGCGTCATCGAACGACAGACTGACTGCGACACGTTTGCCCGTAGGCCACGCGAAGTCGCTTTGCGCGCTGAGTTGGAGCGGAGCGATGGTGAGGAGAAGCAGGCCGAACGGGAGTAGGCTCTTCATCTGCTCGATGCTACCACCGTGGATCAGTTATTGAACGGCTTACCCTCCGAAATCGCCTGGACCATGGCTTCGAGGTTCCGCTTGTTGAGGGCATCCGGCGCTTGCGCGGCAGCCTTGCGCGCATGTTCCAGCGCCTTGGTATTGTCGCCGGTGGCGAGATAGCCCCGGGCGAGTCCGACGTTGATCGGCCAGACATCGCCATTGCGTTTGGCGTTCAGCAGGAAGACATCGAGGGCTTCCTGCTTCTTGCCGGCGGCAAGCAACTGGCGGCCGTATTGGTGAATCTCGAGCATGGTGGCTGTGGGGTGGTTGAGCGCCTGCTGCTGGAGCGGCCTGGCTTCAGCCTCGCGTCCGAGTTTGGAAAGGACGCTTGCTTTGGCGGAGAGCGTCACGAAGTTGGTCTGACCGACAAACGGAAAGCTGATGGCGTTGTCCGCCCATTGAAGCGCGGTGTCGAGGTGCTTGTTCACGCTGAGGGCGTATTGGACGGCGGCGTTGTAGCTTTGCCACGAGAAACCGGAGGCATTTCGGAGCTCATTCTTGAGTTGAGAGATGTAGACGTCCTCGATGTTCTCGACGCGGATTGTCCAGGGCAGGGCGATGTCCTCCCACTGGAGTTCAGCAATGGCTTGAGCGGGTTCGCGCTCGACAAATTCGTAGGTAAGATACTCGCGGTACTCGTGCTTGCGCGGCTTGATGGGGAGGCGCAGGGCGTCTTCGGCGAGATCGTAGCTGAAGCTGCCCCACGAGGTGGAGTTCCTGGAGAGGATCAACGTCCAGTCTTCCGAACCGGACGGGGACGCAACCAGGACATGGACTCCATAGCGTCCCGCGGGCAGCGGCTTGCCGTTGATAAGATCGGGGTGGGACACAGAGAAGACGGTGCTCTCGTTGGCGCCGGCGCGCCACGGACCGAGGCGACCGGGCGGGAAGCCGAGATCGGCCATGCCGAAGGGGACCAGTTCGCCCCAGATCTTGCCGCGGCGGTCGGCGCCGCCGGGACCGTGGACCTTCGGGCTGGAATACTCGATGGTCACCTGGACGGGACCGATAAACTGCGTTACGGCGGCTTTCTGGACGTTGCCGCTGGTGGGCAGTGTCAGCCCAGGGATCTGGGCGAGAGCGGTGGCGGCGAGCAGGAGGCCGGGCATCAGGGCGGTGAGGCGCATGAGGGTCAGACGCAACTGCGCGGGATCGGTTTGGCCCCTCGTAGCGAGGAAGGGTGTGCGGTAGGCTGGATGCTTGCGAATACGCAACCCACAGGCAGCCGCGATCTTGGGATCGATGATCGGAGGAGCGTTCTGCGGCCTGTTCTTCCCGGAATTGAGCGCCCAGTTGGGATGGCTGAGCGACATCTTTCTGAGGCTGATCCGCGCCGTCATCGGGCCGCTTCTTTTCGGGGTTGTGATCACGTCAGTGGCCGACGCAGGCGGCGCTCAGGGGCTCGGCCGCATCGGCTGGCGTTCGCTGGTCTACTTCGAGGTGACCACCACGCTGGCGCTGCTGCTGGGATGGTCCGCGGTTGCGGTCTTCGATCTGGGTGCCACGGCGGCGATGCCACTGGCCGCGCAGCCGGAAACTGCCGGGTTGGGTTCACGATCGATCTCCGCACTGCTGGTGGAGGTTTTCCCCACGAGCATCTTCGATGCCCTGGCCCGCGGTGATGTCCTGCAGATCCTGATCTTCTTCCTGCTGCTGGGCGTGGCGGCGGGAGCGTTGAAGGAACGAGGCCAGCCGCTGGTTCGATTCGCCGCATCGGTCACCGCCATCTCGTTCGAGTTCACGCGGATTGTCATGTGGCTGGCGCCGGTGGCTGTGTTTGCCGCGATCGCCGTCACCGTGGCACGTTCGTCGAGTGAGACCATCGCCTCGTTGGGCGGATTCGTGGCGGCGGCTTGGGGTGCGCAAGCCATCTATCTGGTGGTCGTGATCGGCGGCAGTCTGCTGGCGGCGAGGATGCCGCTGCGGTCCTTCGTTCGCGAAACCGAAGAGCCGTTCATGGTGGCGTTCGCGACTACGTCCAGTGCCGCCGCCCTGCCGAAATCATTGGAGGCGATGGAGCGGCTCGGCGTGTCGCGGCGGATCTATGGTGTGGTCACTCCGCTGAGTCTCTCGCTCAACCTGTCCGGCAGTTGCATTCATCTGGCGATGTGCGCGTTCTTCGCGGCTCGGGCGGGGGGCATCGCGCTGAGCCCCTCCCAACAACTGATGATCCTGCTGACCCTCAAACTGACGAGCAAGGGCGTAGCCGGAATTCCCCGGGCCAATTTCATCATCCTGGCGGGTCTCTTTTCGACCTTCGGGCTGCCGCCCGGAATGCTGGCGGTGTTGCTGGGTATTGACGCACTGATCGATCCGGTGCGGACGAGCGTGAATGTGATGGGCCACTGTGTGGCATCGCCGGTGATTGCGCGCTGGGAGGCGTGACGGTTTGCTTAACAAATCGCTACGTTGATTTGCGGGGCTTTCCGATACTCTATGGTTATCGCATGAAGCTCACCATCGGTATCGCCGCAGCCGCGCTGCTCGTGTTCGGGGCCGAAGACAAGGCGCCGGAGACGGCGGCCGCGCTCTTTGACCCGGCGAAAGTCTGGTCCGTCCATCTCAGGTTCAGCGCCGAACAATGGGCGGATATGGAACCGAAGGGCGGGTTTCCGCCGGGCGGGCCCGGAGGTCCGGGCGGTCCGGGTGGGCCTGGAGGTCCGGGTGGAATGCGCGGCGGCCCAGGCGGATTCGGTCCGGCGATGATGCTGGCGCCTGCTTTCCTCAAGGGTGACAAAGACAGTGATCAAAAGCTCTCCCGCGCGGAGTTCAGCGCGCTTGGCGAGGAGTGGTTCGCAGCCTGGGACCGGCAGAAGAAGGGCAAGCTGACTGCGGAGCAACTTCGGGCCGGCATCAACGAATCGTTCCAGCCTGCGGGCGGTCCCGGTGGGCCAGTGCCGGGCGGGCTGGGCGGCGACCGCGGAGGCCCACCGATGAACATGGGCGTCGATTTCAAATACGTCCACGCCGATCTCGACTTCAACGGCACCGTGCTAAAGGATGTCGCCATTCGCTACAAGGGCAACAGCACCTTCATGATGTCGCGCAGCTCGCTGAAGCGTTCGCTCAAGCTCGATCTCAATAAGTACGTGAAGGGGCAGGAGTTGGCGGGGGTGGATGAGATCAACCTGCATTCCAACGTGACGGACGCCGGCTGGATGAACGAGCCGCTCTCCTACCGACTGTTCCGCGATGGCTCCGTGCCGGCGCCGCGGACGTCGTATGCGCGCGTCTATCTCACGGTGACAGGCAAGTACGACAAGCAGTACGTCGGACTATATTCCGTGGTTGAGAATGTCGATAGCCGCTTCGCCAAGGATCGGTTTTCGACGAAGAACGGCGCAATCCTGAAGCCGGAGACGCGTAACCTGTTTGCCTATCTCGGGGG
>CAYVDY010000076.1:5163-6981 GCA_964450255.1 uncultured Candidatus Solibacter sp. | reverse complement strand
CGAAGTACAAGCAGCAGTACGATCCCAAGACAGATCTGAGCCGGAAAGAGAAGCAGCGCGTCATCGACTTCGCCAAGCTGGTGACTACCGGTAGCGACGCCGAATTCGCATCTCAGCTAGCGTCCTACATCGATCTCAACGAGTTCGCGCGATACTTCGCAATCAACGTGTGGCTGGCCAACATGGACAGCATCCTCAGCATGGGGCACAACTATTACCTGTACCTGAGCCCCTCGACAGACAAGTTCCTGATTCTGCCTTGGGATCTGGATTTGTCGTTTGGCGGTTTCGGAGCGGGCACGGAATTGAGCATCGACCGTCCCTGGCGGGGGCAGAACCGCTTTCTGGAACGCCTCTTCCAGGCGGAGGCGTTCAACAAGATTTATCGGGCGCGGATGGCTGAGTTCAACAGCTCGATCTTCAAGCCGGAACGGATTTCGCGGCAAGTGGACGAGACTGCGGCGGTGATCCGGCCCGCGGTGGGAGAGGAGTCCGAAACGAAGATCGCCCGTTTCGACAAAACAGTGGCTGGCGAGGCGACGCCGCGAGGCGGACCAGGCGGACCAGGCGGACCCGGGTTCGGCGGGCCGGGCGGACCGGGTGGACAGCCGATCAAAACATTCGTGGCGGCGCGCGTCAAATCGGTGGCGGCACAGTTGGCCGGGACATCGAAGGGCCAGCAGGATGGCTTTGGCGGGCCTCCTGGCATGGGTGGCCCCGGCGGTTTCGGGCCCGCGAGTTTCATCGCACCATCGTTCGTTCGCGCCATGGATCAGGACAAGGACGGCGCCATCAGCGGCGACGAGTTCCAGCGCGGTTTTGCCAAGTGGTTCGACTCGTGGGGAGGGGCGGGCGGATCGCTCACTGGGGAGCAACTCCGCAGCGGCATCAACCGGGACCTTGCTCCGCAGCCGGGCATGATGCCGGGCTTCGGCGGACCTCCGCCTCGCTAGGATACTCCGATGCCAACGAGCACAATGCCTGATTTCCTTCTTGGCGCGTTTACCAACGGCCCGGCGATTCCGCCGTCGGAAGTGCTGGTGCGTCTGCTGGTCGCGTTCGGCTTCGGCATGGTCATCGCGGTGATCTACCGGTGGACCCGGCACAGCCATATTCCAGCATCGACGTTCCCGATGACGCTGGTGTTGTTGTGCGTGCTGATCGCGATGGTCACACAGGTGATCGGCGATAACGTCGCGCGCGCGTTCAGTCTGGTAGGCGCGCTCAGCATCGTCCGGTTCCGGACCGTGGTGCGCGACACGCAGGACACCGCGTACGTAATCCTGGCGGTGATCGTCGGTATGGCAGTGGGCGCGCAGAGCCTGTGGGTGGCGGCGATCGGGATCGCCGTGGTCGCGTTGGCGGAAGTATTGTACATGGTGGGCGGTCGCGTCTCGCCGGCAGCCCGGCCGGAACTGGTTCTACGGATCCGGACGGCTGCACACGAGAATCCAGATGACGTGGTGGCAGCTGCGCTGGATGCCTCGCTGCTGAACCGCGAGCTGGTGTCGATGGGATCGGTAAAGCAGGGTGACGGCATGGAGGCCTGCTACCGGCTGGTGCCGAAGGACGGCGTTTCCATTCCGGAAGTGATCCGCCTGCTGGCGGCGGCCGGCGGCGTGCAGAGCGTACAACTGGTCCGGCGCGGGTTCGAGGCGGACTGACGGGATCACCTTGCTATACTAATGTCCTGCATATCGTGTACCGACTTGTACGTATTCTTGCCGCACTTCTCTGTGCGTTCATGGTTCATGCTCAGAGTCCGTTGAGCCCTCCGCCCGGCAGGTTCTCGCTCCTCTTGTTTGTGCTCACCGACTG
>CAYVDY010000076.1:0-5153 GCA_964450255.1 uncultured Candidatus Solibacter sp. | reverse complement strand
TTTGAATGCAATTCTTGGCGCTCGGCGTCTCTTGCACAAGGGTCTTGGTGGCCCCGGATACCACGCCGGATCAAGCCCGCCAGCATCTCAGGAACTTCTCGCTGGAGCCGATTCCCTTTGTGATCGATGCGCGTCACCAGCTCGTCAAACGTGCCGGCGCCACGGTAACCCCGGAAGCCGCTGTTCTCGATTCGAATTCGAAGCTATTGTACCTGGGGCGGGTTGATGACTCGCACGTTTCCTGGACCAAGAGCCGTCCAGCCACGCGCCATGATCTGCGCGACGCCCTCGATGCCGCTCTTGCCGGCCGCCCGGTGCCTCATCCGCGTACCGAAGCAGTTGGCTGTTACATCTCTCCGCTGCCCGACGATTCCAACAAGGATTGAAAGAATGAAGACCCTTCCGCTGATCGCCGGACTCCTGATGGGAGCCGCCCTGCCCGCCGCGACGCCGAATTTCAGCGAGCACATCGCGCCCATCATCTTCCCCAACTGCACGTCCTGCCACCGGCCGGGCGAAGCAGGGCCCTTTCCGTTTACCAGCTACGAAGAGGTCGCCAAGCGCGGCAAAATGATCGCCGCTATCACCAAGGCGCGCACCATGCCGCCGTGGCAGGCCGAGAAGACGGCGTACCGATTCTCGAACGAGCGTACGCTGACGGCCGCGCAGATCGACATGATCCAGGAGTGGGTCCGCGGCGGGATGCCGCGAGGCAATGCAGCCCTACAACCGCCGCTTCCGAAATACCCGCAAGGATGGGAACTGGGCAAGCCGGACCTCATCGTGAAAATGGCGAAGTCGTTCCGAGTTCCGGCCGAGGGCGCTGACATCTACCGCCACTTCGCGTTCCCGGTGGGCCTGCCGGAGGACAAGTGGGTCCGCGCCATCGAATTCCGTCCCGGCGCGCGCAGCGTGGTGCACCACGCGCTGCTCTATTTTGACACCGCCCAACTCTGGCCCACTCTGGATGGCAAAGACGGCAAGCCCGGCTTCGACGAATACAACTCCCCCATCAGCAAGCGCCAGCGGGTAGCGACCTGGGCGGTCGGCAGCAACCCCCGCACTTACCCCGAGGGGATTGCTGTGAAGCTACCCAAGGGCGCCGACCTCGTCGTTCAGACTCACTTCCATCCCATTGGCAAGGAGGAGGATGAAGTCTCTTCCGTCGGCATCTACTTCGCCGATGCTCCGCCGGCCAAGACCTGGGCCGAAGTGCAACTGCCGTATTTCTTCGGCATTGGCGCCGGCATCGATATCCCGGCCGGCGATCCCGCTTACACGCTCACCGAGTCCATGACGCTACCGGTGGATGTGGAGGCGTTTTCGAGCTTCGCCCACGCCCACTTCCTCGGCAAAGAGTTCCGGCTCACCGCGGCGCTGCCCTCGGGCCAGACTCAGGATCTGCTATGGGTGAAGAAATGGGACTTCGCCTGGCAGACTATTTACAACTATCAGGACCGGGTGGCCCTTCCAAAAGGCACGAAGCTGAGCGCGCGCATTGTCTGGGACAACAGCAGCGAGAACCCCTCGAACCAGTTCAATCCGCCGCGCCCCATCAAGTGGGGTGAGGGATCGACAGACGAGATGGGCAGCATCACGCTCGACATCGTTCCCGCGCGAGAGGCGGACTTGCCCGTGCTGACTGCCGCGCTGCGCCGGCACCGGCAGATGGCCGATGCCTCGCGGATGCTCTCCGCCGACCGCGCTCTTGAAAATGGCGTGGCCGGCATGGACGAGAACGAGGCCAAGATGGCCAAGGCGGTTCTGGAATTCTTCGATCAGGACAAGGACGGGAAGCTCTCGGCCGGGGAACTGGAAGCGGCCCGAGCGGCGCTGCGCGGGATGGGTTTTGACACCGGGTTGCGGCGGTCTTCGCTGCAGGTGGCGTCCACGCGCTGAACCAACCGGGCGCACAGGCAGGCATAGCGTTGGCATAAGCTATGCCTGTGCGAACCCTCATCATTGCCTGCCTGTTTTCCGGGTTGCTCTGTGGAGCGGAGCCCAAGCTGGAGGTTTCCGTCTATGCTACCGCAGGGGGCATCCAGGCCTGCCTCAATACTCCGGAGGCGCGCCAACTCGCCGCGGCGGCCATGCAGAAGATCGGCGTGACGCGGATCGTGCTGGAAGGGCGGCGCGGCGACGAATACGTACCGCCTGAGGCGATGCTGGCACTGCGCGGTCAGTTGTCGGCGCTCGGCTTTGCAGGTTCAGGCGGCATCGCGACCGTTCCGGGCAAGACGTTTGGTGTCCGTGGAACCGGCTCTCTGTCCTGGCTGAACTGGGAAGCTCCGGCCACGCAGCAAGGTATCGCCGAATTCTTCCGCACCAACGCGAAGGTCTTCGACGAACTGGTGGTGGACGATTTCTACTGCACCATGGACGAGTCGCCGGAATCGCAGAAGGCCCGCGCCGGCAGGGAGTGGGGCGAGTACCGCCGCGACCTTTTGAACGGCCTGATCCGGCCGATGATCATCGACCCGGCCCGGCAGGCGAAACCGGGTGTGCGGATGGTCATCAAGTTCCCGCAGTGGTACGACCGCTTCCATCTCTACGGCTACGATCCGGCACGTATGCCTGCGCACTTCGATGGTGTGTGGGTCGGTACGGAGGTGCGCAATCCGAAGACTCAACGCATGGGCTTCGTGCAGCCCACGCAGGGCTACATGAACTATCGCTGGCTCACCGCCGTCATCGGCAAGAAGGTGGAGGCAGCGTGGTTCGATCACATCGAATGCACTGCACAGAATCTGGTGGATCAAGCGTGGCAGAGTGTGCTGGCCGGCGCGCGCGAGTTGGTGCTGTTCAACCTGATCGACGTCGTGAAGGGCCACCCGGGGCATGATTTGTTCGCCAAGGCGCTACCGGAGATGCGGGCCGCCGCCCGGTGCGTACAGGGCCAATCGCTGGAAGGCGTGGCGTTCTACAAGCCGCCGAATAGCGATCCGGGCGGCGACCGGTTTCTGATGGACTATCTGGGGATGTTGGGCATCCCCGTTGTGCCAGTCGCAGCCTATCCTTCGCAAAGCAAGGCCGTGATTCTCGGCGTGCAGGCCGCCCACGATCCAGCGCTGCTCCAGAAGGTCGCGGCCCACCTCAAGGCTGGCGCGCGAGTCGCCATGACGGCGTCGCTGCTGGAAAGAGTACAGGCGCCAGCCGGTGTGAGCCGGTTGGACCTGAAGACGTTCTCCGAGCAGGACTACCGCGACGTCGGCGAATGGCTGCTGCCGCCCAAGGAACTGGACTGGCTGGACATGAGCCGCAATCAGGTGGACGCGCTGAGGAAGAGCCTCAACGTGGAACTCTCCGCGCCGACGCGGATCGCCTACTACCGTTTTGGCCGGGACGAGGCGTTCTACAGTTTTCGCGACGACGATGTGACCGTACAGCTACGGGGAAAGACGCTGAATGTTCCTGCGCACGCGATGATGTGGGTCTCATCCGTCCGTTAGCGACGATAGCCTTTGTAGTGCCCCCGTCCGCGGTAGGAGTTGTAGTAGCGGGGCGCAGGCGCTGCGTACCGCGGGGCCATGCGGTAGCCGCGGACCATAGGAGCGCGCCAGTATCCGTCGATCCAGACTCTGCGGCCATACTGAGGCGCCCAGTAGCCATCGATCCAGGTGTAGCCTGGACCGGGGTAAACGGGTACATACTGCTGGTAGACCAGAGGCGGGTAGTAACCTGGACCATAGCCTCCGCCTCCGATGCTGATGCCGAAGGATAGCCGCGTCTGGGCGAACATCGCGCCTCCAATCAGCAGCGTCAAGGCCAGTAATCTCGGCAGGGTCTTCATTGCAGTGCCTCCTGATGCACTAAGCTGCAATCACCGTGCCATTCGCCAAGTGATTCAAAACTGGTGCGGTTTCTCCGGCCCAGGGGGCGAATGGTGGTGGAGGCGCACCACGGTGGTGGTTTTCGGCCAAGCGGCTACCGGCCCGTCAGGTCCGCGGCGCGCCGCATCGCATAACACGCCGCCGAAACCGCCGCGGCGGCAGGAATGGTCAGCAGCCAAGCCCATACGATCTGCATCGCGACGCCCTGGCGCACCGCCTTGATGCGCTGTCTGCAGCCCACGCCCGTGATGGATCCGGTGATGACGTGCATCGTCGAAACGCCCGCTCCCGCCCAGGTTGGGAGCATGATCGCCGTTGCCGCCGCGGTCTCCGCGCAGAATCCATCCCTCGGCTTCAGCCGCGTGATCGTTGATCCCATGGTGTGGACGATGCACCACCTTCCGCACATCGTGCCCAGCTTGATGGCGGTGTGCTCTGAGAGAATCACCCGCACGAGAACCTCGAAGGTCTTCGGGAATCCCATCACCACCAGGACGCCGGTGAGGATCCCATCGTCAACCCGCCAGGATAAGCACGTCGATGCTGCCGGTGCTGGCCAGCGCAACCCCGGCGTATCCGCCGAACGGCGCATGAGATGAACTGGTGGAAAGGACCAGCCACCAGGTGACCAGATCCCAAACAAACCCGCCCAGGGGGGGGCTGGCAGAGAATTGCGGTGGGCGTTACGTCGCTGAGGTCCACCATTCCCGATCTGACGGGAGTCAATGACTGAGTTGCGTCCACCGTTGCCGCCGAGTTTGCAGCGTCGTGGAAGCCGTTGATGAAGTCAAACTAAGTGCAACGATGATGATTGCTGTGACCAGGACGGCGTCTCCTGGCACAAATAGTCCTTTGTTCACCGCCAGTGGATGTCGGTGGACCGCCCACGTCTCGGTGGCCCACTCCGGTCCCGCGCTCAGGTGGTGGTGGACTCCCCACGTCGCCCAGAGCATTTTGTGGACGCGCGGGAGGCTCAATACGCCGGCGCCTTGGGCAGATTCCGTAGTGGTTATCAGCGACTGATGCGCACGTAGCGGAGCCACAGTCCATCTATCGGGAGCGGTTGGAATTCGACTGTCCTGCGCGCAGCCCAAGTGGCGTTCAGTGTGTAGAGCGGTATGTGGCCGATTTCCGCCTTATGAATCAGGAACGCCTCCACCAGCATTTCGTGACGTTTGCGCGCGTCAGGTTCTCGCGAGAACTGCTCTTCGATGGCATCCACACGCGGATTGGAATACGCGCCAGCATTATAGACGCCGTAGCCGGGGACCGGCGAATGCATCAGGTTGTGGAGGAAGCTGTAAGGGTGTAGCGTCTCAGATG
>CAYVDY010000075.1:0-17485 GCA_964450255.1 uncultured Candidatus Solibacter sp. | reverse complement strand
GAGTTGGTGTGACGCGATGGGCCGGTCGTCAAACTGCTTGCGCATCAAGGTGTACTGACGGGCGGTGTCGAAGCAATCCATCGCCGCGCCGAGCACGCCCCAGCCGATGCCGAAGCGCGCCTGCGACAGGCAGCTCAATGCGGCCTTCAGGCCGATGGCGCCGGGCAGGCGCTGCGAATCCGGAATGCGGCAATCCGACATCGCCAGCGAGGAAGTCACGGACGCCCGCATGGAGAGCTTGCCGTGGATGTCGCTGGCCGAATAGCCGGGCGTTCCTTCATCGATCAGAAACCCGCGGAAACCTTCGTCGGTGCGAGCCCACACCACAGCTACGCCTGCCACGCTTCCATTCGTGATCCAGGTCTTTTCCCCGTTGAGGATCCAATCGGCGCCGTCGCGTTTCGCCGTGGTGGTCATGCCGCCCGGATTGGAGCCGAAGCCCGGCTCGGTGAGTCCGAAGCAGCCGATCAACGAGCCTTCGGCGAGCTTCGGCAAGTATCGCGTCTTCTGTTCCTCGCTGCCATATGTGAGGATCGGGTACATCACCAGCGCGCCCTGCACACTGACAAAACTACGCAGTCCGCTGTCGCCGCGCTCCAGTTCCTGCATGATCAGGCCATAATCGACATTGCTCATGCCGGCACAGCCGTAACCTTCCAGATTTGCGCCGAAGAAGCCCATTTCGCCCATCGGAGAAACGAGACTGGCGGGAAATCGTCCCTCGTTGTAGTAGTCCTTGATCACCGGCATCACCTGTTCGTTTACGAACTGGCGGGCCGTCTGGCGGACGAGCTTCTCTTCATCACTCAACAGGGAATCGATATGAAGATAATCCACACCGCGAAAATTGCTCATGCCTCCATAGTAGTACCGGAGATTCCGGCTGAGAGGAATGGAGGGGGATCGGCACTACTCCAGTGGTATGTGGTTCTGGCTGTTCATGATCTCTACGGCGGACTCCGCCTATCTCGCGCAGCGGGAGGGGCGCCTGGACGACGCAGTGGCGCTCTTTCAACTGGCCGTCCGGCAACAGCCTGAGCACGTGGGTTTGCGCAAGGATCTGGCCTATGCCCTGCTGCGGACGGGCGAAAGGGAAAGGGCGCGCGACGAGTTCGGCGAGGCGCTGCGATACAAGCCCGACGACGCCGGAGCCGCGCTGGAATATGCCTATCTTTGCTTTGAGACACGCCGCCCGGCGGAGGCGCGGCGGCTGTTCCTGCGTTTGAGCAAATCGGAGGATCCGGTGGTGCGAGCCTCCGCGGCGGCCGCGTTTGAACAGGTGGACCGGCCGTTGCGGGAAGACATCGCGCGCTGGCGGCAGGCCGTGCTACTGGCGCCGCAGCAGTGGTCCGGACATGAAGAACTGGCACGCCTGGCGGAGCAGCGGGACGAACTTGGATTGGCGGCGGAGCAGTATGAAGCGGCCTGGAAGCTGCGTCCGGCCAAAGTGGAGCTCCTTCTGGACCTGGAGCGGGTCTGGGCGGCCCTGGGAAGGCCCCAGGAAGCGCGGATGGCCTTGGTGGCAGCTTGGCGCAGCGGCGAGCCGAGAATCGCGGAGCGGGCCAGGGAGCGCATGCACGGGGCGGTTCCGGCTGGGACCGAGCTGGCGCTCAGCGCGCCTCAACCGGCGGCCGGCACCGGCCAGGAACTGATCCTCCACGCAAAGGAAATGGGGTTGAAGTCCCTGGAGCGGAGCTATCTGACAGATGCCGTTCGCTATTTGACGCTGGCCAATCAGCAGACCCCGGAGGACGCGGAGGTGCAATACGGACTAGGGGTCGCCGAGAATCTGCTGGGACGAAACCGGGAGGCGGTGCGGTGGTTCGCTGCGGCCCGCAATTCGCCCGATACCCGCGTGGCGGTTCCAGCGCAGGCCGCCTACGACAACCTGCGGGCCCAGCAGAGGCGCTTCGCGTTTAGCGTATGGGCGGTGCCGTTCTACTCGTCCCGCTGGCAGGACGTCTTCCTTTACGGGCAGATGCGCGGCGAATACAGATTGAAAGGCGGGCGCTTCACCCCTTATGTTTCGGTCCGCATGGTCGGCAACGCACGCGGGCAGCACGCCGGGCCGTGGGCGATGTCGCCGCAGTACCTCTCGGAAACCAGCGTCATCGCGGGGGGGGGCTTGCGGTGGCGGATCCGCCACAATCTCACAGCTTGGGGCGAGGCCGGGCAATCGTTCAGCTATGTGGGCCGTCGTGACGACAGCGGACTATCGCGGCCGGACTATCGCGGCGGCTTGTCGTGGCTGAAGGGCTGGGGCCAATTGTTGGGCAGCGGCGAGCCGGGCTGGTTCGCCGAAACGGGGCTGGACCCGGTCTACGCCAGCCGTTTCGATCACAATCTCTTCCTCTATTCGCAGACGCGCACGGGCTACACGCTACGGCCGGGGGCCGGCGGCCTGCAGATGCAGTTGCTGATGCACTGGAACGTCACCGTGGACCGGAATCGCGAGTGGTGGGCAAATCTGGCGGAGGCCGGACCGGGGATTCGTCTGAAGATGCCGGGTCTGCCCTCGGGAATGACGTTCCGCGCGGAGCTTCTGCGGGGCGCGCATCTGCGCAATCGCGGCAATCCGCTGAGGCCGAATTATTGGGATTTCCGTGCGGGGGTCTGGTATGCGTTTTCTCATTAGTCTAATGCTGCTCACGCTGCCGGCAGCCGGCGCATGGCCCCGCATCCTGGAGAGCGCCGGTCTGCCGTCCAACGCAGTTGAGGCGATCACCGGGGCCAGCGATCAGGCCGTGCGTCTCGGCTTCCGCGACACGGGAGCGCGGGTAACGGTGCGGAGCGTGGTGGACTCCATCGACCCTTCACTGGAAATCGTGTGGCAAACCGCCGTGGAGACGCCGGTCTTCACCGTACCGCCCGGAGTCACCGTGTTCACGCGCGAGCGCTGGACTGGCGCTCCGTTGGCCGCGGGATGGCGGACTGGCGATCAAGTCCATTTCTGGACGGCAGTAGACCCGGGCGAACGGGGCTACGAGCGTTTCCCCTATATTCCCCAGGCGCTGGCGGAGCTTGGCCTTCGTGCGCGCGTCGAGAGCCGAGGCCTGTGGGCCTTCTTTGACAGCTCGTACCGCTTGCGGGCCGATCCGGACTATCTGGCGGCGCGCTGGCGGCGCGGGGGCGTCGCCGCGCTTCACATCGCCGCCTGGCACTACTGGGAGCCGGATGTGCAGCGCGACGCCTGGCTAAAGAGACTGATTGCGGCCTGCCACCGCCACGCCATCACCGCCTATGCGTGGATCGAGCTGCCTCATGTCAGCGAGCAGTTCTGGCTCGACCATCCGGAATGGCGCGAGCAGACCGCTGCCGGGCAGGACGCCCACCTGGATTGGCGCAAGGTGATGAACCTGAACGACCCCGCCTGTTCCGCCGCTGTGGAGCGCGGCCTGCGGGGCTTGGCGGAGAGATTCGATTGGGATGGCGTCAATCTCGGCGAGCTCTACTTTGAATCGCTCGAAGGCTATCAGAATCCTGCCCGATTCACTCCCTTTCACCGCCAGGTGCGCGGCGAGTTCCTTCAGCTCCACGGCTTCGATCCTTCCGAGTTATACGATGCGAAGTCCGGACGGCACCACGCCCGCGATGCCGCTCCGATGCGGCTCTTTCTCGACTACAGGGCGAAGCTGGCCGCCCGCCTGCAGCGCGAATGGATGGGGCGTCTGCGGTCGCTGAAGACAAGCAAGCCCTGGCTCGATCTCGTTTTGACCCACGTGGACGACCGCTTCGATGCAACGATGCGCGACAAACTCGGCGCCGACGCGGCCAGCCTGCTGCCGGTCGCCAAGGAACACGGCGCGACGTTTCTCGTGGAGGATCCGGCCACGGTCTGGCATCTCGGCCCTGAGCGCTATCAGGAGATGGCGCGGCGCTACGCCGCCATCGCGCCGCCCGGCGCCAAGCTCGCCGTGGACCTGAACATCGTAGAGCGGTATCAGGACGTCTACCCCACAAAGCAACAGACCGGCTCGGAGTTACTGCAACTGATTCACAGCGCCGCGGGGGCTTTTCCGCGCGTGGCGCTCTACTTTGAGAACTCCATCGCACGAGCGGATTGGCCGCTGCTGGCCGGAGCGGCTGCCGCGGCGCGTGTGGAGCAGACCGATGGAGTTGGCGTGCTCGTGACCGCGGCGCAATCGGTGGCTCTGCGCTGGACCGGTTGCGCTTTGGTGAACGGCAGCCCGTGGCGGGTACGGAGCGGAGAATTCCTGCTTCTGCCCGCAGGCGGCTCCCGTGTCGAGAGCTGCCGCGATTCTGCCGCTCCGGTGCTTCTCGATTTCAACGGAAGCCTACACGGATTGGAGCTCCGCAAGGGGCGGTTCACCATTCACTACAGTTCTCAGAGCCGCGCCATCGCCGTGCTGGCCGATGGCACTGAGAGAATGTTGCCGCCCGGGGAGAATCAGTCGGTGGAACTGCCCTAGTTGACGCGGATGACTTCGCCATCCTTGAGACCTTCCAAAACAGCGACCTGTGTGCCGTTGTTGATGCCCAACTTGACGGACCGTTTTTCAAATCCGCTGGCGGTCTTGACGTAGATGACGTCCTTGCCTCCGTCACGCTCTACGGCGGACGCGGGCGCCACCAGCACGTCGGGCTCCTTCATCAGAAGCACGTCGGCGGACGCCGAAAGGTCCGGAATCAGCTTGTTATCGACGTTGGTGATCTGCACACGGACTGGAACGCTACGAATGTAATACTGCGAACGACCTCCGGCAACGGCCAAGGCTCCGATGGAATACACCTTGCCTTTGTACTGCCGGCCCGGGAAGGCGTCGAGGCCGATAGCCGCTTCCTGCCCGATCCGGAACACGCTGCTCTCGGACTGGTTGATGGAGCCCTCCACCTGCATGGTGGCGGGGTCAATGACCTTGGCTACGGGCTGGCCGGGGCCGACACGATCACCCACGGCAATAGACACCTGTTCGCCGCCGGGGCGGTTGATGGTTTGCAGCACAACCATCCCGTCGATCGGTGCAAGGATCAGAACGCGCTTGAGATCGTCCTCGTGGCGCTCGACGTGCATGTCTTCCATCTTCTTACTGATTTCCAGCATGCGCATATCTGCCTTCTGAGAGGCCAGCTTCTGGGGGACGTCCGTGAGCAGTTCCTTGTAGGCGGCATCCGCCTCTTCGACAGCGAGCTTCAGCATCTCGCGATCAATGTCGGTGCGGATGTCCATGGTCCTCTCATCAAGCTTCGCCTTGTCGAGCGCCGCCTTGGCCTGCCGGAGCGACTGCTGCAGGTTCTCCATATCGAGTTCCTGCTCCACCTTGCGCTTCTTGAGATCGTTCTCCTTGTCACGCAGACCAGCGATGGTGTCGTCCAGGTGGTCCTTCATGGACTGGCTGTCGAACTCGGCGACAACCTCGCCTTTCTTGATCCAGGACCCGGACGGCGCCAGTTTCAGAACTACCATCCCGCTGCCGCCCTCCGGACTTCGTAGCCGGGGCACCACAATGTTGGCGAAACTCCGCGCGGAGGTCTGCCCGGTAACGCGCAGCCGCGTCTCCAGCGGGCCGCGCTGCACGGTGGCGGTGCGGAACGATGCCACAGTCGCTTGTTGCGCCTGCTGTTGCCGGCTGGAATTCAGATAGTAAAGAATCCCGGCGCCGACGGCGATCAAGCCGAGGAAAAACAGCAGCTTGGGCATCACGCTGGGCCGCTGCGGCGGCGCTTGCGCCGCGCTTCGCGACGGCTCGGACTCGGGCTGGGGGTTCGTCATCGCAGGCATGGGAGACACTGAGCCTTTCTAAATATCAGACGCGCCATCATCGGAAAAGGCGCATATCCTGGTTGTCTTGGTTACAGACAATCAGATCACACCGCTCCGTAGCGCTTGGAATCGAAGGCCCAGGCGCTCTCGACCATCGATTCCAGACTGGCGTAGCGCGGCTTCCAGCCCATTGTATTCTGTAACTTAGAGGAGTCCGCTACCAGCTCCGCCGGGTCGCCATCGCGGCGCGGTCCGAAAACGAACGGAACTGGCTTCCCCATCACTTTTTCTGCCGCGCGCAGAACCTGGAGCACCGAGTAGCCGTGGCCGGCTCCGGCATTGAAGACGCCGGAAGCTCCGCCGGACATCAGAGAATCCAGTGCCGTCAAGTGGGCAGCCGCCAGATCTGAGACGTGAATGTAGTCCCGAATGCAGGTCCCATCCTCGGTGGGATAGTCGTCCCCGAAGATCGTCAGCGGCTTACCAGTGCGGACTGCGCGGAAGATCAGGGGGATTAGGTGCGTCTCCGGCTCGTGCTCCTCCCCGATGCCGTACTTGCTCTCTGCCCCGCAGGCGTTGAAATACCGAAGGACCACATAACGCAGACCGGAGCACTGGTCCATCCACCGCAGAGTGGTTTCGGTCATCAGCTTCGATTCGCCGTAGGGATTCACCGGCCGCCACGGCGCGGTCTCCGGAATGGGCGTCGATTCCGGATTCCCGTAAACGGCGGCGGTGGAACTGAAGACCATCCGCCGAACGTTCGCCTTGCGCATCGCGGATAGAAGCGAGAGCGAACCACCCACGTTGTTGCGGAAGTACCTTTCCGGCTCGCTGACGCTCTCGCCGACCGCGATAAACGCCGCGAAATGCACGACGGCATCGAAGTGATGGGCCGCAAAGAGCTGCGCCAATCCGACCGTGTCATGGAGATTGATCACGTGAAGGCGTCCCTCCGGCACGTTGTGAGCGTAGCCCTTGGAAAGATCATCCAGCACTTGAACGTCGTGACCCTGCTCAAGCAGGGCGTGTGTGGTGTGGGAACCGATGTAGCCGGCCCCGCCGGTGACAAGTATCTTGGCCATAGAGGAAAAAGGGGATTGGCGCACCATTGCGGTCGCGCCA
This sequence comes from uncultured Candidatus Solibacter sp., assembly GCA_964450255.1. Taxonomy (GTDB): domain Bacteria; phylum Acidobacteriota; class Terriglobia; order Bryobacterales; family Bryobacteraceae; genus Paludibaculum. The sequence continues at coordinate 10,638 of CAYVDY010000075.1, read as the reverse complement.
ACCCCCTAGGCTATCAGAATCCGGTCGAGGGCCTACTGCAGGGCCTTCTCGATGGCAGCCGTGAGTTCCGGCGATTCCGGCGCGACGCCGGGCTCGAAGCGGGCGATCGCTTTGCCGTCCTTGCCCACCAGGAACTTCGTGAAGTTCCACTTCACGTCACCGCCCTTGGCGGTAGTGAGATACTGGTAGAGCGGTGAGATGTCGGATCCCTTGACGCTGACTTTCGACATCATCGGGAACGTCACGCTGTATTTTCGCGAACAGAACTGTTTGATTTCCTCATCCGTGCCTGGTTCCTGGGACCCGAAGTTGTTGGCGGGCACACCCACCAGCACCAGACCCTTGCCCTTGTATTTCTGGTACAGGCTTTCCAGGCCGGTGTACTGCGGGGTGTAGCCGCATTTGCTGGCGACGTTGACGAAGAGAACAACCTTGCCCTCCAGGGACTTCAGCGGCGTGGCCTTGCCGTCGATGTTGTTCATGGTGAAGTCGTAGATGTTGTTGGCGGCGGTGGCGCTCATGGCAATCAGCAGAATGCTTCCAATCGTGTATAGAATCGCTTTCATGAGGGATTGGATGCGCTCCGTTGTGTGGCAGACTCGGAATTAGCCATGGCAAACGAACTCGTGCGGACTGAGAGAATTGGACCGGTGGCAGTGCTCACCCTGGCGCGGCCCGAGCGCCGTAATGCGCTTTCGCTGGCGATGATCAGGGACCTCCGCGCGGCGCTCCTGGAACTCAACGACGCCCGCGTGGCGATTCTGGCGGCTGATGGCACGGTATTCTGCTCGGGGCACGACCTGTCGGAAATGGTGGACCGTGATCAGTCCGGCTACGCGGACGTGTTCTCCGAGTGCACGCAGCTGATGGAGACGATTCAGCGCCTCGATCAGCCAGTGATCGCGGAAGTGCAGGGTCTGGCCACCGCCGCAGGGTGTCAACTGGCTCTGTCCTGCGATCTGGTGGTGTGTGCCCGCGAGGCGGGCTTCGCCACCCCGGGCGTGAGAATCGGCCTGTTTTGCACTACGCCGATGGTCGCTCTCACCCGCTCCGTCGGCCGCAAACGGGCCATGGAGATGCTACTCACCGGGCGTGTGGTGGGCGCTGTCGAGGCCGCCGGATGGGGTTTGGTCAATCGCATCGCGGACGCTGCCTCATTGCGAGCCGTCACCCTCGAACTGGCGATGCAAGTGGCTGCGGCCAGCCCGTATACGGTTTCGCTGGGCAAGCAGGCTTTCTACGCGCAGGTGGATCTGGGCCAGGCCGCCGCTTACGGCCTCGCCCAGGACACGATGACGCGGAACGCGCTGGCCGAGGACGCCCGGGAGGGTATCTCCGCATTTCTCGACAAACGTGAACCGGAGTGGAAGGGACGCTGACCGTTCTCCGCTGAGACGCGGAACGGGACGCCCTCCGATTGGGAGAGCGCCCCGTTGTGCTTGCGGAATAGACTATTGCCCGATCGAGAGGATCGACGGGTTGGAATACAGGACTTGGCCGGGCGTCGTCTCGAGCAGGAAGCCAAGAGGCCTGTCCGAGCCGAGCGTCGCAGTCATGGGGACTCGGAACACCACCTCGTACACACCCACAAGGTTCTCGGCGGTGTGTACGGAGAGCAGTTCCACTCCCTTGTCGTCCAAACCCACGGCCACGACGGCGCCGACCTTTTGGTCCACGCTGCCGACGCGATTGGTTTCCACCGGCGGCGTGGTCTGACCCAGACCGATGGTGTACATGCGGATGATCTCACCGCGACGAGCCGGGGCCTCCGGGGTGACGAAGAGGCCGTCGGACCGCACCGCCACGGCGGCGCGCCGACCGGCGATCATCTCTTCCAGGATGCCGGGCGAAGCGATGCGGACCGGGATTCCGGTCACGGTGGTGCTGCCACCGCTTACTTCCATCACCACGTCTGTGCTGGTGCCGGTTACCTCAAACGGGACCTGGATCAGGATGGACTCCGCGTTGTTCTCGTTGGAGACACGATAGATGGGCGCGTAGGCCTCGCGTCCCTGGAATACGAACTTCACAGTGACGCCCTGCAGCGTGTAAGGCAAGGCGCCCGTAAGGAGGCTGGCGTTCACGGTGCCTCTCAGGTTGGGCGCGATGCCTTGGCCAAGGATCAGCACCAGATTGCCGGGCGCGACTCCGGGCTCATTGGTGGCCCAATTGAGGAAGTTTCCGGAACTCAGAACCGGTCCAGGCAGACGCGATTGGAGTTGGAACGTGATGGGTGCGAACCCTTGCAGCGTCGCAGTCACTGTAATTGCGCTGGCGACGGTACCGGCCGTGACGGTGACTTGAGCCCGACCGTCGGCGCCGGTGGTGACAGACGTTGCATTGAGTGTCGCCACTCCCGCCGTGACGCCCCATTGGATGACCGTGCCCGCGACGGGCCGCAGTTGCGCGTCATTGACCTGAACCACGAGCGGAGATGGGAATGCCGTACCGACCGGGACAACCGGCTGATTGTCTCCGGACACTTTGATGACGCCGGCGACGAGAGACTCGATGGTCATCTCGAACGTTGCCTCTTTGCCGCCCGCCGTCACCTTGACCTGTGCCTTGCCGGAGTTGGGTCCGAGGATGGCCCGCGCTGATGCGTTGCCGTTGGTGTCGGATTGCGTTCCGACGTTGATTAGCGTGACCGCGTTGGGGGGGCTCACTGTCCAAGCGACCGGGACGCCCGGCAGTACGTTCCCAAACGCATCTGTGATGCCAACCAGCAGCGGAATGGGCAGAGTGGCGCCGGGCTTGCCGACCTGATTGTTGCCCTGTTTGATCACAGGTGCGATGGGGTCGCCAGGCGTGACATTGAGGCGCACTTCATTGAAGTCGGTTAGGCCGCCTACATTGATTTTGAGTGGCGTTGAGCCCACCAGGCCCGTTACTACAAGCTTGCAGGAAACAAAGCCGTCAGCGCCGCTCAGCGGCGTGCCACCTTCGCACTTGGCTACGATTCCGGCCTTGGGATCTTCATTGCCCGTAGAAATATTCAGCGCGACACCGGGAATGGGCGTGGGATTGGAGTTGTTTCCGCCTCCGCTGTAAACCAGGACACGAACGGCGTCTTCGGTGACGGAGCCCAGCTTGAGAGTGAGTGTACGGTTCTCCTGAACGGGCTTCCGCAGTTCGATCTGCGGAGGAGGATTGAACACCGAGCCGGTGGTTGGGAACGCCGTCAGGGTGAAGACCGTGTTGCCAATGTCGGTGTTGGCGGTGATGGTGTACTGAAGGAACGCCACACCGGGCACAAAGCTGCCCGCTGGGATTACCTGGGCCTGCGTGAGGCCGTTTGCATCCGTGGTGGTAAGCGTCTGGCTTTGGAAGTTCGCGCCACCCTGCTCGGTCCAGGTTACTTGCTTGCCCGCGATCGGATTGCCGGCGCCATCTACGATCCGGATGACCAGAGGTTCGGTGAAGCCGTCAAACCAGCGCCGGAGCTGGCCGTCGCCGGAGACTCGGATGATCTTGGGCCCCGTGGGGGCCGGGCCGCCGCCGCCGCCGGTGCTGCCGCCGGTCACCGTGCTCTTGATGGTGACGCTGGCGGTGCCGGAGACGGCGCGAACCACGAAGTCGCCGTTTGCCGAAGGGGCAGTCACTGTGACCCTGGCATAGCCTTGCGCATTCGTTATCGCGCTTGGGGCCGAAAGCACGGCACCCGCCGTCTCGGCAAAGAAGCTGACTTGTGCGTTGTAAACCGGCCGTCCCTGGATGTCGCTTACTCTGACGGCATAGGGACTCAACGTTACGTTGGGGAGGACCGTCTGGCCGCCGCCATACGGCATAATCTCCGCCCCGGGAGCGGTGCTCACCGCCGCGCCGAACGTCAGCGGCCCTGGCGTTGCCACATTGGTGCCGACCGAATTGTTAGACAGCAGGTCGTGACGGCTGACTGCACCGCCGGAGTTGTAATAGAGGCTTCGCGTTACTGGAAATTCGTTCGTCACGGTCATACCTGACACGTTGGCGGGACTCCCGATACCCGCGAGGTTCAACTCGCTGACGGAGAGCACAGGGTACTGCACGACGTACATTCTGGGTACCGATCCCACGTACGCGATGGCCAACTTGTCGCTGATGATCGCTAGCTCGTCCACCTGCAGCGGTATGTTGCTGCCCGGCGCGGTGATGGGCGCCCGGCTGAGCTCAATACCGGCCGGGTAGTCCGCATTCTTGAGTCCGAGGTCGAGCGAGACCAGAGAACTTCCGTTGCCAAGTATGTTCTTTGCCAGCGCGTACCGGCCGTCAGGAGAGAACTGGAGCTTGCTGGGCTGCGTGAGCAGCCGGCTGCGGGTCTTCTCTGAGTAGGGCGGCTGGGGGTTGTATTCTATCAGGCCATACTGGCTTGTGACGTACACTGTGCCCACTGGGGAGATGGAGATGGAGAGGCTGCCGGATACTCCGGGAATGGTCGTCTGGCCGACGATGCCGCTGGTCGTGAGGTCAACGACTGTCACTGTGCTGGGAATACTGACGATGTGTGCCAGGCGGGAATCGGCGCTCACGACGAGATCGCGCGGTTCAAGTGGTACCTGGATGCGTCCGGCGGGCGCGAGGGTTTCGGTGTTGAGATCAATCACGAAGAGGACGCCGGGATTTGCTCCGGCAATTACCAGCAGTCTACTGCCATCAGGCGTTATTACCGCGGCGCGCGCTGCCTTGTCTTCCAGATTCAACGAGCGAACGGGGCCCACCAATTGTCCGTTCTGAATATTCAGAAAGCTGACCGGCGCGGTGGTGTTGGCCGAAATCAGAATGGCCTTTGTTGCCGTAATGTTCGTCAGCACCTGGTTGGTGTCGGCGGGTATGGGAATGGCGGGCCCCATCGAGACAAACTGCTCGCTGAATCCTTGGAGGACGGGGTTGGCCGCACCGGCCGGTGGAAGAACGAAGATGTAGCGGGCATCGGCTGCAAAACTGAGCAGAAACAGGCCGATGAACGCGGGGAAGAGAATCTTGCGGAGATTCATGCGCACCTCAAGGTTGGAAGATAAACAGGGGGTAGGAACGCGGCGGGAACCATTCACAGGATAGCACTAAAGATCGGAGCGTGGATAGGTGAAGATTGGCACAAAAAAATCGGGAGGGGCCTAAGCCCCTCCCGATTGGTTGCTGATCTTGCGATCAGGTTAGTTGTTCAGGGGCTCGCTCGTCGCGCCCGAACGGGTCGCGGGGAGTCCGGCCGGCCCGAACATGTCCTTATCCATGACCAGCGCGAGGTAGCCGTTTGACAGGCCGCCCTGCGTCGGGGTGCTCAGGAAGGCATAACCATGCGCGTACTGGAAGTTGCAGGTCGCGATGATGTAGCCCTGGAAGCCAGGAGTCGGGGTCACGTTCTGGGTCGCATTGCCCAGGGACAGGTTGAACACCAGCTGCTCGCCTTCGTTGATGGTAACGGAGGTCTGAGCCTGCGGGGTGTTGGTGGCCGAGTAGTAGTTCAGCGTGCAAGCGCCACGCTGCGGAACCGTTCCGAACGGATCCTTGGACGTGTTGCTGATCGCGATACCCGTATCGAAGCCGGCCGCGTTGGACACGAACGGGAAGAGGAGGTTCGTGCGGCAGGAGTTGATGGTGAAGGTGGTGGCAGACTGCGGATTCTCGACGAAACGAGGAGCAGCTTCCGTGGAAGCAGTCAGCGTAGCGGCGACAGGCGCGTAGTTGCCAGCAACCGTGGCGGTGCCGAGACCCGGCAGCGGGTTGGCCTTGTACTCAACGCTAACGGTGGCATTCGGGGTCGACATCGCGCCGGGGTTAGCGGCGGTTAGTTCGTATCTGGCGGCGCGGGCGGCGCCGGTGAGGGTGACCACACCAGTGGTGGCGCTAGCGGTGGAGCCATTGGTGCCCGAGGACACGAGAACGGCTGCGTCGCCAGACGTATTGCTGAGGCTGACCGGAACGGTGATGGTCACGTTGGCAGGAACATTGGAGAACCGCGCGCTGAGGCGGGTGCCCTGAGTTGCCAAACCGGCGTTAACTGCACCGACGGTGGTGAAGGCCGAGCTGTAGAACATCGACTCGGTGTTGTAGATGCTGCCAGGAATGTTCTGGTTGCCGACCGAGCGCTGATGACGGAAAGCCGTACCGAAGAGTTCGGTGAAGCTGATGTCATAGCTCTTGATTCCGGGTTCGCACTGGTTGTACGTGGCGGAGGTGGCAGAGAACTTCATCCCGGGCTGGATGAAGGCAACAGTGAGCTGCGGATTGTTGAGAGCGAGCGACGCCGTGCCGGAGATCGAGATGAACATGCTGATCTGGTTAGGAATCAGGCTGCTGCCCACACCGAGCTGGTTCGCGTTGGCGCGAACGTTGACGAGGCGGAGAACGCGGTTGCCGGACGTGCCGGGAGGATCGAACGGAACGTTCAACCACACCAGCGAGTTCGGGGATGCCTGCTGCGCACCAAACACCGTGGGACGCATGCCGTTCTTGTAGCCACCGAAACCGGAGGCCTTGTAGGTCGCCACGTTCGGAACGGCGGCGGCTTCAATCTGCTCGGAAGGCTGCGGCTCGTCGATGAGAAGCAGTGCTTCCGAACGGGTGCCGGTGGAATCGAGCAAACGGCTGGTGATGTTGGTGTTCAGAAAGATCTGAACGTTAATGGTCGGGATGTTCAAATCCGGGCTGGGAGTGGAAGCTCCGCCCGTGCAATTGATGATTACCTGACCGACTTCTTCTGCCACGCCCTCTGCACGCGCGATCGGCGGAACGCCGGCGTTTGCCGTGCATTGAAGCGGGTTGATCTGCGCGCTGGCGATACCGGTCGCGAAGACCAGAACTGCCAACGTCAGAAACGCTTTACGAAATTCAACCATTTCCTTCTCCTTGTGAAGATGCGGATTTGAATTGATGAAGGATTTCTTCAACCTGAGCCTCTTTGGAAGTAGTAGTCGGGATCCATGCCGTCGAGCGCGCCACATCGGTGCGATGCTGCAGCGAAACAGCTGCGCATCTGCCCTCCGTGGTCAAACTCGATCTTCCTTGGTGAATCCTCATTTAGATCTGTAAATCTTTCTTCTCTGTGCCCGCGGGATCCTTGCCAGCCATGAGTGCCGTTCCTGCCAGACGCAGTCAGCACATTCATATCATCTCCGCAGTATCCCCGTCAAGCTATTAAACTTGCAGCTCTCCCACGAGAGAAGGGCAGTACTTCCCTACTCTTGGCATTTAACCATGCCATATACCGGGCCGTCAAGCATTTCCGTCATTTGGGTCTTATTCGACGGCGACGCTAACCGTTTGACCCGAAACGGCGCCCTGCCTCACAAACAACGGCACTCCCAATCCAGGCGCCGTCTCCGGCGGCACCACCACTCGCAGGCGGTACGCGCCCGGCACTTCCGCCAGGACGCTCACCGTGGCCCTGATTTCCAGTTCCCTGATGTGCACCACCACCGGCTCCACCGGCTGGTTCGCCGCCATGGCGCCGAGGCCGGTGGCATGGATGAGGATCGCCCGGCCCCGGCGCGCCGGCCGCTCCGGCCCGTTCCTCTGTCCATCCTCATTCAATATGACAGGCGCGCCGCCGGTCTCTTCAAATATCGCAGGCGCCACCGTCTTCAACTCCAGCGGTACCTCAATCACACCGAGCGCCGACTGAATTCTGAGAACCTGCGGACCTGCGGCCAGCGTCGCCGGCAATGCGACGTTCAGCCGGAATGCGCCTGGCTGCACAACTGGCGCCGCTTCGCCTCCCACATCCGCCGTCACTTCCGTGCCGGGTGTCAGGAATCCGCTGCCGGCCAGCGCCAACAGTGAGCCCGGCGCCAAGTCCGGCCCTCCGTTGGCCGCGTTCACCGGCGAGGCCCCAGCCGCCAACTGCAGTATTTGCGGCACCAGAGTCCAATCCGGCCCATCGGCGATCCGAAGAGCGCCCGGCCCGGTCTGCGTGATCGTCCTGGAGACCGCCGGCGACGCCATCGTCGTCAGCCGCACCTGCCCGCCTCCATCGGCCATCGTCAGTTGATATTGACTCGAGCGTTCGTCGCAGCCGGCCATCACGAATGGCTGCGCCTCGGTTTGCGCACTCCTTACCGCCGGCCGGTCCAGCCACGGCAGAAGCGTCGCGCAGGCGCCATCGGTTCCCTCGATCTGAAAGCCCCCCCCGGCACGCACGAAGAACCCTGCCGCCGATCCGGCCCGGGGCACGATTCGAAGCACCGAGGCCAGAGTACCGTTCCACACGCGGCCCGCCGCCTCGAAATCACCCAGAAGGTCGTTTACGCTATTGCGCCCGAAAAAGACGCCTGGATCGAAACTCGTGATACCACCGTTTGCCGCAACGCCAGTTGCCACAACGTAGTGCATCCCGGCAGAGGCGCCCTGCGACGACATTCGGATGGCCACCAGCACGGGAGAGCCGGCCGCCAGCCAGTCACGCACCGTCTCCAGATCCGCCCGGCCCGTTTCCACATCCGCCGCGCCACCGGCAAATCCTGGGATTCGCCACGGGTTGACGATCTGCTCATCGCTGCCTTCCGGTGTGAGGAAGCCATCGCACAGCGTAGACGCGCCTTCCGCCGCCGGCACGCACTGGTTCTTTAGATAAAGATTCAGGCCTGCCACGTCGGCCGGCCCGTTGGAAACCGGCAGTTCTCCACGGTCCTGCATAAATCGGAGCATGTTCGCGAACGAGGCCAGCAATCCGCCGCTCTCCGCGATGGTTGCGGTGCCGTTGCCCAGCGGACCCGGCACGTCCTGCTTGAGATTGGGAAAATTCGCCAGCGCCACTGCGGCCGAGCGCGCCTGGAAGGTCACCACCAGCCGCGCCGCCGACGCCGTCGCCAGCGCAATCGTGTCGCTGCCCGGCAACCGCAGCGCCGCCGACGCCTCGCCGCGGGCATCGGTCACCACATCCATCGCCTCCACGGACGCACCCGGCGAAGCCTGGAATGTCACCGCCACGCCCGGAACGGGGTTGCCGGACAGATCTCGCAGCACCACCTTCAAGCGCTCCGGCAGCAGCGCCCCTGGCACGCCCGTCTGGCTGTCGCCGCTCACTTTCGACAGCCTCGGCTCTGCCTCCACCAGCGACCGCACCCGATACGTTCCTTCGGCCGTCACGCCGCTGCCTGCGTCCGCCCGTACCCGCACCACCGTGCTGGCCGCCGATACCGGCACCGGAACCTCCCACGCGAACGAGCCGCTCTCCGCAGTCACCATGAAATCCGGTTGGCCGGTGACAGACACGCGCAGCCGCGCGCCGGACTCGAACCCGCCAACCGCCAGGCGCACCCGCCCTCCGGCGGTCACCAGCGCCGGCGTGGCTGTCACTTGTGGCTGCCGCTTCTTCCAGTCGACCTTGACCTCCGTCTCGCCGGCCGGCAGTTCCAGCCAGCCGCCCTCAAACTCCTGCCTTCGCCGGCCATCCACGCCCAATTCGTCGGCCATCGGCATACCCAGTTCGCCGGCCGGTCCATTCAATGAAGTGTAGGCAGCCAGCAGCGCCCCGCTCACGAAGAAGCCGCGGCCCGCCAACGATCCCGCTGTGCCTGCATAGACCACGCCGAATTGAAATGGCTGTGACACACCGGCACTTGCCGTGAAGGTGGTGAAGCCACTGACGACGCCGGAGGGCGGCCCTGCCGCTCCGCTCTCATAACCCAGCGATGTCCACTTATCGAGGATTGTGTCCTGCACGACGCGTACCGGCGACCCGGCCAGAGCCATGCGGTTCGAAAAGTTCTGCCGGCCGCCCGCGGTGGCGTCCATGGATGGATACCCGAGCCCGCCCGCCGGACCGCCGGCCGCCTGATAGAACGCCAGAATGGAGCCGCGCACCAGATAGCCCGTGGCCAGCGACTGCGGCACCGCGATCAGGTACTCCGCGCCGGTCGTCTGATCCGCAAACTCCTGCACGTAGCCTGGGCCGAACCGCCGCACCGGACCGTTCGTGGGAAGGCGCACCTGCAGCCGGTTTCGATTCAGCGCGTCGATCACTGCCTGGGCCACCGCCGGATCCGGCGCGCCCTCGCCCGCCTGGCAGCACTCCGCCGCCACATACACCGGCAGCGCAACGGTCGATTTCCCCTCGCTCACTGCCGTGATCAGGGCCGTTCCGCCGCCCACGGCGCGCACTGTGGCCGAGTAGCCATTCGATTCCACGACGGCCACGCGCCCGTTCGATGTGGTCCACGCTACCGCGCGATCCGCCAGTTCATTGCCCGTGGCGGAAAACAGCCGTACGCGCAGGGTCGCCGCCTCGCCCTGCTTCAGCCGCACCGCGCTCCCCGCGTTGACGAACTGCGCGCTGGCCACCGGCAGCAGCAGGGTCGGCTCGCCGCCTTGCGCATACTCGATGGTCCCGCCTTCGAAGGTCTGGCGGTAGCGCCCGTTGGTCTGGATCCGAGCCTCCGTGACGGGCAGGCCCAGGTAGGAAAGCGGCCCGCCGTTGAGCGCATAGCTGTCGTATACCGGCTGCTTAACGGTGACCTGGCGGCCTGCCAGCAGACCCGACGTGATGTTCACGATCGCGCCGTTGCGATACTGCTGCCACACGGCCGTGCTGGCGCTCACCAGCGACGTCGCCGCGATCTCCGGCCACGTCGGCCCGCCAAACCCGTTCAGCCCGCCGCCCTTCAGCCACCCCGTACCGCAAGGAGCCCGCACCGCAAAGCTTTGCCCCTGGCCCGCACCACA
>CAYVDY010000074.1:0-17525 GCA_964450255.1 uncultured Candidatus Solibacter sp. | reverse complement strand
GGAGTCCGGAACCGGCATTCGGGCCGGACTCGCGTTAGCAGGAACCACGCTGGTTGGGGGCATCCATGGTGGCAACCATCAAAGGTCCGAGCTTTTCCCAGATGGCCAACGACTCCAGCTAGTAGCTCACCGCCTGGGCGTATCTGCCTCGACGCCGCTCCATGGCTCCGAGGGTAGTCAACAGTCTTGCCCAGTCGGAGTCGTCCTCCGAGACCTCGGCCCGGCGATCCAGCAGGGCTCGGAGCCCGAGGCGGTCGGCCTTGGCCACCTGGTCACTCTCGATATAGACAATCGCCCGATTGACTGTTGCGCGAACCGTCTGTGGATGAGTTGCCCCCAGGATTCCCGCCTGCATACCAAGGGCACGGCGCAAACAGCTTTCCGACTTCAAGTCATCACCCAGCATGTGGTAAACCCAGCCGAGGTCACTGAGTACGGCTGATTTCTCCAGGTTCTCTGACGGTGGTGGTCCGGTCTCCTTGAGCAGTCCGGACAGAAGCCTCTCCGCCCCCGTGTATTCGCCCCGCTCCATGAGCGACTGCGCTGCGCGGAGACGAGCCGCGAAATCGCCGGCCGGGGTGAAAGCCGCCAGACTGGCGGTCGTTGCGATCCATGCCAAGGCCAGTGTTGAGCGGACGACAATGGTTGCTCTCATGGCGCCCTCCTTGTTACGCCACGCGGGTACTCCGCGCGAGTGGCGAGACGTTGAGCGCCAAGACCTCTGTCTCCGATGCGGGCCGGCGAACCTGCCCAAACTCGTTAACACCATCGTGGGTACTACGCGAAACCAATTCCAGCCCCATCGCATGAGCGTGATGTGGGCGATATGGGATCAAGTTGTGGGCACAATTAACCCAATCGGGTCCTATGCTTTTATGGCGGTCAAGCTTATACTTCCGTGAGTCATGCTTGGATCTCGCATACGCTTCGGAGACTACGAATTGGATCTTGAGACTGGTGAGTTGCGATGTTCAGGCCACACCATCAAGCTTTCCCCTCAACCCGCACGGCTTCTTTGCCTCCTGGCAGGCCGGCCGGGTGAGCTGGTCACTCGTGCTGAGGCACGCCAGCACCTTTGGGGCAAGAGCGAGTTCATTGACTTCGAACTTGGCCTGAATCACTGCTTGAAGCGCATCCGGGCCGCCCTCCGCGACAATGCGAACGACCCTCTTTACGTCGAGACGGTCCCGCGCCGCGGATACCGTTTTGTCGCAGCGGTGGAGCAGGGCATGCCACTGGGCGGACTGGTACTCGCCGCGTTGCCTTTTGAGAACTTCAATCGCGACCCTGAGATCGAGTATCTGGCGGATGGGTTCGCCGAAGCGGCTCTCACCGAATTGAGTGCAATACCCGGCGTGCGCGTGATTTCCAGGCAGTCTGCACTCCATCTCAAGGGAACGGCGATGACGCTACCGGAGATCTCGCGCGAACTGAACGCCGATGTTCTGGTGCGGGGTTCCGTGTTCAAACAGGGATCGCGAATTCGCGTCAATGCCCAACTGGTCCTTGCCGATCCGGAACAGCAGGTCTGGGCACAGGCTTACGAGGCCGATGAAGGCGAAGCCATGGAGATCCAGCGGAGGCTGGCACAGGGTGTCGTGGAAGCGGTCCGCAGCAAACTCCCGTCCAAAGGCGTGAGGCGGAAGGCCGCGTCGGCATAGCGGCCACTGCGCGACAATGTGGCAAAGCGCCCGTTGCCGCCCATCCGGTCGGATCAGGCGGGGCAATCTCTCTAACCTGGAGTCCGCATGTCACTCCGACCAGTCAAACGCCTCGTTACGGCCAAGCCCACGATGGAGGGAGCCGGCGTGCATCTGCGCCGCGCCTTCGGTTTCGGCAACAGCACAGACTTCGACCCGTTTCTCCTACTGGACGATTTCCGCAACGACGTTCCGGCGGACTACCTGGCGGGTTTCCCATGGCATCCCCACCGCGGCATCGAAACGATTACGTACGTTCTGGCCGGAACCGTGGAACACGGCGACAGTATGGGCAACCGCGGCGCCATTTCCGCCGGTGACGTGCAGTGGATGACCGCCGGGCGCGGCATCATTCATCAGGAGATGCCGAAGGGTGACGAGGCCGGAAGGATGCACGGGTTTCAGTTGTGGGCCAATCTTCCTGCGTCACTGAAGCTGACGGAACCCCGCTACCAGGAAGTACAATCTGCCGCCATCCCGCAGATCCAGGACGACGACGGCACTCTGGTCAAGGTGATATGCGGGAGCTTCTGGGGAACAAAAGGACCGGTGGACGGCATCGCTGCCGAGCCCATCTACCTGGATGTGTTCGTCCCGCCCGGGCGCAATCGGACCCTCCCGGTGGAGACCACCCGCCACGCCTTCGCCTACGTTTTTGAAGGAGCCGGGAAGTTCGGGAACGCCTCCGGGCCGCTCCCCGTGCGCACCGAAGGGGCCGAGGCCGCGCCCGCGGTGCACGCAGACAATCGCTCATTGATACTCTTCGATCGAGGGGACGAAGTGACGGTACAGGCCGGAGATACCGGCGTACGCTTCCTGCTGGTTTCGGGCAAGCCGCTGGAAGAGCCGGTGGCCTGGCGCGGCCCCATCGTGATGAACACGCAGGAGCAGCTCCGGCAGGCTTTCGCCGAGCTGGAGGCAGGGACGTTTCTGGAGCCGCGCAGGGGATGAACCATCACTGGACCATCCTGGGCGCACTGCTTGCCACGGCGGCACTGCTGCCCGCACAGACGAAGGACTACCTCCCGGTATCGGTCTGGTACGGTGGCGGCAAAGCGCGCGCGCCCATGCTCGAACGCGATGCCCGCTCCAAAAAAGAGCTTTGGCGCAAGGACGTGAAGCAGATTAAAGCGCTGGGCTTCAACACGATCCGAACCTGGATCGACTGGGCCAGCGGCGAACCCACGGAGCGCGCCTACCACTTCGAGAATCTCGATGTCCTGATCGAACTGGCCGAAGAAGAGGGGCTGAAGGTGGTGCTCCAGGTCTACATGGATTCGGCGCCGCAGTGGGTTGGAGAGAAGTACCCGGATTCAATGTTCGTATCATCGGGCGGGGAAGTGATCCAGCCGGAGTCCTCACCCGGCTATTGCCGCGATCATCCCGGCGTGCGTGCCGTCGACAACGCCTTCTACCGGGCGCTTGCCGAGCGCGCGAAGAAGAGCCCCGCCTTCGTCGGTTGGGATCTGTGGAGCGAGCCGCACGTCATCAACTGGGCCAATCCGACGTGGATCACCAAGCCCGAATTCTGCTTCTGCAAACATACGAAAGCTCGATTTCGTGAGTGGCTCAAGACGAAGTACGGCACGCTGGAAAAGCTGAATGTCTCCTGGTATCGCCGCTTCGCCAGATGGGACCAGGTGGAGCCCAGCCGCATGAGCACCATCCTCTCCTACACGGACTACATCGATTGGAAGACGTTCATTACCGACAAGCTCGGAGAGGATTTGCGCGACCGGTACGAGGCCGTCAAGCGGACCGCGCCGGATACCATCGTCACCAGCCACGCCGCCGGCGTTGGGCTGTTCGCGTCGCCACATCACTGGGAGGGACAGGCCGACGATTGGACGATGGCCCGGCATGTGGACTTCTACGGGACGTCGTTCTACCCGAAGCACTCGGCGTTTGTCGACCGCGATGTGCCGTGGCGCGCGGCGCTGCTGGACTTTACCCGCTCGTTCGGCTACGCCGGTGGGCGGAACGGGTTCTGGGTGGGCGAGTTGCAGGGCGGCTTCGGGACCATCGCACTGAACGTCAGCCCCACCGTGACACCCGCCGATCTCCGCATATGGACGTGGTCGGCGCTGGCGCGCGGCGCGAAGGGCATCAACTACTACGCCTGGTATCCCATGAACGCCGGCTATGAGTCCGGAGGATTCGGCTTGAACCAGTTGGACGGAACCATCACGGAGCGCGCCAGAGAGGCCGGAGCGATCGCCAGGGTGGTGGATCAGAATCAGAAGCTGTTCCTGGCTGCCCGGCCGCCCAAGGCGGAGGTTGCCATCGTCTACAACCCGCTGGCGCACTTCGTCGGCGGGCGGCAGCGGGCGGCGGTTTATGGCGGACCGCAGGGCGAGGTAGCCGGCATCGAACGCGATTCGTGGCTCGGCGTGCACCGCGCACTATTCCCGCACAATGTCCCGTTGGACTATGTGCACATCGACCACCTCACAGCGGAACAGCTCCGCCAGTACAAGCTGGTGATCTTCCCCTATCCGCTGATGTTGCCGGAGGCTTCGGCGAAGGTGTTCCGGGGTTATGTGGAAGGCGGCGGAACGCTGGTCACGGAGGCCCGCCTGGCCTGGAACAACGAACGCGGATACGCGGCGGAACGTATTCCCGGCCTTGGACTGTGGGAGGTGATGGGCTGCCGTGAGAGTGCCATTCAGACAGCTGAGAAAGTACGTACGGAATTGCGTTGGACCAGCACCGAGATCCCCGGCTTGAACGCGGGCGATGTGCTGCCCGGGCGCTGGTACGCCGAGTCGCTGGAGACGCTGAGCCCGAATGCGAAGGCGGTGGCGCAGTTCCCCGATGGCTCAACCGCCGCGGTAATGTCCACCTTCGGGCGCGGCAGGACTCTGATGCTCGGCTCCTATGTCAGCGCAGCTTACTTCACCACACCAAGCGAAGCGGCAGAGCATTTCTACACTGGGCTGCTGCGCTGGTCTGGCGTGACTTTGCCGGTGGAGCTCACAGCCCGGCAGGTGGAAGTGCGCTATCTGGAATCCGGGGTGGACCGGCTGGTTTTTGTTTTCAACCACGGCAAGCAAGCCACGCAGGCAACAGTGTCTTTGCATGTGCCTCCTGGCACATTTAGGGCGACGGACATGTCCGCTGACAAGCCCGTGGCACTCGTACGCATCGGAGAGAAGATCCGCTTCGAAACACGCCTCGACGCCGACGGCGTTCAGGTGCTGAGGCTCAGCCCGCGATGAGGTACCCGAAATGAGACGCAGAGATTTCGTTCGCACCCTGGGATCAGCGATTGGCGCTGGGCTGGCATCCAACGCACTCGGCCAGGGCGTGCCGGGCTCAAAGCCGAATATCATCTTCATCCTCGCTGACGATCTGGGCTGGGCCGACCTCGGCGCCTATGGCGCGGATCTCCACGAGACGCCCAACCTGGACCGCCTCGCCCGGCAAGGTGTGCGCTTCGATCATGCCTACTCTGCATCGCCGGTCTGCTCGCCAACCCGCGCCTCGATACATACCGGCAAACACCCCGCTCGTCTCCAGATGACGATCTGGCGAGAGAGCGCCCGCACGCCCCCGCTCAAGAACCGCCTGGTGCCGCCGGTGGTCGAAGAGAACCTGCCGCTATCGGAAATCACGCTTGCCGAGGTGCTGCGGGACAACGGCTACCGGACCGCGCATGTCGGCAAGTGGCATCTCGGCAACGCCGAACACTATCCCGAAGCGCACGGCTTCGACGTCAATATCGGAGGCTCGGTATGGGGCGCGCCACAGACCTTCTTCTACCCCTATCGCGGCAGCAGGCTCTACGGCGGCGAGTACCGCTATGTCCCGGGGCTGGCCGGAGGGAAACCGGGCGAGTACCTCACTGACCGGCTGACAAACGAGGCCATCCGGGTCGTCGAAGGGGCCGGCGATCAACCATTCTTTCTCAACCTCTGCTACCACTCGGTGCATACGCCCATCGAGGCAAAACCGGATCTGGTCGAGCGCTTTCGCCAGAAGCTCAATCCGCGGCTGCGCCACCAGAACGCCACCTACGCAGCGATGGTCAGCAGCCTGGATGAGAACGTGGGGAGGTTGCTGGCGACGCTGGATCAGTGGCGGTTGGCATCCAACACAATCGTTGTGTTCGCCTCAGACAACGGTGGGTACATCGGCAAGTATCAGGGCGAGACTGTCACCAACAATCACCCGCTGCGTTCCGGCAAGGGCGCGCTCTACGAAGGGGGGATCCGCGTTCCCCTTATTGTCCGTGCGCCGCAACTCAACTCGCCCGGCCGCGTGTCCACACAGAGGGTCTGCTCCACCGACTTCTATCCCACGCTGCTGGACTTGGCCGGCATCCCAGCCTCCGCGCCCAGGAACGCCCCCATGGACGGCGTCAGTTTCGCCAGACTCGTCCAGGACCCCGGCGCGCAGTTGCAGCGGGAGGAACTGTTCTTTCACTACCCGCACTACTACCCCACCACGGCCCCCGTCAGCGCCGTAATCAGCGGGAACTGGAAGCTGATCGAGTTCCTTGAAACGGGAACGGTAGAACTCTACGACTTGGGGAAAGACCCCGGCGAGACTCGCGATCTGGCCGCGCAGATGCCGGACTTGGCGAACCGTCTACACCGCCGCCTCCACGACTGGCGCGCGGAGGTGAATGCCCCGATGCCCACGACTAACCCCAGCTTCACTCCGTAATTATTTCGAGGCCCGCCTTTGAAGTTCACTCAAGTCCACGGTGTCCTTCCCTAGCTCGTGACGGGATGCTGCGGCCAGACTGTTCTGTGCGCGGCGCCGGTATACTTTTGCCTGGACATTGCGGCCGGCGCGCTCCAGCACCACCGAATAGCCAAGCATGACTTGTCCGGTAAGAGAGTGGCCCGGCCCGAGCGCGCGCTCTGCTATCGAGACTGCCCTCTGGTAGAACGGCTCGGCGTGCTCGGGCCCGTGGATGAAGTAATGGGCGGTTCCAGCCTTTGCGAGCAGAGTTATCAGCGAAGGATGCTCGCGGCCCAGCCCTGTCCCCGCAATCCCCAGAACTCGCCGAAAGCAGGGCAGCGCCTCTGGGTGGCGCCCTGTATCTGCATAAAGCGCGCCTAGATTATTGAGGGCTTCCATCGTCTCAACACCGGCCGGCGCCAGCTTCTCCCAGAGTGCCAGAGACTCCCGATTGTATCGCTCTGCCTGCCTGTAACGCCCCTGCAGTTTTTCCAGCGCACCAACCGTGTCCAGAAGCCTCGCCAACAGCGGCTGATTCCGCAACATCGCCTTCCGGCGGTCCAGGTATTCTCTCAGTCCAAGCCGCTCTGCCTTGGCCAATTGACCCGACCTGATATAGACGTGCGCCAGGTTCACCATCGATCGAATTGTAGTGGGGGCATCTTCTCCGAGAGTCCGTTTATGGATCGCGATCGCCTGCCGGTAACAAGATTCGGCCTTCGAATACTGGTCCAGATGATAGTAAACCGCACCAAGGTTGTTCAGGACAACCGCCTTGCGGTCATCATCCTGCTGGTCGTCCTTCATCCCCCTCAATACGCCCACCAGGATTCGCTCCGCGCCGGTGTATTCGCCTTTCTGCACGAACTCCTCGGCAGCTTGCAGGCGTGCGATCAAATCGTCATCGCGGCCAGACGCTGCGGCTCCAACAGGCAAGGTAATCCACGCCACAGCCACAAACCACGGGATAGCCGAAGGTCCTCGCATGGCACCCTCCATGGCCTGCTGCACAGCCGCAGGCGGCTCGTACCATGGATCTCAGGCGCGACCTTCCTGCCCTTCGCCCTCCTCTAGATGGCACTATCCTGCGGCCGCGGCGTGGTGGATTCCAGGCCCCACGGCGTGAGCAATCTGTGAGCAATCCGTGAGCGTTCGGCTTAGCGGACGCGGGCGGAGCCCAGCAGTTGGATCGTAGTGGCGGGACCGAGATCTGCGGGATCATTCCACGAGCGCAGCACCCACACGATCTTCTTGCCGGGCGTGAATTCCAGTGCCTGCACCGGCGGGTTCGCCTTGTCCACCGTCGTGCTCCAGGTGTTTACCCAGTTGTTCACCAGCGTATTGCCGTTCGGCAGGCGCGTGGCGATCTGGAAGCCGTCGATGCGGTGTCCGGCGGCATCCGCGGCCGTGATCTGCCACACGGTTTTACCTTGGGGATCCACCTCCAGCACCAGTTTCCTGTTAGTTGTGATCAGAGTGTTCCCATTGCGGAGGCGTTCCGCCGACCATGGGCTCTCCACTGCATAGGACCACACTTCGCGGCCGCTATTGTCGTATTCCGCAACCTTCTTCGCATCCATATGGGCGACCAGAAAGTTACCCGCCGGCGTGAGCCGGGCATGGCGGAAGTGGCCGTGGATACTGTTGGGGTTGCCCACCGGCAGTGGAAACTCGCGTTCGATCCTGCCGGTTCGGGTGTCGGCTACGCGGAGCAGCGCCGGATCGCCGTTCTGCACATAGAAGACCCGGCGCGCGTCCATCATTTGCGCGGAGTGGATCTCCGTGTTCGGCGGCGCCCCCACGTGCCAGAGCACCTTCTTGTCCGGGCCGATCAGCGTGACTCCATACTGGTGAGCGAAAAGGACGTTGCCGTTGGGGAGAAGCGCTGCGTCGCTGATCTCACCCTTACTGTTGGCATCGATGTACGACCAGACGATCTTTCCGCCGCGAACGATGAACATCCAGTGCTGCTTCTGTTCTCCGGCATAGAAGAAGTCGTGCTGGTCGAGCCCAAGGTTGGGAGGAGTCTGGGCGGCGGCGCCGGCAGCCAGGAGGAGCGACGCGCAAATGAGGGCGGCAGGGGTTTCAGTTCGCATGCGGCTGCTAGGATTCTAGCGGAGATCGCCTACTATCGTTGAATGACCATCCCCGCACTACAGGAACAGTTCGGCCAGATCGACATCTATCTCTTCGATCAGCTCCTCCGTGGCCGCATCGCGCCTGGGATGCGGATCCTGGATGCCGGCTGCGGTGGAGGCCGGAACCTGATCTACCTGTTGCGTGAAGGCTACGAGGTCTTCGCCGCCGACGCTGAACCGCATTCCATCGCCCACGTCCGCCAACTGGCCGCCGCACTCGCTCCCGGTCTTCCCGCTGACAACTTCCGTCTCGAACGCATTGAAGCGATGTCCTTCCCGACTGGATTTGCCGATATCGCCATCAGCAGCGCTGTGCTCCACTTCGCCCGCGATGACGAGCATTTTCGGGCGATGCTGCACGGTACCTGGCGCACCCTCAAACCGGGAGGCCTCCTGTTCTGCCGCCTCGCTTCGTCAATCGGCATGGAACATCAGGTCCACCGCCTCACCGGCCGCCGCCATCTGCTCCCCGATGGCTCAGAACGCTATCTCGTCGACGAGGTTCTGTTGGAAAGCCTGACCGCCGAACTCGGTGGTCAGATGCTCGACCCGCTGAAGACGACCATCGTACAGAACCAGCGTTGCATGACCACCTGGGTTGTACGGCGCAACCCCTGACCGGAAAACCGGCTCATACAGCCCCCCAGCGGTCCGATGAGGACTGTTGGGAGCACTGAGAATGAACGATCGGCTGGTTCGGTCCGGCACGCTGTGCCTTTGGTTCGGACTGTCTGAGTTGATGACGGGTCAAGCGGTTTCAGAACAAGCCAGCCCTCCGCGCGCAGGCAGTCTGGAGAGTCGGCTGCCGTCCTGGTTGAAGCTGGGCGTCGAGATGCGCGGACGGGCCGAATCCACTGGCACATTCGGCGCAGCATCCGGCGATCCGGCCTATCTGAACCGTCTGCGGCTGAACGTGACTGTCCAGCCTTCGAGCTGGTTCCGGGTCTATCTCCAGGCCCAGGATGCCAGGGCATTCAGCACCGGCGCCGATCACGTGCCCGATGACCTGCAGAACACGCTGGAGCCGCGCCAGGCGTACGCGGATTTCGGGCGAGCAGAAGCAGGTTGGCAGCTGAGAATCGGCCGCCAGGAGTTGGCTTTGGGTGACGAACGGCTGCTGGGCGCCGATAACTACTGGGACTCCTTCGGGTTGGCGTTTGACGCGGTACGTGGGGGTTACGCCGCAGCGCGGTACCGCTTCGACGCGTTCACGGGGTTTCTGGTTCAGGCGGGGCGCCAAAGGCCAGATTCGTTCGACACTGCCAGCCGCATTTCCGGTCTCGCGGTCCAATTCAGCGCGCGCGGCGAGGGGGTCATTGAACCCTACCTGTTATGGAAGCGCGGCGGCGACACCCTGGACCTGCTTCTGTCTCCCGGCCACCGTGACGTTCTCACTCCTGGAATCCGGGCGCAGGGGAGCGCGCCCCGAAACCTGGAGTACAACATCGAGATGGCGTTGCAGCGGGGCCACGTCGTCGGAGACCGGGTGTCATCCTGGGCGGGGCACTGGGAACTTGGCTGGAGTCCCTTCGGAACTGGCCTCGGGCCGCGGCTCGGTGTCGAATACAACTTCGCGTCCGGCGACGGCAACCCCGCCGATGGAGAGTACAGAACCTTTGACGACCTCTACCCGGCCGGCTTCAGCAAGTACGGCATGGCCGACCCCATCGCCTGGCGAAACATACGTTTCCCAGCCTTCGACGTCGAGGTGCCAATCAAACGGAAATGGACCGTTTTCGGGGGCTACCGGCACTATTGGCTGGCCAGGATCAATGACGGGCTCTACCCGGGAGGAGATCAGTACCTGGTGCGGAATCCGGCGGCCACCAGTCCGTCCGTCGGCGACCACGTGCTCGTCTCGGCCGCCTACACACACTCGGATCATTGGCGTTTCTCCGGCGGATTCGGGTGCCTGATCCCGGGCGCGTTTCTCCAGCAGTCCGGCTACGGGACTCCAATACCCACGGCCTTCCTGCTCTACAGCTTCACGTACTGAGCCTGAGCGCGCGTCAACGGGCCATCACCACGAGCGGCGCACGGCTGAATCCGAACTTCTGCCCTGCCTGATCGATCACGTTCAGTTGCGTCGTATACTCGCCCGGCTTCAGATCCTTTAGCGGTACCTCCAGATAGACGCCGGCCGTCCCCGAACGGCCTTCCTTTAGCGCCGAGACCGCGACGGGAGCCGATTCCAGCACCAGTTGCTTGTCCCGGTAGATCGTTACCGCCGCCGACACCATCGGGGTGTTCCGCGTCTCTATCACCGCAGGATCGTACAGCTCGGCGTAGACAAACATCGTCTGCCCCGGGCGGAACACGTGCGTCACGCTGGGCAGCAACTTCTCCTTCTCACGCACCAGCGGATGCTTGTCCTGCTTCTTCAGTTTTTTATTGGCCAATCCCACGGCATCCGCCACCTGTGTCCGCTGGCCGCTCCACACTACCGAACTCAGCCGCAGCCCGTCCTTCAGCCCGCCCAAATCCGGAACCTCGAACTTCGATTCGAACGTCCCCATCTTCCCCGTCTGGTTCTCGCGCACCAGCATCTTGATCTGGTACTTGCCGGGAATCAGAGTGAACCCTGTGTCGTACATCAGGCTCCGCGACGCCAATTGCCCGGTCTGCTCGTCACGCAACTGGATCTTGATGGTGTCCCGTACAGATCCCATCGAGGCGCCCTTCTCGTCGCGCACCTGGCCGATGAAATCGAATGTGGTCGTCTCCCCGCTCGCTTGCTTCTTCAGAGGGATGGCCGACCCTGGAATTTTCACAGCCACCGGCACGAAGTACCGATCTCTGCCGACCCGGAACCAGTTCACTTCCAGCGCCAGCCGCAACTCCGTAACCGGATCTCCCAGCATCAGGGCGTCTTCCAACTGCCGCTCCTTGTCGTAGCTGCCAAAGGCCTTGAACTCTTTCTCCGCGAAGTAGCCCCGGCGATAATCCAGCTTCGCCTGCAGGCGCCCCTGCGCCTCGGCCGTCAGTTTCACATCCACGCGCCGGAAGGCGCCGTCCTTCTTTTCGTCTGACGAGTAGTAGCCGAGAATGTAGTAGCTCTGCAGATCCTCCTGAGCCTGTGTGATGCCCAGCACCAGTTCGTTGTTATCGATCAGCGCCTTGCCGCCGGTATCAGACGCAAGCGCGAACAGCGTGTCCTGCGAATCCAGTGACTTCTGCCGCTGCTGCCTCTGCGTGTTGCCCGAAAACAGCCCGGTCCCCTGTCCGCCGCCCGCCGCCGCCGCTCCTCCGGGAGGCTCTGCGGTCAGTCCGCGCACGTCCACGGGATAGAAGCTCACGTTCCCTCGGACCGCCGCGTTGACTGTCGCCCGCAATTGAGCCTGATTGTCATCCCCCGTCTTGCCCGCTCCGCTGGAGAAGTAGATCACCGCCTTCTTCTCCGGCATCGCCGTCAGTTGCCGCGCCAGATCTTCGAGCGCCACCAACTTCCGGTCGGTGTTGAACAGGTTGAATTCCGCATCGTCAGCCGTAAAGGCGCTGTCTTCGGTGTTCGCTACGCCCGTCTCGCCTTCCGTCGCCAGTTCGCTCATCTCGCCTGTCTGGAACTTCCTGATCAGCTTCAGCAGCAGTTCCTTGTCGCTGGTGAACTCCTGCTCCACCTTCAGCTTCGACCCGAAAGTGACCACCTGCACCAAATCCGATGGCGTCATGTTCTTCATTAGGTACTCTTCCGCCGCATCCTTGGCGCGCACCTGATCCGCCGCCGGCAGCGAGCTCCAATCGAAGAAGAGAACCATCAATCGCTTGTCCCGGAACCGCACGCGGCCCTGCGGCTCGGCACGCGCCTTCTCAGGCCTTTCCACTGCCACGCTCGTGGCCGGCCCTTCCAGCTCCTGAAACTCAAAAACGCTCACCGGCTGCGGCTTCCCGTTCTCCGAAACGACGAAGTCCTCCTTCTTCAGGCCCTTCTTCGGCTTGCCGTCTTTGCCACGCACGAACACAGTTACCACCACCAGGTTCGACGACGCCCGGAACACCGGCACGTCGCCCTGCGGCTGCTGTGCCAGCATGGCGCCGGCCGTGAGTAGAGAGAGTATCGTTCGCCGCATGGTTAGAACCTCAGCCTCAACGACAGGCTGATCGATCGCATCTGCCCGGCGGCTGTCGCCAGACCGTATTCCGCCGCATTCACCACCGTGCCATACGAGCTGAGGTTGACGTGGTTGAGGATGTTCTCCGCCTCCAATCGCCCTTCCAGCCGCCGCCGCGAATTGTCCCCGATCTGCCAGGAGCGCCCGAACGAAGCATTCATTCCAAACAGCCCCGGGCCAGGGATCGTATTCCGCCCCGCGTTGCCATACCGGTCGCCCGGCGGCGTCGCAAACGCCAGTTTGTTGAAGTGCCCGGTGCCGGCCGAGATGGCTAGCCCCGTAGCATCGGCCCGCGCGCTACCTGTCGCGCCGCTGCCGCCGGCATCGGCCACCGCACCCAGCACTCGCGCCGTCAATGGCGCACCCGAATTCAAGGTGATGGTAGTGTTCAGGCTCCAATCCCGCAGCAGAGTCGATGCCAGGTTCTTCTGCTTCAACCAGAGACCCTGCGGCCCGAACGGCGATTGCGCCATCGTGTTGAACGAGAACTGATGGCGGCGGTCAAAGTTCGACAAGCCCCGCTCCGCCGCCAGATTCTTGTCATCCTGCACCACGATGCTGCCCGTCCCGCCGATCGACGAAGCATTGTCGATCGACTTCGAATACGTGTACATCAGGTTCCATGTCAGTCCGCGACGCATCCGGCGCGACACCCGGATCTGGCCCGAATGCAGGATCGAGTTCCCCTCCGGGCTGTCGAACGTGAAGCCCACGACGTAGGGAATCGGCCGCCTGTCTTCCGAGTTCACCGGTGAGCCCACCGGCGCCCGGTTCGGCAGCCGCTGGATCACCAACCTCGTCCCCTTCGTCGCCAGATAACCGCCCTCAATCACGTGGCCCTTCACATCCTGCTGCACGGACACATTCCAGGTCTGCGCGTAGGGCACCAGGTAGTCTGGTGTCACCGCGTAGCTGTTGCGGATCGTTGTATCAGACGGACCCTGGAACGGATTCAGGATCGTCAGCGGCGAGCTGGTTGTTGTGTTGAAAGTCGCGCTCGTCGCAAAGGGCGGCTGCTGCGCCAGGCGCGTGGGGATCCGGCTATAGACAGACCCGTCGAAGAACATGGCGTAGCCGCCGCGCACAATCGTCCGCCCCTTCTTCCAGGGCTTCCACGAGAAACCCAGCCGCGGCGACAGATTGTTGTTGTCCGGACGGATCATCCCCTCCGGCGTCACGCCGCTGTAAGGACCCATCGATCCTGGGGTCACCACCGCCGCCGCCGTCGTCCCCGGTGCGATGTCCAGATTCGAGAGCCGCCCGTACTTCTCCGTAAACGGCCGCCAGTTGTCGTAGCGCAATCCGAGGTTGAACGTCAGGTTCGGCTTCGCTTTCCACTCATCCTGGACGAAGACGCCATACTGCGACGACCGCATGTAGTTGTCCGGCGCTCCGAACCGAATCGTCGATTGTTGCGGATACCCCAGCAGGAAGTCGGCAAGATCGCTGCCCGTGCCCGCCACTGGCAGCCCCTCGGACGTGATGGCGCTGGTTGCCAGGCCGCCAAAGAACAGCGTGCCGCGCGCGTTCGGATCAGAAAGAGTGTTCCACTGCGTCCGCGTGAAATCGAACCCCGTGGTCAGCGTGTGTGTCTTCCGCACGAAGGTCCAGCCGTCGCCAAAGCTCCAGGTGTGGACGTTGCGGCGGGAGCGATTGCCGTCCGTGAGGTCGCCGTAGTTGGTGAAGGTCAGATTCGGCGGTCCGTAATTCGCCGGATCCCGGGACGTACCCTGAATCCCCAGTTGCGCCGCGACGTCCGGCCCGTAGGCAAAGTACGGCGTCAGCTCATTCCGGTTGCGGTTGTAGCGGATCCGCGCGTTGTGGATGATCCGCGGCGAGAACGTATGGCTCCAGTTCAGGCTGGCATTTAAACCCGCCCCGGAACTGGGGTCGCTCCAGCCAAACATCTGCACGCTCTCCGACGACCGGCGCTGCCAGCCCACATCGCCGGCCAACCTGTCTTTCTTCGTCAGCGTGCGGTTCATCCGTAGGTTGAGATTGTCGGTGGATTGCGGAATCGTGGTCGTGTACCGGTAGTTCTGCGTGGAACCCGTCGAGTTCGGCAGCGGCACGTAGGCCAGCAGCCCTTTAGACGCCGAACTGATGCGCGAATCCGGAATCCTGTTACCCGCAAAGGGTGCCCGGCTGAGCGGATCGTAAATAGTGGATCGCTGGGCGAGGTTGGAAAAATCGCCGGCCCGCAGCGCCTCATCGGGCATCACCGCGAAACCGTTATACACGCTGCTGCCGCGCTGACCGTTGTAGTTCACAAAGAACATGCTGTTGTCGGGAGTGAAGATCTTACCCAGGCTCAGCGGCCCGCCCAGCGTCGCGCCGTAGCGGAATTGCGAATAATCGGGTTTGGTGGCGGTACGGCCGTTGATGGAGTAGGGCGAAGCATCGAGCGAATCGCCGCGCATGGAAAAGTTCGCTCCCCCGCGGATCTGATCGCGAGTCCGGCGATTCCGATTGCCAAATCCCTCGCGCTGGCCCTGCCGGGTCCGGTCCAGCATGGCCGTCCGTAGCTTCTCGCGCTCCTCCGGACTCATGTTGGCAAAATCGGGCCGCCCACCTCCGGGACCACCAGGCCTGCCCGGTCCGCCGAAACCGCCCGGACGTCCTCCCATACCGCCACCGGGAGGTCCGCCACCCATTCCTCCTCCGCCTCCCCCGCCCCGGCCTCCGCCCATCCCGCCGCCTCCTGGCATGCCGCCCCCCGGCATTCCGCCGCCCTCGCTGCCGGGCCTGCCCCCACCCATCATTCCGCCGCCGGGGCCTCCCATTGGCCCGAACTCCATCATCTCTGGCCGGTCCTGCTGTTGCAGCCCGCGGCTCAGCGAGCCTTGCACCAGGAACGCCTCGCTCGCATCCCCGTTCTCCGGTCCGGCCACTGCCAGGGCCGGGGTCTCCTCCAGGCTCCGTGTCACCTGCGCTTCAATGCCGTTCGACATCTGCGCAGCGGCCGGCGCTGCGGGGCCGCCCGCCATCGCAGGCCGCAGCGCCCGCAGCGACATCGCCACCTCCAGCGGCGCAGAACGCTCCTCCGGCTTCACCTGCCTGGTCACTGGTTGGAATCCAAACATCCGCACTTCCAAGGAAAGGGCGCCAGCAGGCAGGCCCTCCACACTGAATCTGCCGTGCTCGTCGCTGGCCGTCGTCCACGCCTGTGCTCCCGCCTTCACAGTCACCGCCGCGCCTGGGACGGGCTTGCCTTGGGCGGTCACGCGTCCCGTCCAGAGAGTCTGCGCTCCCAGGACGCCGCACACCATCGCCGTCAGCACGAGCCGATTTGGAATGATCACACTACGGAAGACGCCGTCATCAGGTTGCAGGATTACAGGAGCCGAGTGTGAAGTTTTGAAAAGGGCTGTCGATAGAACGAATGTGAGGTTACTCTTCCTCGCGTGCTTCCTGGAGGTTTGTTCTCAGGCTCAGAGCGCCCAGGAAGCCGCTCTCGCCCGCCAACGCGAGTCGATTCAACGCCAACGTACTGCCCTCGAGGCTCAGGAGGGCAACGTCGCGCGTCAACTCGCGTCCGCCGCCCGCCAGCCCAAACCGCCCTCCTGGGCACCCGCTGCACCAGGCGCCGCCGTCGAGGACTGCTCCGCGCTCACTGACACGCGCCTTGATGGCCTCATTCAGAAGGCGTCCAAGGCAAACCTCCTCACTCCCGATCTGCTGCGCGCCGTCATCCGCCGCGAATCCTCCTTTCACCCTTGCGCCGTCAGCCGCTCCGGAGCAATGGGGCTGATGCAGTTGATGCCCGGCACCGCTTTCGATCTCGGCGTCGATAACCCCTTCGACGCGGAGCAGAACATCAACGCCGGCAGCCGTTTCCTGCGGTCGCTGCTGGATCGCTACGGCGGCGATCTCAGCCTCGCCCTCGGCGCCTACAACGCCGGGCCCGCCCGCGTCGACGCCATCAAGGGCATTCCGCCCATCAAGGAGACGCAGGATTACGTAAAGGAGATCCTGAACCGGCTCCGGCCCCCGGTGCTTGCGCTAGACTCGCAGTGATGTTTCCGATGTTGCTCGCCTTCCAACTGGTGCAGGCCCCCTCCCCGATGGTGGAAAACACGCGCGCCCACGAACGGCAGCAACAACGCGCGGTGCCGGGCGAGCGAATCTCCACGCCGCTGGGATCTCTCCTGTTGCCGCCCGGAGCGAAAGCGGGCCGCAAACTGCCGCTGGTAATTCACTTTCACGGCGTGCCCTGGTTAGCCGAGCAATCCGTCCGCCAAGCTCTCCCAGAGGCGGCAGTCCTGGCAGTGCAGGTGGGCGCGGGCTCGCGCGTCTACGACGAAGCCGTGCGCGACCCCGCCATCCTGTCTCAGATCCTCACCGCCCTCGGCCGTCCCGTGGAACGCCTCTATCTCTCCGGCTTCAGTGCCGGCTACGGGGCCATTCGGGCCATCCTACGCCAACCGGAAAATGCTGCCCGCGTCGATGGCGTGCTGCTGCTGGACGGCATCCACTCCGGTTACGAGGACCCGCAGGAGGCGCGCCGGCCCGCGTCGGCCGATCTGGATTCCTTCCTGACCTTCGCGAGGGCCGCTCAAGCGAAGCAGAAGCGCCTGGCGATCCTTCACTCGGAGGTCTTCCCCGGATCCTACGCCAGCACGACGGAAACCACGGACTGGTTGTTGGCCCAACTTGGTTTACGGCGCAGAGCCGTCCTGCAATGGGGACCGCTCGGCATGCAGATCGTCAGCGACACGCGGGCCGGACGTCTGCGTGTGCTGGGATTCGCGGGAAACTCCGCGCCGGAGCACGCCGCTACGCTCCCCGCACTGCCCTGGGCGCTGACGTTACTGAAATAGAATTACTTGGCGGGGAAACCAGGTCCTGCCATCACGTCCTCCATCTGGTGCATGTCCCGCTCCGCGTGG
>CAYVDY010000073.1:0-17648 GCA_964450255.1 uncultured Candidatus Solibacter sp. | reverse complement strand
GAACGTCCAGTACGCCATCAAGGACGGACAGGTGTTTGTCCTTGAGGTGAATCCGCGGGCATCGCGCACCGCGCCTTATGTTTCGAAGGCGACGGGCGTGCGGCTCCCGAAGATTGCAGTCGGCCTGATGCTGGGCAAAAAGCTGAAGGAACTGACGCACCTGACGGGCGGGATGTACGAAGGTGTGCTGCCTGTGAAACAGGTGTGCGTGAAATCTCCGGTATTTCCATTCGCGAAGTTCCAGGGCGTGGATCCGGTGCTCGGACCGGAGATGCGCTCCACCGGCGAAGTGATGGGCGTGGGCGAGAATTTCGGGGAGGCGTTCGGAAAGGCGCAATTGAGCGCGGGCGTGCCTCTGCCAATGGATGGCACGATCTTCTTCAGCGTGAACGATCACCACAAGGCGGATGCCGTCGCGCTGGCGAAGAAGTTTGCGGCGCTCGGTTTCGAGCTGACCGCGACGCGCGGGACGGCGTCGGCATTCAAGGCGGCGGGGCTGAAAGTGCGGACCGTCTTCAAAGTGAACGAGGGCCGTCCGAACGCAGTGGATCTGATCAAGGAAGGTCAGATGAAGCTGGTGATTTACACGACGACTGGAGCGCATTCGTTCTCCGACGAGCGGGCGATCCGGCGCTCCGCTGTGATGTGGCGCGTGCCTTGCATCACGACAATGTCGGGGGCCAAGGCGGCTGCGCAGGCAATGGAGAGCCGCCTGCGGGATCCGCTGCGCGTGTGGAGCTTGCAGGAGATCCACGGGGAGAGTTAGTGGCTGACTTGAGTTGGCGGGAGCTGGAAATACAGCGGACCGTAATGGCCCGGCTGGATGAGGATCGGGAGGGGTGTCTCGATCTGTACGATGTGGAGTTCGGTGGGTCCCGCGAGTACAGCGCGGATAACGCGGCGGAGCTGTTTCCGGAGTATTCGGAGTCGCCCGAGGCTCGGACGCTGAATCGGGAGGCTGTGGGCGAGGCGGCATCGTGGCTCGCATATACGGCCTTTCTGCGGCGCCTGGATGAGCCGGGCAATGAGATCGTGGTGATGACCGGCGGAGGGACGGGGTCGGGGAAAAGCACTACAGTTCGCAGCGCAAGCAAGTCGGGCTGTCTGGTCTACGACAGCACGCTGACCAGCGTCGGGGGATGCACCCGGTTGATCGAGTACGCCTTGGGCACCGGGCGGAATGTCCTGATCGTTTTCACGTGGCGGGAACCAGTCGATGCGTTCATTGGAATGATGAAGCGGGCAAACTCGGCTGACGGCCGTGGTCGCGTGGTGCAGCTTGCCACGCACATCGCGTCACACCGGAAGGCCGTGGAGACGGTTTTGGCGCTTCACGATTACTACGATGGTGTGCGCCGGGTAGCATTCGGCTTCCAGCACAATCTCGGAAAGAACGGTGAATTCCGGCCGGCGACGATTGATCTGGTGCGGAAGGCTGATTACACTGGAGTTGAGGAGGTACTGAGATTTGCACTTGAAGCCGCGTACTCCACGGGGAAGATCTCCGAAGTCCAGTACCGCCGAATTCTCGGCCTTGACGTTTGACGATCAGGTCCAGCAGATCCTGGCTGGCGCCATCGCGGACGGCAAGAAATACGGCGGTAAGCCGGAGAAGCTCATCAAAGACATGCCGCACCGGGACTACAGCCGGTTCGAGAAAAAGTCACGGGCGTAGTGAACCGCCGGCACTTTCTTGGAACCAGCGTCGCCGCACCCGCCCTGCTCACTGGCCTCCGCGCTGAAATCGAGAAGCTCGACATCATCTCGACGCACGAGCATCTGCTGAGCGAAAACGAGCGGCTCGACAGCAAGCCCACCTTCTTCACCCTCGCCGAACAGTACCTGGGCAACGACCTGATCAGCGCCGGGATGCCTGGCCCGGCGAAGACATGGGCGGAGTTTGAGCCGTGGTGGCGCTACGCGAAACACACCGGCTACGCGCAAGCCCTGCGGATCGCGATTCGTGACCTCTACAGCATCGGCGAGATCTCGGCGGCAACGCTGCCGAAGATCGACGCGGCGATCGCGGCGGCCAACCGGCCCGGGCTCTATCAGCGCGTGCTCAAGGAAAAGGCCCGGATTCGCTACGGCGTGCTGGACGATTACTGGCACGGCGATCCGGTGCGGCCGGACCCTGCGTTCTTCGTGCTGGCTCGGAAGATGGACTGGTTCTGCTCGGCGGCGAAGGCGTCCGATATCCGCCGCATGGAGGAGGTCACCGGAATCGCGATCCCGGACGTGCGCGGTTTGAAGCGCGCGGTCGAGCGGCGGCTGGCTCAGAGCCTCGAAGCCGGGCTGGTGACGCTGAAGACCACTCTCGCCTACTCGCGCCCATTGCGCTTTGAGGAAACCAGTGAGGCTGAGGCCCAAGCGGACTTCGACCTTTTGATGAGAGAGCCGCAGAAGATCGCGCCGCGGCGGTTGTCGGACCACATCTTCCACTACGTGCTCCAGTTGGCACAGGACCAGCGACTGCCGATCCAGGTTCACACAGGTCTCCAGGCGGGCAACGGAAACTTGCTCGAAAACTCGCGGCCCACTCAGCTCAACAATCTGTTCCTGAAGTACCCGCGCGTGACGTTTGATCTGTTCCATCTGGGCTGGCCGTGGGTTACCGAGGTGGCGGCGCTGGCGAAGATTTTCCGAAACGTCACCGTGGACTTCTGCTGGGCGTGGGTGATTTCGCCGACAGCCGCGCGGAATGCGCTGCATGAGATGCTGGAAACGGTGCCGGCGAATAAGCTGCTCGGCTTCGGTGGCGATTACAGGCAGGTAGAACTCAGCTACGCGCACTCGCGCATGGCGCGCGCGGGGGTAGCGCAGGTGCTGGCGGAAAAGGTGAGCGCGGGTTTCTGTTCGGAAACGGAGGCCATAGATCTAGCGCGGCTCATCCTGCATGACAACGCCGCGCGGCTGTTTCCTAACAGGGCGTAGCGCGAAGTCCGCCAATCGTCAGGACGCCAATTCGGACCCCCAGCAGGTCCTGAACGTCTGCGATAAATCCGGCGAGATCGAACAAAGACCGTCCTGGATCCATTTCCACCCGGAGGTCGATATCGCTGGCTGCGTGACTATCGCGCCGGGCACCCGACCCAAAGATCCGGATGTTCCGAGCACCATAGAGCTCTCCCAATCGCACGATCTCAGTCCGCTTCTGCCGGCGAATCGCGACCAGGGTGTCCATGGCCACATTCTGCGCCAGATTCGGACGGGATTCCAGAGATGAAGCAAATTTAAGTGACAGTTTGGCCTACCGGGCGGCCGCCACAGACGTGACAATGTCCCAATTGAACACGACGAAACGATACAGTTCGGCTTCCAGGATCCGCTCCTGATCGGAGTGAGCGCCGAACCCCTTGGCTGCATCCTCTTCATCCTGCAAGGGGCCGATGCCGTAACACTGCACGCCTTTCTGCTGAAGATAGACTTTGTCGGAAGCGCCGGTGGACATGATGGGCAGCACCGGCGCGCCGGCATAGACGCGTTTCTGGGCGTCTTCGATGGCGCGAAACACCGGCGTGTCCAGTTTCGACGGCGGCGCGGGCGGACGCGTGGTTGGATCGACGACAACTCGCACATTGGGATCGGCGACGGTCTTCTCCAACTCACGCTGCAGCCAGGGGAGATCCTCGCCCGGAGCCATCCGCACGTCGAACAACGCCTCGGCCTCGCCGGGAATCACATTCTTGCGTGAACCACCCTTGAGCATGGTGGCGGAAAGCGACGTGCGCAGCATGGAGTAGTGCATCGGCTCATTGAGCCGCAGGTATTCCTGGATGGCGGGGCCCTGCCCGGGATCCACCAGGTTGTTGTAGCGTGCGGCGGCCGCGGGTTCGCTGATGCCGGCCAGCCGTTCGAAGTAGGTTCGCGTGGTGTCGTTGAGGCGCATGGGCGTCTGGTAGGCGGCAACCTTGGCGATAGCTGAACCGAGGCGCGCGATGGCGTTGTCGGGCAGCGGGATGGAGCCGTGGCCGGCGGTGCCTTTCGAAACCAGGCGGATCGCCATGGGCGTCTTTTCCGTAGTGGCGACGAGAGTGCGGCTCATCTTGCCGTCCTTGCGCAGGGTGCGGCCGCCCTCGGCGATGCAGAACTCAGCCTCGATCTCAGGCCAGTGGCTGTTGACCATGAACTCGATGCCGAACTGCGTGCTGCCCTCTTCGCCGGATTCGGCGAGAAAGATGACGTCACGATCGAGCGGAACGTCCAGGCGTTTCAGCAGGAGCATGGTCATCAGCGCGGCTGTGACATTGTCCTTGTCGTCCACCGTGCCGCGGCCATAGATGTAGCCATCAACGCGGGCAGCCGAAAAGGGCGGATGGCTCCACTTTTCGGGCGTGACGTTCACTGTGTCGGTGTGCGCCATGATCAGCAGCGGACGCTTCGTGCCGTTACCCTTGAGACGGGCGACAAGGTTGGGCCGCCGGGGATCGTTGGCGAAAACACGGACGGGGATGCCTTCAGATTCCAGGACCTTCTTCAGATATTCAACCGCGGGCGCCTCGTGGCCGGGCGGGTCCGTGGTGTCGAGGCGGACCAGCGCCTGGAAATGCCGTAGCGTCTCCTCCTGGGTCTTGGGCCAGTCAGGGACGGGCGGCGCCGCGGACAGGCAGGTGGCGAACACGGTCAGGAGAAGAACCCTTTGCATTGGTAGATTATGGCACGGCTGTACACTGGTCTTATGCGGATGCTCTCCATGGCCACGTTGGTAATCGCGGCCCTGCCTGCCTTTGCGGTAAAGCCCTGTACCAACGCCACCACCTATTCGCCTTGCGACATCGTACTGGAAGTCAGCCCGGCGTCGATGCAAAACGCGTCGGTGCCGTACAAGCAGTTGAGCATCTCCGCGCAGTTCCGTTCACCAGCGTTTAAAACCTACCTGGTACCGGCGTTCTGGGATGGCGGCAATCGGATGGTGTTGCGGCTGGGGCCGACCGAAGCCGGCGAGTGGACCTACAAGCTCACGGCAAGCGTCACCGAATTCAACGAGAAGCTGGACAAGATCACTGTGGCGGCGGCGCCGGAAGCCACAACCTGGATTCAACGAGCCAACGCGCACCACTGGCAGCACACGGAGGGCTTGAAGCCCCATCTCTACATGGGCGCCGATCTGGCAGACTCGACGCAGATCGATGCACTGGCCGCTGCAAAGTTCACGCACGCCGCCGTGTCCGTCCTACCGCCGGGCGATATGCCCGACCTGGCGTTCTTTGCCAGACTCGACGCGCAGATTCTCGCATTGAACGAAAAGGGCATGGTGGCCGACCTGGTTCTGGCTCCCAGCGCGGCGGAGTTGATGAAGCGCTTTCCGGTGTACAGCGACCGGGAGCGGTATGTGCGCTATGTCGTTGGGCGCTATGCGGCATTCAACGTAACCTGGCAACTGGCTGGCGAGTTTGAGACGGGCGAAAATCTCAGGGCGATGCTGCGCGAGGTCGGCCAACTCCTGAAAAAGAGCGATCCGTACGGCCACCCCAGATCGTCACGCGCGCGGATGACATCTTCCCCGCTTGGCGGAGATCAGTGGATGGATCACGTCATGTACGGCACAGAGGCGCCGGACGCTGTGCCGATGATCGAGCATCAGCTGAACACGGTGCCTCAGGTGACCCTGCTGGACGGTTCGCTGGCCGGCGAAGCCTTCCGCAAACGCCTGTGGAACGCCACGATGAGCGGGGCGTATCCGGTGATCGCCGGCCGGGCATCGGCGGAGAATCTGAAGACCATGACGGCGTGGTCCGAGACGCTCAGCCGGACACGGCACTGGGACGTGGAACCGCACTTCGATCTGGATGGCGGGCGGGCGCTGGCAGTGCCGGGCGTCGAATACCTGGTCTACGTCGAGAACCCGATGAAGGTGGAGGTAACCGTCGAAAAGCACAGCTACGACGTGTGGTGGATCAACCCCTCCACAGGCGAGGCAACCAAGGAAAAGAAGGACTGGAAGGGCGAAGTGTTCGAGGGCACACCGCCGGACGCCACGCGCGACTGGATTTTGCACCTCTCGCGTGACGGCAAAAAAGAGGGCATGCTGAGGAGCTACAAATTCGAGTCCTGGCCCATCGCGGTGCAGGAACCGGAGCGGAGCCCGCAGAAGGCGACCTTCGAACTGGTAAAGCCGACGCCCGACACCGTCCTGACAGCGGGCCAACCGGTGCCGTTCCAGATCAAGCTGAAGAAGCCGACCGCGGGTACGCGGCGGATGACCTACATGCTGGTGGGCGAGATCGTGCGTGACGGACAAGGGAACAGGATTCTGGCGACGGGCGCCGAGGGCACGCTCACGGTGCCTGCGAATCTGCTCTCGCAGAATGAAGGTGTGATCAATGTGCGTCTGGCTGCCTTGAATGCTCCTGGGAAGGTGTATCTGATCGACTACATCTTCAGCGTGAAGAAGTAATGCGAATCGTTGCGCTGGACACAGCGTCGGAATTCGGCAGCCTGGCTCTCGTGGAGGATGGAGTGGTGGTCGAGGAGGCGGTACTGCACGCCCCGGATGGATTCGGCACGGTGCTCTTCCCTGCCCTGGAACGGCTGATGCAACGCCACGGATGGCGGCATGCAACCGTGACCGGCTACGCGGCAGGATCGGGGCCGGGGTCGTTCACCGGCGTGCGAGTGGCGCTGGCGGCGATTAAGGGTTTGGCCGAGGCGGCGGGCGCGAAGGCGGCTGAGATCTCAGATCTTCTGGCGATGGCCTCCTACGGACAGTGCGCCCTGCGGGCTCCATTTTTCGATGCCCGGCGAGGCGAGATCTACGGCGCGGTATACGACGCCGATCTGCGCGTGCATGGCCAAGAGGTAGTTGCGCCGTATGCGGTGTGGCGGGCGTCCCTGCCGCCGGGTACGGAACTGCTCACGCCCGATCCGGCATTGTTTGAAGGGGTGGCAACACCGGTTCCGCGCGCACTGGCTGGGGCCATTGGACGGCTGGCGGCGGGCAGGCTGGTGGACCCCGTGGAAATCGACGCCAACTACGTGCGGCGGTCGGATGCAGAGCTGAACTGGGTGGATCGCTAGTAGCGGCGCCAGGCACTGATCTGAAACTGCGGGATGGTCTGATTCACGAGTGCGCCCTGCAGGAGCACCTCAAAATGCGGAAACGGCTGCCCCTCCGCCACGCCTAACAACGGACGCAGTTTCCGCACCCAATCCTCGCGCGTGACGAACTCGCCGCCCGCCTCGGTCGATTGAACGTCGGTGCCGGAGATCAGCAGGATATTACCCGTCCCTTTCGGATTCGGCAGAAACGCCACCCGGCAGTAGCTGTAGTGGCTCCAGCGTCCGTGATAGGCGTTCGGTTCCCCCTGCTTCGGCGACTTATTCCGGAACCACACCTGCTTCGGCGCCTCTTCGAACACAGTCTGGAAGTTCAGCTTGTCCTCAAACAGAGTCACCCACGGGTTGGCCCGCCGGCTGCCCAGGAGGACAGCGTTGTGGTCGGAGACTTGGTTCACGGTCAGATCGCGCGCGAAGACCATGTCCGCGGTCAGTCCATTCGACGCGGTCACCAGACTGATCCGGCGGGAGATGTTGGCGTCCGCCATGCTGGTATACGGCCGGAGGATGTTCAGCATGAGGGCGCGCCGCTCCGGGTCGGGAATATGGGCCTTGGCGAGACGGTCGAACGCCTTCAACTGATAGTCCTGTAGCGAGACGTGCTGTTTGATGGCGTCCTCGAAAACCACCAGGTTGGCGTCGGCAACAACGATATAGTTGTGATGTCCGTTGCCAAAAACCTGCCGCCAGAAGGAGTCCAGTGAGGGCTGGGCCCCCATCCCAAACTCGGCGCGATGCCGGAGAGAGACGTTCTGAACCAGCAGAAGCCCGGCTGCCAGTGTGGAGATGACGCTGACGGCGATCAGAACGGGAAGCCACGCGCTTCGGCGAGGTCCGGCGGGCTCAACCACCGGCACAAGTTCAAGTTCAGCCTCCCGCCGCCGGAAGACCAGCGAGTAACTGCCCTTGGGCATCTCAACAACCAGGGATTCACTCAGGCCGTCCTCTGTGAAATGCTGTTGCAACTTCTTGCGTAACTGCGAGGCATGGACCCGGACGAGCGTATCCTGACTGGTGTCGTAGGTGGTGGGCCGGCCGAAGACCTCTACGCCGATCTCGTGCTCACGGATCGGCGCATCGGGTGCGCGCAGGCTGCGTTCGCCCGTGTACAGCAGCAACTCGCGCAGTCGATTGGACTTCTGAAAGGCCGGGCTGGCCGCCACCCTTTGCAGAAGGGCCCAGCGCTCGTCCGCGAAGGCGGGGCTGAACTCAATCGGACGTGGAAGACCAGAAGCCATCTTGCTGCCGACCGCAAGTATATCGCAGACAGACGCCCGCCGGAGTAACGTGTCCGCTTCACCGCTAATTCACAGCGAATTCACTTGTCTGACAAGCACTTACGGGCAGACCGTATTATAGAGATACAAAACGCTTCTGCGGGTCGGCTTTTCGCTTGTGCTCGCCCGCGGTCTTTTTCCAGGAGTCTTTCCCATGTCTGCAAATCGTCTCAGGGCCGGCTTGGTTGCCGCCTTGCTGCTCTTGCTCGCCATCCCCGCTGCGGCACAGGATGCTCGCGGCACCGTGCTGGGCCGCGTCACGGACGCTTCGGGCGCCATCGTCCCCAACGCGGAAGTCTTAGTCACCAACGAGAACACTGGCGTCCCACTGACCGCCAAGACAAACGCCGGAGGTAACTATGCGCTGCCCTACCTGATCCCCGGAACCTACACCATTACGGTGGAGATGCAGGGCTTCAAGAAGTGGACGCGTCCCGGCGTCCAAGTCCGCATTAACGACAGCGTGGAAGTGAACGTCGAGATGTCGGTCGGAGCCACTTCCGAAACCATCGAGGTCACCGATACCACCCCGTTGCTCTCCACAACGGAGGCATCCCTCGGGCAGGTGATCGACGAGCGCCGAATCCTGGAATTGCCGCAGTTCGCCGGCAACGCCATGGATTTGGTCCACTTGGCCCCAGGCACCGTGAACGGCACCAATATGCGCTTGCGCAAGGCGGGCTTCAACAACGCTCCCTCCCAGTTTGCTACCGACGGTGGCGGCAACTACCAGAACGAATTCTCCATCGACGGAGTGTCCAACACCTACTCCGACGGAACGTCGCCCCGCGTTGCTTTCTCACCGCCTCAGACGGCCATCAGCGAATTCAAGGTGCAAACCTCTGCTTTTGACGCCTCCCTGGGCCATACCATGGGCAGCACGGTGAACGTCTCAACGAAGTCGGGCACCAACGAGATCCACGGCGAGTTCCATGAATGGTTCCGCCACAGCGCTCTCGACGCTCCGACTCTGTTCCAGAACCGCTCCGGCCAGAAGAAATCCATCTATCAGGACAACCGCTACGGCGCATCTTCCGGCGCCCCCATCATCATTCCGAAGCTCTACAATGGCAAGAACCGCAGCTTCTGGTTCTTCGCTTACGAAGCCAACAAATTCGGCGACCCCCAGAACATCACCTCCACTGTGCCCACGGCCAAGATGCGGGCAGGCGACCTCTCCGAATATCTCGCTCTCGGACCCGCCTACCAGATCTACGATCCTCGCAGCACCACCCTGACCAACGGGCGCTACGTCCGCACCCCCATCCCCGGCAACATCATTCCCCAAGCGAAACTCGACCAGGTGGGATTGAATTTCGCCGCGCTCTACCCGCTGCCCAATCAGGCCGGAACCACCGACTATCGGAACAACTACTACCGGACCGGGAAAGCGCTCGAAGACTACTGGGTTTGGATGACGCGAATCGATCACACCATCAGCGACAACCACCGGATCTTCCTGCGCCTTCACCGCGACTACTGGGAGGAAGACAAGAGCCGTGACTTCGGCAACGATGTGCGCGGCGTCATCCTCAATCGCAACAACAAAGGTATCGCCTTCGACGACGTTTACGTCTTCAATCCGACCCTCCTGTTGAACTTCCGCTATGGCCTCACATTCCAGGATTTCCCCGAGCGGCGCGCCTCGCAAGGCACGGATCTTTCGACGCTGGGCCTCTCTCCAAACTTGATCTCACAGCTTCCGAACAAGGAAATCGCCACACTGCCGAACATCACGATTGCCCCATACACTTCCATCGCGCAGTGGGAATCGCAGGACGGCTACACCGCTTCCACGACGAACTCCTTCGTCGCGAACTTCACCAAATTGAAGGGTAACCACAACATCCGGTTCGGCCCCGAGCTGCGCATCTACCGCGAAAGCCGCAACCGCTACGGCACCGCGATTTCGCCCCAGTACAACTACAACGCCACATTCACCAAGTCCACCGATGTCGCCCCCGACCCCACGCTCGGCGGACCTATGGCCTCGATGTTGATGGGCATTCCCGCCGGTAGCATGGCCCGCGTGGATAGCTACGTGGAGCAGGACAAGTACTTCGCCCTGTACCTGCACGACGATTGGAAGGTCACTCGTAAGCTGACCCTCAATCTGGGCCTGCGTTGGGAGTACGAATCCGCGCTTACCGAGCGCTTCGACCGCTCGGCTATCCACTACGCCGGCACAACGCCGAATCCGTTGAACGATGCCGCCCGCGCCGCCTATGCCGCCAACCCCATTCCTGAGCTCGCACCGGCGGACTTCAAGGCAATGGGTGGTCTCACCTTCGCCGGAGTCGCGCCGAACGGGCGCGATTACTGGTCGGCACCCCGGGCCAACTTCCAGCCTCGCATCGGCTTCGCCTATCAGGTGACGCCAAAGACCATTCTGCGCGGCGGCTACGGCATCTTCGTGGCCTCCATCGGCGTGAACTACTCCAACACCAACCAGACCGGTTTCTCGCAGACAACACCGATGCAGGCCTCTTTGGACAACGGAATCACCTTCATCGCCACCAACGCCAATCCGTTCCCCACCGGGCTCATCGCACCAGCCGGTTCCGCGGGCGGCCTGATGACCAACATAGGTCAGGGCGTCTCATTCTTCCGCGATGCGCGCAGTAACCCTTACTCCCAGCGTTGGAGCGTCGGAATCCAGCAGGAACTGCCGTTCAAGGTTATGATGGAGAATTCCTACGTCGGCAATAGGGGCACGCGCTTGAACATCAATCGCGAATTGAGCTTCACGCCGGGGCAGTATCTTAGCACCTCTCCCGTTCGGGATCAGGCGACCATCAGCTATCTCGGTGCGAACTTCCCCAACCCTTACCGCGGACTGAACCCCATCTTCGGCGCGGTCATCTCCCGCGCCAACCTGCTGCGCCCCAACAACCAGTTCTCCAGCACCCAGTTGGTCGGCGACCCCGCCGGTTACTCCTGGTATCACTCGCTGCAGAGCCGCATCGAGCGTCGTTTCGCCAACGCTTGGACGATCCAGGCCTCCTACACATGGTCCAAGACCATGGAAGCGACCGAATTCCTGAACGCGGCCGACCCCATGCCCTACGAAAGCCTGGCCCAACTCGACCGCCCCCACCGGCTCACCGGATCCGGTATCTGGGAAGTTCCCTTTGGCCACAAACGGCACTGGGGCTCCAACTGGAACTCAGTCACCAACTTCATCGCCGGCGGCTGGCAACTCGGCGGTATCTACCAACATCAGAGCGGCGAGCCCCTCGGCTTCGGTAACCGTATTTTCAACGGTGACTTGAAGAACATCGTGAAATCCAAGGACACCCGCAACGTGGATAGCTGGTTTACTCCGGCCGCAGCGGCTGGCTTTGAGACCAGCGGCGCCAGACAGCTAGCTTCTAACCTGCGCGCTTTCTCACTGCGCTTCAGCTCCGTCCGCGGCCCCAATCAGGACCGCTGGGATCTGTCGATGATCAAGAACTTCCGTATCAACGAGCGCTGGAACACCCAGTTCCGCGCTGAGACCTTCAACGCGATGAACCATCCCAACCTGGCCAATCCCAACGGGGATCCCACCACTGCGGCCTGGGGCACGATCACCGGCCAGGATTCTCCTCGTTCCTGGCAGCTGTCGCTGAAGATCACTTACTGATCCGGAGCGACCCCGTCAGGTTCCACGAGCCCTGACACTGACCAGAAGGCCGGCTTGCCCCCAATGGAGACAAGCCGGCCTTTTTCTTGTAGAACACCCCTTGTCACCAACAGCATGATCGTGCATCCTCCTATGTAGAAGGAAGCACGATCATGCTGCCAGTCCCTTTCGATTCCATCGTCTGCCCTACCGACTTCAGCGAGTGCTCCGCGAACGCCCTCCGTTGGGCTGTCTGGCTCGCCGCCAACAATAAGAGGCCCCTGCGCCTTCTCCACGCCATCCACATCGACATGCCTGCCTACGTCACACAGGATATCCGCACACAGATCCTGGAACAGTGGGACAATGTGCGGCGCGATGCCGAAAAGCACCTCAGGGAGTGGGCAAAGCCGCATCTCACGGAAAATCTGGAAGTCTACTACGAAATCTCGGACGCGCCCCCAGTGGAGGCCGTCATTGCCTTGGCCCATCGCGACAACTCCTGGGTCGTGATGGGGACGCATGGCCGCACGGGCTGGCGCCAGGTTTGGATGGGTTCCGTCACCACACGGACGATCGAACAGGCCAAAGTGCCCGTTCTCGCTATCCCCCCCGACCGCCAGCTATGCTGAAAGGAATATGTACATGCCCGAATGGCTGGTGATGGTGTTGGTTGGAGTGGGGTACTTCGCAATCATGAAGTGGGTACTCCCAAGGCTGGGAGTACCCACTTGAATGGCGAACTCTTGTGACGTCGAGTCTCGGCGTCCTAAGCAGCCCGAACAGAAACCGATTGTGCGTCCCTCTTCGGTAGAGTGAGCCCAGGCATCGGCGCCGCGCGGAAGAGCTTCAATAGCGGCTTGGCCATCCACCGCGCCCAGTTCGAAGAACCCTTCTTGCGGGCGCTGTCGGTGGCGATGCCGGTGTTGGCGTACATCTGACGGTACAGCTTGGACACCAGCACGAAGGCCAGCTTGGCCTTCATGGACTTCACGCACCTGGCGCGAACCCAGATAGCCTTCAGGCTGTAAAAGTCGTCCCACACCCTCTGCGTGCCCAAGCGGATGTCTTCTGAAGACATCGTGGGGTGCTCTGTATAGAGTTTCGGACGCTCGTCCGGCGGAATCAGCCAGTAGCGAGTCAGACGCTTGTCAGTCTGGGCGATCTCCCACTTCTTGAAGTCCACCGTGCCGGGATAAGGCGTCATCGTGACGAACTGCGCAAAGGTGATGTCGGCGGCCTTGGCCAGATCCGCAGTCGCCTGGAAGGTGGCCGGGTTGTCCGTCGGTAAGCCGAAGATGAACGAGCCAAGCACGTGTACGCCATGCTCCCGGAACGTCCGCAGCCGCTCGGCGAGCTTCGCGCCTGACGGGTTGAATTCCTTGAATACGGCCTTGAGCCCTTCCGGCGTCACCGACTCCACACCGACCAGCGCGCCGCGAATGCGGGCCTTCTGCATCGCGTCCAGGAACTCGGGATCCTCGCCGGCCTCAACCGTGATCTGCGTGAAGAAGACCATGTCGGAAGGCAGGTCCGCAAGCCGGTCCATCAGGTCGAACCGCTCGTCACGCAGGCGGTGGAGCTCGGCCAGGCGCTCCACGTTCTTCTGGCGCTCGGCCAACCGCAGATCTTCTTTAGTTGCCGGATAAAAATTGTCGTCGGCCAGAGCGATGAAGCGGTAGCCCAACTGCCGCAATTGGACGATCTCGCCAATCACCGCATCGTTGGGGCGCTGCCGCGCTTCCTGGCCATCGGTGCGCCACACAGAACAGAACGAACAGTGCTTGGGACAACCACGAACGGTCTGAACGGAGGCCCACATATAGCTGCTGGGCGGCAGAAGTTCCCAGCGGGCGGGCAGAAACCGGTCGGCAGCCGCACGGCCGCCCTCATACACCTGCTTCGGAGTTCCAGCCACGCAATCAGCCACGGCAACCGGCCAGATCACGTCACCATCACCCTTCACAACTGCGTGCGCGCCGCCCAGCTCCAGAGGCTCATTCGGGAAGAGGGTGGCGTGAATTCCGCCGAAAATGACATATGCGCCCCTCTCACGGGCGATCTTGCCCAGAGTCAACCCGCGCGAAACATTCGCAGTGTGAATGCCAATGCCCACCACGTCACCAGGCTGGATCGTCTCCGGGTCCAGATGGACCAGAGTCTCATCGACAATCTGCGGATCACCATACTCTCGCGGCGTAGCCGCGGCCAATACGTAGAGCCAACGCGGCGTGATCACGCCTGTGCCAAATGCCAAATCGCTCGGGTTAATGAGGTGTACTCTCAACGGGCTTGCCCTCCTGGGACGGGATCCAACACGTCCCTGACGTAGGGCAACCTAGGTAACTCACGAGCACGAGACGCTCTCAGATCATATCAGGATAGTCGTACTGGACGCTAGCGTCTTGATTCGCCGACCGCCATTGTAACGCTGAAGGCGCCACGCAGGTCCCCTGCCTTGTAACCCGTTGCTTTGTCGCGAGGATAGCGCTCATTCAGCAGCGCCCTGACCTCCACCGGAATCTGTTCCGGCGCCCCGTGACAGCTCAGACACATCGGTTGAATGGCGATCGGCTTCAGGTAGCGGAGATACGGCTTGCCATTCTCAGTGACCGTCTCGAAAACCTCCTTGGGCGGCCCACCGGCAGCGGCCCATTCGCGCAAGCGCGCCGATTCCCATTCATCCGGCTGGTCTTTCCGATTCCGGTACTTCAGGCTGACCCGCCGGATCTCCATGCCCTTTTCCTTGGCATACTCTTCCGTCACCGTCTGGGCGCTCTCCGAGCAGGACTTCGCCGCGCCCTCAAATCCGCCCTTCTTCAGCTCTTCTGCCAGCAACTGTTTCAATACCTCGCCCAGGCCGGCGGCGGCAGCCGCAACGCGCTCTCGTGGCGTGGGCTCCTGCGCCCACGCCACGCCGGCAATCAAGAGAATCGCCGTGATCGTCTTCATGCTCTTCCTCAATCAGCCGAGCTTGGCTTCGGCGTCTTGGCGGTAGATGCCGGTAGCTTCGGCTTGGCGATGTAGTTGACCGGCACTTCGCCCGTCAACGCTTTCAGCCACGTCCCGATGGAGGAAACCTCCGCCGCCGTCAGCTTCATGCCCAACTGATAGTCGCCCATGGCGCTGATGGCCTCGGCCAGCGTCTTGGTCTGGCCGTTGTGCAGATAAGGGCCTGTCTTCTCCACGTTCCGCAGCGACGGGACCTTGAAGTAGAACTTCTCGGCTTCGGTCTTGGTGACGCTCGCGCGCCCGATGTCCTTCGTGTCCGGATACGGCTTCACCACCCCCAACTTCTGGTACATGGAGCCGCCCAACAGCACCCCGGAATGGCACGCCGCGCAGCCTGCCTCAGTGAACTTCAGGAAGCCTGCCTTTTCGGCATCGGTCAGCGCCTTCTGGTCGCCTTTCAAAAACTTGTCCCAGCGCGAAGGCGTGATCAACCCGCGCTCAAACACCCCGATCGCCTTGGCCATGTTGTCGTACGTGACCGGGTCTCTCTCGCCGGGGAACGCCTTCGCAAAGAGAGCCACGTACTCCGGCATAGACTTCAGCACGGCAATTACGCTGGCCTCGTTCGGCATCGCCATCTCCACCGGATTCAGGATCGGCCCCTTTGCCTGCGCCTCCACGTCCTTGGCGCGGCCATCCCAGAACTGGGCCATGTGAGCGGCAGCGTTATAGACAGTGGGAGAGTTGCGGTCGCCGCGCTGGCCCTTGTGCCCGCCCGAGGTGGGCTCGTTGTCCACCCCGTACTTGTCCAACATGTGGCAGGAGTTACACGAAAACTGCTGGCTCTTAGACAGCCTGTTCTCGTAGTACAGCATCCGCCCCAGGTCGATCTTCGCCAACGAAGATGGATTCGCAACGGATTCCATCGACGCCGGCAGCGGCTTGAACGCCCTCAGCTTCGCAGCCGGGACGTCGACCGCGGCCGCGCTCAGTGCAAGCATTGTGGTAAGCAGAGTGATTCTTATCATAATCAGAGTATCCAGTCTGAA
Organism: uncultured Candidatus Solibacter sp.; assembly: GCA_964450255.1. Lineage (GTDB taxonomy): Bacteria > Acidobacteriota > Terriglobia > Bryobacterales > Bryobacteraceae > Paludibaculum. The sequence continues at coordinate 1,710 of CAYVDY010000073.1, read as the reverse complement.
TTATCAATGATGCGCCAATTCCACGTCCGTGACAAGCACCCCGCCGGCGTCAGCATCAGAATACCCTTGATTTCGTGAACAGTGTTCACTAACCTGGAGTCAGAAGCTGTTATGGGTACCCTCGAACGCCGCTCCCGTGAAAAGGACGAACTCCGCCGCAGAATCATGGACGCCGCCACCGCCCTCTTCCTCGAAGAAGGCTACGAGAGCGTTTCCATGCGCAAGATCGCCGATCGCATCGAATACGCGCCCTCCACCATCTATCTTCATTTCCGCGACAAAGTGGACCTCGTCGCCAGCATTTGCATGGAGGCCTTCGCCGAACTCGACCACCGGCTCGATTCCATCATCGATACCGCCCCGCCCCCAATGACCGGCCTCCGAGAGTGCCTTCGCGAGTACATCCACTTCGGACTCGATCACCCCAGCTATTACATCTTCGTCTTCTGCACGCCCCCAGGCGTCTTTAAAGATATCGACACCGCCAGCTTTGAACGCATGCACACCTGCGCCATGGGATCCTTCCAGCGCCTCCGCACCGGCATTCAGGCCTGCATGGATGCTGGCGGAATTCCCGCCGGCGACGTCGAATCCGTTGCCCAATCCACTTGGCTGTTTACCCACGGCGTCACCTCCGGTCTCGTCGTAGATTGCGGCTTCCCCTTCATCGACCGTGAACGCCTGATCGACGAGTCCCTCGACCGCATCCTCAAAGGCCTGACTTAATCTTAAATTTCTTGACTCCGGCAGAACGACTGCCGCATCATGAACAGTGTTCAGTAACTAATCTTACGTTACAACGGAAACACTGTTATGTTCACCCTCGCTTGGAAGAACCTCATCCACGACAAGGTCCGGCTCGTAGTCACACTGGTCGGCATCGTCTTCGCCCTGGTCCTGATCCTCATTCAGTTCGGGCTCTTCTTGAGCTTCATGGACACCAGCGCCAACATCGTCGAGCACAGCGGCGCTGATCTATGGATCTCATCGCCGAAAATCCCGCACGTCAACGGCGGCTCCCCCATGGCCGAGTCGCATCGCTGGAAAGCCCTGCAAGTGCCCGGCGTCCAGCGTATCGATCGCTTCATTCTCTCCTGGGTACCGTGGAAGCTACCTTCCGGCGCGATCGAGCAGGTCCAAGTGGCCGGATTTCTGCTGGATGGCAGCATGGGCCGTCCATGGAACATCGTGGCCGGCTCGGTAGAGGCGCTGCGCGGCGAGGATACCGTGATCGTCGACGAGCTCTATAAGGAGAAGCTCGGCGTCACCCAGCTCGGCCAGGTGGTGGAGATGTCCGGCCGCCGCGCTCGCGTGGTGGGCTTCACGCACGGCATCCGCAGCTTCACCACCTCGCCCTACGTCTTCACCAGCTTTAAGAACGCGCTCAACTACTCGCCGGGCATGACCGAAAAAGACACGGTCTACTTCCACGTGAAGGTCGCCGCCGGCCACACCCCCACCCACGTGAAGGCGTCGCTGCAGGCGATGCTGCCGCAATTCGACGTTTACACGAACGACGAGATGCTCTCGATGACCCGCAACTATTGGGTGTTCCAGACCGGCGCCGGCGTCACCACCCTGATGGGCGCCATCCTCGGCCTCATCGTCGGCATCGTCGTGGTGGCTCAAACCATCTACGCCGCCACGGTAGATCACATCCGCGAGTTCGGCACGCTAAAGGCCATGGGCGCCTCCAACATGCGCATCTAC
>CAYVDY010000072.1:0-17719 GCA_964450255.1 uncultured Candidatus Solibacter sp. | reverse complement strand
CTTCGACGACGCACTTGGTTTGTACGAGAAGCAGGAGCAGTCTCTGCGGCTCTACCTGCCCGCTATGGTGGAAGCGATCGACCTCAAGAAGGAAGACCAGCGCATCGCCAAGGTGGACTTCGCTTCACAGCGCGCCGCGCGTAAGACTCGCACGGTCGAGTACCAGGTGAATGCGCCGGAACTCACCGGCGCGGCCAAGGCGGCCTCTGACGCGGAGAAGTTGTACAGTGAGCGTAAGCTGCCGGAGGCGAGTGACGCTTTCCGGAAAGTCATAGAGAGCCCAGCGCCGCGTCCGGTTCATGCCAAGGCCTACTTCGGCCTGGCGCGAATCGCGGTGATCGAGAAAAAACCTGACCAGGCGGAACAGATGTTTCAGCGGACCCTGGAGATGGAGCCGGAGCCTTACGAACGTGCGTGGACGTACGTCTATCTGGCGCGTCTGACGCGCGCAATGCAGGATCCGGACCCGCAGGAGATCCGTAAGAATTATGAGGCGGCTCTGGCCGTCACAGGCGCCCCCGAGGGCGCATTGAAAGCAGCCAGGCAGGAGCTTTCCGCCCTGCCGGCGGCCGCGAAGCCTTCCAACCCGGAAAAACCCTAACAGAGGAATACCCATGACCCGTTCTCTTCTAACCAATACGCTGCTGGCCTTGGCCATCTCAACGAGCCTGCTCTCGGCCCAGACGGCGAACCCGAAAATGCCCGCCCCCAAGAATCAGAAGGAGGGCGAGGCGATCATGGCGATGTTCCAGACCCAGGATCCGGATGCCCGCATCAAGGCCGCCAATGATCTGATCACGAAATTCGCCGAGACCGAATTCAAGGCCACCGCCCTGTATGTGGCGTCGTTCTCTTATCAGCAGAAGGGCGATATCGAGAACTCCATCGTGTACGCCGAAAAGTGCCTGGAGACAGACCCGAAGTTCTTCGGCGCCATGCTGACCATCGCCTCCGGACTGGCGCAGCAAACCAAGGAATTCGACCTCGACCGCGAGGAGAAACTGGGCCGGGCCGACAAGATGGCCAAAACCGCGCTTGAGATGATCCCCACCGCGCCCAAGCCGAATCCTGGCATCCCGGACGATCAATGGGAAGTCGCCAAGAAGGACTTCATTTCTCAGGCGCACGAATCGATGGGCATGGCCGCCCTGGTCCGCAAGAAGTATGACGTGTGCGCCGCAGAGCTCACCATCGCTGTCGCGAACGCCCAACAGCCCGACCCCTCCTCCATGGTTCGCGCCGCCAGTTGCAACATGAAGCTCCAGAAGTGGGATGAAGCCAACGCGATGCTGGATAAGGCGCTTGCCGATCCGAACGCCGCGCCCGTCGTGAAGAAGGCGGCCACGGAGCTGAAGATGGAGATCAACAAGGCGAAAGCAGAAAAGAAGTAGCCCTGACTATGGTGGCGCATTCGCTGGAGGAGTTGGAGCTCCGGCTCGGATATACCTTTTCGAGCCGTGCCTTGCTCCTCCGCGCCCTCACCCACAAATCTCTACTGGCGGAACTGCCGCCCGATGCATCCGCCGGCGCGCCGCCCAGGGATAACGAGCAGCTCGAATTCCTCGGCGACTCCATCCTGGGGTTTCTGGCCAGCGACCATCTCGTGCGGCGGTGCCCTACCTACCCCGAAGGAAAGCTCTCCAAGCTCAAGGCGCATCTTGTCTCTGCGGTCCAACTGCACGACGTAGCCAAGCGCCTCGGATTGGGGGCTTATCTGCGCCTGGGGAAGGGCGAGGAGACGAATGGAGGGCGGCAGAAGAAGGCGCTGTTGGCCAACGCGATGGAGGCGATCATCGCCGCGATCTACCTGGACTCCGGGCTTGCGGGTTGCGAAGTTTTTCTCGCGCGGCATTTCTGGACTCTGATCCCCGAAGGCGAACCGGAGTCGACAGCGGTGCCCATCGATTCCAAGAGCGCACTGCAGGAGCTGGCGCAATCCAGGAAGTTGCCGGTGCCACGCTACGCCATCGTGCACATGTCAGGCCCCGAACACGAGCGGATGTTCACAGTCGAAGCGCGCATTGGCAAGGAATTCAGCGCCAAGGCGAATGGCAATTCCAAAAAGGTGGCCTCACAGAGGGCGGCTGGCGAGCTGCTGGATCATCTGCGGGCGGAACTGGGTGCGCGGGTCTGATCTGAATTGAATCGCTGGAAGCGGACCTGCTAGTCTGATTTCCATGGCTCCCGGATCGCGCCGTACCTTCTTCACTCAAGCTGCCGGCCTCACTGCTGCGGCCGGTGTGGGCAAAAGCGCCACCACCACCGGAGGCAGCGGAGCCGTCTGCTCCCTTGCCCTAAATGGGGAGTGGGACTTCCGCATCTCCGCGGAGTCCTGGCGGAAAGTGACGGTGCCCCACACCTGGCAGGTGGATCCCGCCACGGCCAACCATCTGGGCAAGGCATCCTACCGCCGTAAGTTCTTCGTGCCTGCCGCATGGAAGGGCGGTGCGGTGCGCGTCGAGTTCGAAAGCGTCTATCATTCGGCGAAAGTCGCCGTCAATGGCCGTGCCGCCGGCGAACACATCGGCAAGGGCTACACCGCGTTCACGCTCGACATCACGGACCACCTCAGCTATGGCGAAGACAACGAGTTGGCAGTGGAGGTGGACAACTCCTTCTCCGATCTGATGCTGCCGCGGAACGACAGCTACGACTGGACCCCGGATGGCGGCATCTACCGGCCCGTATGGCTGCACGCCACGCCTGCCCTCTACATTGAACGTGTCGAGGTGGATGCCCACCCGGATCTCGCCACCGGACGCGCGGAAGCCGCCTTGCGTGCTGTCATCCGGAACCGCGGAACGAAGTCCGCGCGGCTTGCCGTGGAGGTGGAGATATTCGACGACGCGACCGGAATGCCAGTGTCGCGCAGTACGACGGCAACCGAAATCCCGGCGGGCAAGACCGAGACCATCACTCTGCCTGCGGCGCGCATCGAGCGCGCCAGGCTCTGGCACTTTGACCATCCCAACCTCTATCGCGTCCGCGTCACCGCCGGCCAGCAATCCGTCGAGGAGACGTTTGGCATCCGACGGTTCGAGGTGAAAGACGGCTACTTCCATCTGAATGGCGAGCGCGTCCACCTGATGGGCGTGGAGCGTATGGCCGGCAGCCACCCTCAGTTCGGCATGGCGGAGCCGTCCGAATGGATCGATCACGATCACCGCGACATGAAGGAGCTCAACTGCGTCTTCACGCGCGTCCACTGGATGCAGGACAAGCGGCTGCTGGATTGGTGGGACCGCCACGGCATGCTGATGCAGTTAGAAGTGCCCACCTGGGGCCCGGCCACGTGGAAGGGCATGACCAACGAACCGGCGCCGGCCATTCTTCGGAACGGCCTGGAGCAGCTACGCGAGATGATCGCCCAGAACCGCAATCATCCGTGCATCTTTGCCTGGGGACTCTGCAATGAAATCGGCGGCTCCAACCCTCCGGCGAAGAAGTTCGCCCAGGCGCTCTATCGGGAGGCGCGGCGGCTGGATCCTCACCGCCTGCTCTCCTATGCTTCCAACACGCTGCACAAAGACCCGAGCGGTGACGTGGCCGGCGAAATGGACATTCTGGAGTGGAATGAGTACTACGAAAGCTGGTACGGCGGTGACGCCAATTCAGTCCGAGAGGCATTGAAGAAGATCCGGGCCGTTCACCCGAACAAGCTCATCGTCATCAGCGAATACGGGCTGTGCGAATGCGATCCGAAGAACCCCACCAGCGACGAGCGCCGCGTGCAGGTGCTGAAGACACACAACGCAATCTATCGTGAAGATCCGCTGGTAGGCGGACTGATCTTCTTCTCCTACAACGACTACCGCACCCATATTGGCGATAAGGGCCAGGGAGTGATGAAACAGCGCGTACACGGTGTTGTGGATGTGTACGGCGCCCGCAAGCCCAGCTATGATCAACTTCGGCGCGAATCCAGCCCGGTGGAGTCCCTGGTGGTGAAGCGTTCCGGGGACGGCTGGACCTCCGAACTGAAGACCCGCGCCGTGATACCCGCCTATACGCTGCGCGGCTATAAGCTGCGGTGGACGGTCTATGCATTCGGAGATCTCCCGATGGAACAGGTCGAGACGCTGTTGCCGGACCTCAAGCCGGGTTCCGTGCACACCGCGACGGCGCGATTTGTGGAGAAGGAAATCCGCCGGGTTGTGGTCGAAATTGTGCGGCCCACCGGCTCCACTGTATTGGATGGGGTGTGGCGCGCGTAGCGTCAACTCCCGTTTCAGGGAATAATGGAGAGGATGAACCGCCGTCAGTTTGCCGCCTCCCTTCCGTTCGCCACTCTTGCCGCGCAGCCGTCAGAAAAGCGCCTGATTGTCCACGCTGACGACGCCGGAATGTGCCATTCCGTCAATGTAGCCACGATGGAGGCGATGACGAAGGGGCTGGTGAGCTCGGCCAGTGTCATGATGCCGTGCCCCTGGGTCTCCGAATTCGCTGAATGGGCCAGAGCCAATCCGGCGATGGATCTTGGCCTGCACCTGACCTTGACCAGCGAGTGGAAGCACTATCGCTGGCGCCCGATTGCCTCACCGGAAAAGGTAAAGGGCCTGCTGGATCCGGATGGCTACATCTGGCGCGACGTGCGCAGCACCGCGACCCACGCCAGCGCCGAAGAGGTGGAGATCGAACTGCGCGCGCAGATCGAGCGGGCTCGCCACTTTGGGATCAAGTTCACGCATCTCGATACGCACATGGGGACGCTTTTCGGGCGGCCGGACTTCTTCGAGGTCTACACGAAACTCGCGCGTGAAACCGGCGTGCCGTGCATGATGCCCAGGCCCACGGCGGAGGCCGAGGCGGAGTTGAAGGAATACCCGATCACCGCGGCCATGTTGAAGGCGAAGGAAGCGATGGGCATGAAGATGCTCGACCGCCTGGTGACGGGCGTCCCTGGCAAAGACTACGAGGAGCGACGCAAGAGCTATCGTGAGCTTCTGGAAAAGCTGAAGCCGGGCGTCACCAAGCTCATCATCCATCTCGCGAAGGACGATGCGGAAATCCGCAGCGTCTCCGGCTCGTGGGGCTATCGCTGGGCCGATTACCAGTTCTGGACGAGCGCCGAGGCCGCGGACCTGCTCGCTAAGAACGGAATCAAGTTGATGACCTACAGGGAGCTTGGTAGATAATGTCATCCATGCAGCGTCGAGATTTTCTGGCGACCGCCGTTGCGGCGCCTGCCGCCGCCCTGGCCGTCCCCGCCGGCGTCAAGCTGGGCGTGGATCTGTTCAGCCTGCGCGCGCAGGGATGGGATGCGTTCCAATACCTGGACTACTGCGCGAAGTTCAGCGCGAAGACCGTGCACTTTTCCGAAATCCGGTTCCTTGGGTCTCTGGAGAACGAGCACGTGAAAAAAGTGGGCGCCCGCGCTGCCGAACTCGGAATTGAGGTCGAGATCGGCATGCGTTCGGTCTGTCCGACCTCCACGGCGTTCGACAAGAACGCGGGTACGGCGGAGGAGCAGTTGACGCGTGTGCTTCGCGCGGCGAAGCTGGCGAATTCGAAGCTGGTGCGGGCCTTCCTGGGTACCGGCAATGACCGCAGGACGCCGGGCGGCATCGAAGCGCGCATCGAGGACACAATCAAGGTGCTGCGCAACGTGGGTCCCGTGGCGCGGGATCTCGGCTTGAAGATCGCCATCGAGAACCACGCCGGCGACATGCAGGCGCGCGAGCTGAAGATGCTGATTGAGGGCGCCGGCAAGGACGTGGTCGGGGCGTGCTTTGATTCGGGCAATCCGTGCTGGGCTTTGGAGGATCCGCACTTCACGCTGGAAACGCTGGCGCCTTACATTCTGACCAGCCACATCCGCGACTCGTATCTCTGGAACGATGAAGCCGGCACGCAGGTGAACTGGACCCGCATGGGCGAAGGCAACGTGGACATCGGACGCCTGCTCAAGCGGTTCATTGAGTTGTGTCCCGGCAAGTCGATGTCGCTGGAAGTGATCGTCATGGGTCCGCGCGGCTATGCGTGGCGCAAGCCCGAGTTCTGGGATCCGTACCGGAATGTACCGGCCGCCGATTTTGCGCGTTTCCTGAGCATCGCCGCCAGCGGCAAGCCCCCGGTTGCCAGACCGCCCGTGGCGAAGGATCAGGCCGCAGCCGTGGAACGCGCGGACTTCGAGGCATCCATGCAGTGGACCCAGTCCTTCCTCGCCTGATTACTTCAGAAACGCCGAGACCGCCGAGATCATCTTCCCCGATTCGCAGCTCGTCGCCATATGCCCGCAATTGCCGCCTAGCCGCAGTACAGAAAACCCCGACTTCGCCGCCATCCGCAACGCCGGCCCCGGATTCACCATATGGTCCTGGGTCGCCACTACCACCAGCACCTGCGCCTGCACGGCTGCGCCCGCTTTCTCAATCGATCCGCCGTAGTTCCGAGCCACGTCCTGCGCCATCATCGCCCGCAATTGCGCAGCCCAATCCAGCGGATCCATCCCCGTCTGCGCGTCCCGCTCCAGCCGCGCCTGCAACGCCGCAAACTCATCGGCCGCCGTCTTCTCCACATGCTCCGCCGGCGTTGTCAGAGCAAAACGATGCATTGCCAACACCGCCGGCATCGCCGACCTCGGATCGCCGCCCGCCGCCCGCACCGCCTCGATCGCCGACAACTCCGCCTGCCACAGCAGCAAGTCCACTGACGTCAATTTCGGCGACCCGATAATCGGCACAGCCTTTTTCATGAACCCCGGGAACGCCGTGATCCACTCAAACGTCTGCATGCCGCCCATCGAGATCCCCATCACCGCATGCAGCTTCTGGATCCCGAACTTCTCCGTCATCAGCCGGTACTGCGACCGTACCATGTCCCCGATGGTGACCCGCCCGGCCCCGCAGCTCATCCCGTTGCCCAGCGCATCCACGGCCACTGCAAAATACTTCGTCGTGTCCACCAACTGCCCCGCGCCCATGAAACCAGCCAGATCCTCGGACTTCCCCGAGAACCACGTTGGAAACAGCACGGCGTTGGATTTGTCCGCATTCAATGTGCCGAACGTGCGATAGCCCACTCGGCATACCGCCACTGTCTGTCCGCTCTCAAGCTTCAAATCCTTCAGCTCGAAAAACTCCTGGCCCGACTGCGCCAGCAGCGGTGCCGCCATTAATGCCAGCCATCCGAATCTCATACCGAAGAGCTTACAGCGTTCCAGTAAACTAAGTCATATTCGGGAGGCGGAACTCTGAGCAGACGGGTACGTACCATCGCCGCCGCGGGCATCATCGCCTTCGCAGCGGTCTCGCTGTCGCTGGCCGTGTCCCAGAGTCAGCTCATCCGCCTGCTCCATCTGAAGTCCAGCGACCTCTACTTTGTCCTCTCGCCCATCCAGAAGCCGCAGGATGTCGTCCTCATCGTCGTCGATCAGAAATCGCTCGACGCCTTCCCCGAGCCGCTCCTCTTCTGGCACGGTTACTATGCCGAAGCCATCCAGGCCGCAGCGGCCGCCGGCGCCAAGGTCCTCGGCCTCGATGTCGCTTTTCCTATCCCCGTCGAACAATGGGCGCCCGGACTCGATCAGCGCCTCGCGCAAGAAATGCTCGCCGCCTCGCCCGCCATGCCGGTCCTCTGTGGCTACGCCCCCGGAACGCTCGCCAGGCAGCGCCAATGGCCGGTGCCGCTCAACATGGCTGCCGCCGCGCTCGACCAGATGGCCTACGTCAATCTCCGCGCCGACGAGGACGATTTCATTCGTTCTATTGAACTCTACGACTCCGCCGGCGCCAAATCGCTTTCGCTCGCGACGGCTGAGAAGTTCGCCGGCCGAGCACTCCAGCCCGCCCAGCCCGCCATGCTCATCCGCTACGCCGGACCAGCCGGTACATTCACCCGCGTGTCTCTCTCGGACTTCATCGCCGCTGCCCGCTCCGGCAAGTCTGACCTCCTCCGCCAGTGGGTTTCCGGAAAAGCTGTGCTGCTCGGCCCCGACCTCATCACAGATCGCCATGCCACACCGTTCTACGCCTTTCGCGTGGGAGCGCCCGCCAATACGGCCGGTGTCGAGATCCACGCCAACGCCATCTGGACTCTCCTCCACGCCCAGCCGTTGCACGAACTGGATATGCGCGTGACCCTAGCGCTCGCGCTGGCCGCGGCCTTCCTTGCAGCGCTTCTCACCGCGTCCCTCGCCGGTTGGCGCCTGCTCGCGGGCCTGTCCCTTCTCGGCGCTGCCTGCGCCGCTGCCGGCTACACCCTCTTTTTCAACGGAGCCATGCTCCCGCCAACCCACCTCGTGCTGCCACTTCTGCTATCGCTGTTTCTCTCCGTCGCCTTTCAGTACTTCAGCGCGGCCAGGGGCAGGGAAGCGTTTCGCCGCGCAGTTCGCGTCTTCGTCGGCCGCCAGGTCGCCGACGCCCTCGACGAAACCGGAGCGTTCAGCCTCACAGGCCGCCGGGAAAATGTCACGATCCTCTTCACCGACATCCGCGGCTTCACCGCCTGGTGCGAGCGGCACGAACCCGAAGCCGTTGTGGCCCGCCTCAACGACTACTTCGCCGGGATGACCGCCTGCATCGTCCGCCACGGCGGCGACGTCAACAAGTTCATCGGCGATGGAATACTCGCCATCTTTCAGGGGCCGGATCACCCTCTGCGCGCCGTCCGCTGCGCCATCGAGATGATCCATCAGCCCAGCGAGTTCCGCACCGGCGCCGGCGTCCACACAGGCGATGCCGTCGTCGGCAATATGGGTTCCGGCGATAAAATGGATTACACTGCACTCGGGGATACCGTGAATCTCGCCGCGCGCCTGGAAGGCCTGAACAAGGAATGGAACACCCAGATCCTGATGAGCGAGACCACCTGGAATCACGTGTGCGGCCATGTCCAGGCGCGGCGCCTGGGCGAAGTGACGGTGCGTGGCGTGAGCGCGCAGCAGGCGCTATACACGGTTGTGGAGGATTGACATGAGAGCAACGCTGTTCAGCTGGATCATCCTGGCGCTGCTGCTTCCCGCGGTTACCGCGCAAGGGCGCAAGTCGCAGCCTGTGGGGCTCGTGCTGGGCTCCGGCGCGACTCTCCTCCGAGGCACTGCCACCGCACCCGTCAAGCCTGGCGAGGTTCTCTTTGCCGGCGATACTCTTAAGTCCGGCGCAACGCCAGTATCTTTCCTCTTCTGCCCCGGAAAATACTCAGCAGCTTTGCCGGCCGGCGCAGAAGTCACCTTCCAGGAATCCGCGGCCCAAGTGAAGTCCGGCGCGCTCGCCAACCGCAAGCCCGTCGCTGCCTGCTTCCTGCCGGAAGTCCAGAAACTCTCCATAGCCAGCCAGCAGCATTACGGCGTCATGATCACGCGCGCCGGTTCCCAACCCCCGCCCAGAACAACCTTCGACGAGCGCGTCGCCGCACTGCCCGCGGATAAGCGAACTCAACTGCAATCCGAACTCGCCGCGGCCCAGGCCGCCGATCCCGCCTTCCACATCGTCCGCGCCGCCGCACTGGAGCGCGCCGCACTCTGGTACGATGCCGGCGAGGCATACCGGCAGGCGGGCGAGCAGTACCCCGAAGCCGCCTGGGTCAAACGCAAGATCACTGAAATGGAAAACATGCTGCTGAAGGAGCAGACCCGATAACGAAGTACGGACTAGTCGCCTTCGGCCTGTTGAACGTCTGGCTTTACGCCGCCCTGCTGCCGCTCTGGGACGGGTTCGACGAGCCGTTCCATTATGGATTCGTCCACCACCTCAGCCACGGCGGCAGCCTCCCCGTCTCCGGCGAAACGGTGATTCCCGCCGAGCTTTGCGAGTCTCTCCGTCTCACGCCTGCCGGCACAATAGCCCAGCGCAATCTGAAGTTCCCCCTCACCCACGAGCAGTACCTCCAACTGCCGCCCGCCGAACGCCAGGCCCGCCGCGCCGCCCAGCGCACGCTGCCTCCCGCCCCTGGTCCCGGCGATTGCTTCGTCAACTACGAAGCCCAGCAAGCTCCGCTGGCGTACGCGATCCTTGCCCTGCCCGACCGCCTGCTCGCGCCGCTGCCACTTCCGCACCGCGTCCTCATCCTGCGCGGCATCTGCGGTTCCATCGCCGTCCTGCTGCTGCTGGCCGCCATGCGGATTCTCAGCGCCGAACTCGACATTTCCCCCGCCGTGAATGCCGTTGCTGTCCTCTCCACGCTTTCCGTGCAGATGGTCTACGCCACTACCACTCACATCACCAACGACTTCCTCGCCGCCCCACTCTTCTCCCTGATCGTCGCCACGTCGCTCCGCTACTACCGCACCGCCACGCAGCGGGACGGCCTGATTACCGCCCTTACCCTCGCCGCCGCGCTTGCCACGAAGGCGTATTTCCTGGCCGTCCTGCCGGCGTTTGTCGTCATGGTGTTGACGCTCCGCCGCCGCCATGCCGCGATGATCCTCGCGGTGGCCATCCTGCCGAGCTCCTGGTGGTACCTCCGCAATCTCCAACTCTACGGCACCCTCTCCGGCATGAACGAAGCCTCCGCCGGCGCCGGTCTCGCCCAAGTCCTCCAGAGCCTGCCGCAAATCAACTGGCCGGCCAGCCTCGCCTACATGCTCCGCGGCGCCCTTTGGACCGGCAACAACTCCTTTACGGCATTTTCGCGAACCACCCTCAACATCCTTCTCATACTCGCCGCAATCGGCATCGCGGTCTTCCTGCGCCGCCGTCTCGGCAATCTGCTGCTGGCCGCCTACCTCGCCGCCTTCTCGCTGGCGCTCATCTACTCCGCCGGCGTCAACTTCGTTCAGGCCCACGGCAACTCCCAGGGAGCCAGCCCCTGGTACATTCTGCCGCTTGTGCCCACGCTATTCTTGATGGCCACCCGCGGATTGGGCGCCTACGCCGCACCCTTCCTGCTCCTCAACGTCTACGTGATCAACGCTACCTATCTGGTCAAGCTGATCCCGCAATACGGCGGATTCTCCGGTCCGCGCGCCACCCTTCCCGCCCTATGGAACTGGTACACAGCAGATCCCGCCGCCATCGCCGCCAATCTGCGGGATCTCTCCCTGGGACCACCCGTTCTCATCGCGATGCTGACAATCCTGGTGCTGGCCACAAGCATCCTGCTCTGCATCACCGCACTGCGACGAACTCCGCCGCCAGCACCGCCGGATTCTTAGTCCGCGCGTTCCGCATCGTGCGCAAAATGCGGACATCCTGAAATCCCGCTTGCCGGAACTCCTCCAGGAAGGCGACCGCCTCCTTGGCCCCCGCGATTCACGAAAACCAATTGGCCGTTGACGCTCGCTGCTCTTCCGAAAGCGGCTCGCGCAGGATTAACTCCGCGCCATAGACCGAACCGCCCGGCCTCACCACGCGCGCCAGTTCGTGGAAGATTGCACCCCGCACGGGATTCAAATTGAAGATGCCGTTCACCAGCGCCGTATCCACCGACGCATCCCGCAGCGGCAACTGCTCTGCATCCCCCTGCACGAACTCCACGTTTGCCCCGTAGGCTGCCTCCCTAGCCCGCAGAAGCATCGCCGGACTGAAATCCACCCCCAGCACCATACGAGCCCGCCGGCCCGCCACAAACGAATCCAGCCCTGCGCCGCAGCCCAAATCCAGGACCCGCGCGTCGCTCCGCAGTTCCGCGAACTCCGCTACGTTCGACACACCCGCAAACGCATCCAGCGCCACTTCCGGCAACTCTCCCGAGTAACCCACTTCGCGCGCGAACGCCGCGCCTACGGGGAACGGATGCCGCCCTTCGGGCGTCTCCGCCGCCGAAGAGTACGCCTCCCGCACTCCTCTTCTCAACTCATCTGCGATCGTCATCCAGCTCGCCTCCGCCGTACAAAGAACAACAGCAACAGTGGGAACAGCAGCAGCACCGGCCACCACGCCGAACGCGCGTGCCCCACCTCGCCGAATCCTAGCAGAATCTCATCCATCGCCCGCCGCGCCGGCTCCGCTCCCGCCTTCTCGCTCACCAGTTCAAACAGACTCGTGCCGCGCAGCACGCTCTGGATCACCACCTCGCGCCCATCCGCCTCGCGCGATTCCTCTGTCCACTCCAGTTCTCTCCGCGTGCCGCCCTCAACACCCGACACCACGACAAACCAGGATAGATCCGCCGCCCCGAATACCGCCACCTCGCGACCCGTCAACGTATTGCCCGTCGCCGCCAGAAACCGCCGCATCTCGGCTTCTTCCGCGAACACAACGCCCTCCGGCAGCGGCAGCACCCACTTCTCCTTCAGCCGCAGCGTGTGCGGACCGCGAGACCAGCGGATCTCCACCATCGCTAACTACCCCAGCTTGTTCTTCAGAATCTCCGTCGCTGTCGCCGGATTCGCCTGTCCGCGGGTCGCCTTCATGAGTTGCCCGATGAAGAACGCCATCACCGACGTCTTGCCACCCCGGTACTGCTCTACCTGTTTCGGATTCGCCGCGATCACCTCGTCGATGATCCGCTCGATCTCGCCGCTGTCCGAGATCGCCTTCAACCCCTCGCGCTCCATGATCACTGGCGCGGCCTCGCCGGATTCGTACATCTTCGGCAGAATCTCTTTCGCCAGCTTGCCCGTCAACTCGCCCTTCAGGATCAACGCAATCAACTCGCCCAGCCGCGCGCCAGACACCGGCGACAACTCAATCTGCCGGCCGTCCGCGTTCAGCATTCCCATCAGATCGCCCGTCGTCCAGTTGGCTGCCAGCTTCGGATCGCCCGACGCCCTCACCACCTGCTCGTAGTAATCCGCCAGCGCTCGAGTCTGCGTCAGCACCTGAGCGTCATAGTCGCTCAGCCCGTACTCCTCGATGAACCGCCGCCGCATGTCCGCCGGCAACTCCGTCATTGAATCCACAACACGCTTCAGCCACTCGTCGCTGATCCGCAGCGGCACCAGATCCGGTTCCGGGAAATAGCGATAGTCGTGCGCCTGTTCTTTGCTGCGCATGCTCACGGTTTCGTCGAGATCCGGGTTGTACAACCGCGTCTCCTGAACAATCGTGCCGCCGTCCTCCAGCACGCCCACCTGCCGCGCGATCTCGAAATCAATCGCCTGCCGCAGGAACCGGAACGAGTTCAGGTTCTTGATCTCCACCTTTGTCCCGAACTTCTCCGCGCCCCGCAGCCGCACGCTCACGTTCGCGTCGCACCGCAGATTCCCTTTCTCCATGTCGCAGTTTGATACGCCCACAAACTGCAGCGCCAGCTTCATCTCCGTCAGATACTGGAACGCCTCTTCACTGCTCCGCATGTCCGGCTCGCTGACGATCTCCGCCAGCGGCGAACCCGTGCGATTCAGATCCACATAGGAGTACTGATCGCTATCCCTGTACCCGTCGTGCGTGTTCTTGCCGGCGTCGTCTTCCATGTGCAGGCGCGTCACGCCGATCCGCTTCTTCGTCCCGTCGCCCAGCACGATGTCCATCCAGCCGTGCTCCGCCACCGGCCGGTCGTATTCCGAGATCTGATAGCCCTTCGGCAGGTCCGGGTAGAAGTAGTTCTGGCGCGCGAAGATCGATGACGGCCGCACCCCGCAATGCAGCCCCAGAGAGCCCTGTAATGCGTACTCCACCGCTTGCTGATTCAGAACCGGCAGCGCCCCCGGCAAGCCCAAACAGACGGGGCAGACATTCGTGTTCGGAGCCGCGCCAAACTCATTCGGGCACGAGCAGAAGATTTTCGTATTCGTGCCGAGCTGGACATGTACCTCCAGCCCGATCACCGGTTCATACTTAGCAATCTGTTCGTGGTTGGCAAGTGGGGGTGCTACAGCGGCCATAGAGAACCATTGTAGGACGATGCGCGCCTCTTCCATCTGCGCAACGCCCCTCGGGCCGCGATTCACCCCAACGAACCAGGCGTGGCCGGCAGCGGACGCGCCTCAAACTTCAGGCAGGAAACACCCCCCGGAAACACGTCGGCTGCGCGACAACAGGCGATGGTGGGCTATTCTCTTCTCCACTACCCGCAAAGCGTTCCGGAATCCGGAGCACTCCCAGGGGCACTCCCAGCAACCAGCGGAACAGGATTCATCTGTTAAACTCGGCTCGTGCGAGAGTATATTGACAATGCACCCTGCATCGCCGCCGAACGGCCGATTTTCCGCGCTATGAAGGCGGACGCAGGCGGGTTGCCCAAGGTCGGACGCTCCAGTCGCGAGCTTGGCGTTCGCGTCGATGGCCCAATTCGCGATCTGGCCGTTGGACAGGATGAGACCATTGAGCCTCGAACCGGCGGGATGTCGGTTGCACTCGATGCCGCACGGAATCTACCTAAGCCTCGCCTTCCCAAATCGCTCGGGGGTGAAGGCCGGGACCCGGTGTTCACTATGCTTGCGGCAGAGGTGCCGCTGACTCTGCTCCTTCGCGAGGACCGCTATCCCCACGCTCTCGTCGAGCCGGCCCGCCAATGCGCTCTCCGTGCATTCGAATCACATCTTGCCGGCACTCGTTACCACTGGAGCAAAGCGAATGACTAGAGACCTTCTGTATTACCGTCAGCTGGAACGCCGCTTGTGGATGGCCCGGTGGATGAACGAAGGAAAGGAATCGGTGGAAGAAGACGTAGCCCTCGACGAGATGGAGGATACATGGATGAAGCTAACCGAGGACGAGCGCGCCACGCTGCGCCTTGAGGGGCCGGCGTGCTGGCCCACGGACTCCTCTTTGCGGCCTCCTCGCCTGCCTGACACTCCCGGCTCAGCGCCAACCTCTTGGGCCTACGAGGGATTCCACTCGTCTGCCGACGCCATTCTGTCTACGGAAGCCGCCTGATGGAGAGCGAACTCAACTCCGTTGCGGAGCAACTCCACGACTGGTTCCGCAGCATCGTCCGTATCAGTGACGAGAGCCTCTTCAGCATCGTGCCTGAGGGGCCGCACCGTGACGCTGTTGTGTTGGATGTCCTGAAGAGGAACGCCAGGCTACTCTCTCAAAGCGAGGTCGATAGCGAGGGCAAGCTCTATTCCCCCCTCTGTTTCTTTCTGGCTGCCGCATGCCGGAAGCTGGGACTCTCCCTGGGCGTAGGGCATTGGCGGGCGGCACTGGAAAATGTGGTCCGCTTGCAAGGGCAAATCGTGAGCGCCCGTGCGGAATCGGCGATTGTCGGGCTGGAACTCGGCGGCCCCGTAGCGATCTTTAAGCAGGAGTTCGAAGAAGCGATTAACCAGTCCGCTATCGCCGGTGGCGCTAGCTACCTCAACCAGGAGGACCGGCAGGTCGCGCTCGGTCTCGCGGTCAACTGGGGAATGCGCCTTCTTCTTGCCTATGCCTCGGATTGCTCTCGCTTGACGCACGACCCAACTCGGAGAGATCTTGCATGGGTAGCGAACCTGATGGGGCCACTCCTCCCTTCCTCCCGTAGCTCCCAATCGAATTGACTTCGATGGAGAGCTGCGGAAACGCCGCTGGCCTACTTCGACGACTTGCTCCACGCCGCAAACCACCCCGCCGCATCCACTTCGCTCGTCGCTCCCGGATGAATCACCACCCGGTACCGGAACCGCACTTGCTGCGACTCCTTCAGGCTCAGGCTCCCGTTCTGCGACTTGTCGTTCAGGAAATCGTGCACACCAAACGCATTGGCCGCGAACAGACCGTAGTCCCGCACATGCCAGTACGTGGGGTGCCGCGGATTGCTCGGATGGTCCATGATCGTCACGCCGACTTTCTTGCCTTCCAGCGTGCCCGCGTAATCCACCCAGGGCGACTTCTTGCCCCACACCTGCTTCATTCCCGTCTTACCCTCGGCGCTTGTGATTGTGCCCGTGCCCTTGCGCTCCGCCAGTTCGTCCCTCAGACGGATCGCGAAGAATCCCTCTTTCGTGTCGCCGAACACCATCGGCTGCATCGCCGTGAACGTTACGTCGAAATCGACAATCCGCAACTGCGGATCGGCCACGAACGTCATGATGCGATCCTCGCGCAACGCCACGGTGCTGTCGTCCAGCTTCCACGAATAGCTCGCCGTGATCGTCCCTTCCTTCTTCCCGCCCTTGAGCTTTTCCGGCTTGTTTAGAGTGATAGTGCCGTGCTTCCCTTTGGCGCCGGGTTCGTTCATCCAGAAATCCACCTGGTTGATGTCACCGTGTGTAAACCAAAGGCCGCGGTGATGCGGATGGTCCTTCGTCTCTCCTGCCACGCTCTCCATCGGGAAGCGCCGCGTGATCACCACCCCGTCCGCCGTCCGCATCGGAGCCAGATACGGCTTCGGCGAATCGCCCCCGGAAACATAGGTGGCGAATGGCTTCCCGTCGATCAACACCTCGATCTTTCCCGGTGTCTGGGTGAACTTCACTTGCGCGCACAGGGGCAGCGCGAGAATCAGGAGGGTCAGGGCGCGTTTCATCGCTTTCCAGTAGATCACACCCCCCCTGCGCGCTCAAGCACGAGCGTCCCTGCCCCATCCCGCTTCATCCGCCAGCCCGGAGGCACCAGCGTAGTGGAGCCGTAGTCCACTACCAGAGCCGGCCCTTTCATCCAGGACCCTCCCACCTGACCGCGCCCATAAACCAGAGTCGCTGCAAACCGCCCGCCCGCATACACCCGCCGCTTGCCTAACACCCCACGCTCCATCACCATCGGCTCCACCAACGCCGGCCGCTTCACGGCAACCCGGGCCCGCACCCGCACCGTCACTACCTCCACCTCGCGTCCTTCGTTCGCATAGCCGTACGTCTTCTCGTGCAGAGCATGGAAACGTCGCGCCGCCCCCGCCCGGCCCCAAGGTACAGTCAGTTCATGGCTCTGCCCCCGATACCGCAGATCCGCCGACCGCTCGAGTTTCGCCCGTGGCATCTCCGTCCGCGCCCGCTCCTCCAGGCCCTCGAACAACTGCTCCAAGCCCTTTTGCCCCAACGCCCCCGCGGCATAGTCCCTCACCCGCTCCGCCAGCAGCATCCCCAACGCCGAAAGCGCTCCCGCCAGCTTCGGTACCAGCACCGTCCCGATGCCCAGATCCTCCGCCATCTCGCACGCGTGCAGCCCGCCGCATCCCCCAAACGCCACCAAGGCAAAGTCTCGCGGATCGTGCCCCCGTTCCACGCTCACCACGCGCACGGCCCGGCTCATCGTCGCATTGGCCACACTCAGGATCCCAGCCGCCGCCTCTTCCACGCTCAGTCCCAGGGGCTCCGCAACTCGTTCCACCGCAGCCCGTGCCCGGTCCACATCCAGCGTCATCGATCCGCCCGCCAACTGATCCGCGGCGATCCGCCCCAGCACCACGTGCGCGTCCGTCACCGTCGCCCGCTCGCCCACCCCGTAGCACGCCGGCCCCGGCACCGCACCCGCGCTCCCAGGCCCCACCCGCAGCAACCCGCCGTCATCTACCCACGCAATCGAACCGCCGCCCGCCCCCACCGTGTGGATCTCCAGCATCGGTGTCTTCACAGGCAGCCCGTCCACCAGGCCCTCCATCGTCTCCCTGGGCATCCCGTCGCACAGACTCACATCGGTCGATGTGCCCCCCATGTCGAAGCCCAGAATCTGCGCATAACCCGACGCCCGTGCCGTCTCCACCGCCCCCGTTACGCCCCCCGCCGGCCCAGAGAGGATGGTCCGCACCGCCTGCCGCCCGGCCTCCTCCACCGTGATCGAGCCGCCGTTGGACTACACCACCCAAACACGATGGTGAGTCGCCGCCGCCAGCTTCCTCAGATACGCAGACATCATCGGGCCGACATACGCATTCAACGCCGTCGTCGATGCCCGCTCGTACTCCCGGAACTCCGGACAAATCTCGTGCGACACGCTCACAGCAAATCCATCGCCCAACGCCGCCGCCACGGCCTTCC